>NZ_JBHRYU010000028.1:0-121993 GCF_042649185.1 Cohnella sp. GCM10012308
ACGGATTGCAACCTACACACCTCTACAATAGGAGATTTTTTCATGCCTATCCACGAAAAAAGTAACACGAAATAGAAAATATAGTAATTTATTGATTAAAAATTTAATGCGTTAGTTTTAATGCAACACTAGTGAACTCGCTTCCGCTACCCTCGCCAGCTCCGGCCCTCCAAAAGGCCGATTACTTCAAATCGTCCTTATAAATCTCCCGCATGACATGGCCGAGCTCAGGCACGATCAGCCGGGTCATCGCTAGGCGCACAGCCCCTGTAGAACCTGGCATGGAGAATACAGCCGTGCGGCCCATCGTGCCGGCGATCGCGCGGGACAGCATGGCGGCCGTACCGATGTCCTCCGTGAAGCTGAGCATGCGGAAAATCTCGCCGAAGCCCGGCATTTCCTTGGTCAGTACGCCGGCAACGGCTTCATAGGTCGTGTCGCGCGCGGCGATGCCGGTGCCGCCGTTCAGCAGCACCGCCTCGACCGCGGGATCGGCGTCGGCCGCGCGAAGCAGCTCGCGAATGCGTTCGTATTCGTCAGGGACGATGAGCGCGCTCCGGACTTCATGGCCGTTCGCCTCGAGAATCTCCCGGATGAGCCGGCCGCTCTTGTCGGTATCGGGCGTGCGCGTGTCGGATACGGTGACGATCATGCAGCCGACGGAGGACGGGGCCTCGCGCCTGTGCTGTTCGGCGGAAGTGATCGGTTCGATGGGGAGCAGCCTCCTTCGTTAAGATGGACGGTAAATAAAAACGGCGAACCCGATTTGCGGACCAGAAAAACCAGGGATCCGAAAACGCGGGTTCGCTTTTAATTGCCGGTTCGGCAGCCGGACCGGGCTTCGCTTCATGCTTTATTCGGGTCGGTACGTCGCCGGATCGTCTTGCGCATACAGTCCGTCGTCGGAGTCGCGATCATGCGCGGCCTCGACAGGTCTAGTGCGAATCAGCCGATCCGCAATCGCCGGCAGCAGAAGGAAAAGGGCATAGGCGAGCGTCATCCAAACCGTAAACGTGTGATACTGCCCTTGATCGAGATCGTACAAAACCTTGTCTCTGTATAGGAGGACGAAGGTATTGAGCAAAAGGCCGATCAATGCGCCAACGAAGCCGAACCGGGTCGCCGAACCGGGCGTTCTGAACAGTCGGAGCCGCACGACGAGCGCGACGCCCAGGATGACGAGCGCCGTGAGCGCCTCCAGCAGGAACAGCGAGGCCCCGAATTGGCGATCCTCTGCGGCGACGAGCACCCAATCGCCGAACAGCATGAAAAACAGCGTCCCAAGGGCCCACATCGCGATGCCCAATCCGGACAAAATCAGCATTTGTCTCAGCATGCCAAGGATCTTTCCTTTCGCATCCGCCGGGGGACGCGGGAGTGGTCGGGCAATAACCCTGGTACGGCTGCAGCCGCAATATTCGAGACTGCAGCTCTAAAAGGGCTTAAGGCAGCTGACTCCGCAGCACGGTCATATTGCCGCCCAGGCGATAGGCGCCGAGGTTGGCGGGGAGGAGGAGGCAGTCGCCGGCTTTGATATCCAGGCTGCCGCCGTCCCAGCCGATCGAGCCTTGGCCTTGCACGGCAATCAGGATAACGAAGCTGTCGGACGGCGTCGCCAGCTCCCAATCTCCCTCGACGACGCCTTTGTCGGTCTCGAAGTACGGCGAGGAGGCGAGGCGCAGCCATTCTCCGGCCGGCGTGCCGGCCGTGGACATACGGCTTGCGCCGGCGCCCTCGTAATCGGTCACGTTAAGCGAATCCTCGATATGCAGCTCGCGCGGCTTGCCGTCCAGGCCCGGGCGGTCATAGTCGTAGAGACGGTAGGTCGTGTCCGAGTTCTGCTGGATCTCGGCTACCAGGACGCCTGCGCAGAGCGCGTGGACCGTGCCGGCAGGGATGTAGAACGTATCGCCGGCTTTGACGGACACTTCCTGCAGCGAATCCATGATCTTGCCTTCCTCGATTGCCGCCGCGAGCTTCTCGCGCGTCGTGCCCGGCTTCAGGCCGTAAATGATCTTGGCGTCAGGCGCGGCGTCGATGACGTACCACATCTCGGTCTTGCCGAGCTCGCCCTTGGGCAGACCGGCGTAGTGGTCGTTAGGATGTACTTGGACGGACAGGTCGTCGTTGCAATCGAGCAGCTTGATAAGCAGCGGGAAGCGACCGAGACCGGCGACCGCGCCCTTCGCGCCGAACCATTGCGCGCCGAAGCGCTCGCGGATCTCGTCAAGGCCGAGACCTGCCAACTCGCCGTTTTGTACGTGCGATACGCCGTTCGGATGGTCGGCGATCATCCAGCCTTCGCCGATATGGCCCGGGGGCACGTCGAAGCCGAACTGCTCCAGGGCGCGGCCGCCCCACACGCGTTCTTTGAACTCGGGCTTGAAGTGAAGGGGATAAGGTTTGGTCGATTGTGTCATGCTTGGTTGCCTCCTCTGGTCGATTGGAAAAATTCTAGCGATTCGCCGTCCGGCCCGCGGAAAAAGAAGTAGCGGCTTCCGTTCGGCAGCGTGGTGATCTCGGCGTCGAGTCCGTCGACGTCCAGCATCGAGATGCGCGAGTATTCGGCCTCGATGTCGTCGACGCCGAAGGCGACGTGGTGCACGCGCCCCTCGGGGGCGAGCGTCCCGTCATACCCCTCGATGAGCTCGAGCTCCGTCTCGCCGGCTCCGGGGAACGACAGGAACGCGAGGCGGATAATGCCATTCGTGTGCGGCAGCGTGTCCGTATGTACGAGACCGACGGTTTGCGCGTAAAAGGCGATCGAACGATCCAGATCGCTCGTCATGATGCCGACATGCTCGATTTTTTTGACAGCCATGCATGCAGCCTCCTCTTATTTTTTTTCCAACGCATACAAAAACGGCGATCCTGCCCGCTTGGGGAAGCGGTACAGCAGCGCCTGGACGGCATCGTCGGGCAGCGCGGCTACCCAGTCGCCGACCGCAGCCGCCTCGTCCTGCCCGCCTTCGTGGCCGGGGTAGACGGCGATCGTCGCGATGCCGCCCGGCGCGAGCAGGCGAAGGGCGGCATCCAAAGCGACAAGCGTCGTGTCGGGCTTCGTAATGACCGGACCGGCGCCGTCCCCCGGAGCCGGTCCGCCCGGCAGATAGCCGAGATTAAACATGACCGCGCCGACGCGCCCGTGCACCTCCGCAGGCACCCGCGCGACCATCTCCTCATGCCCCGCATGCAGCAGCACGACCTCGCCGGGCGTTCGATCGCCGCCGGCCCCCGTCGAAGCTGCCGCAGCCGCCTCAAGCAGCCGCTTCCTCGTCCGCGCCAGCGCCTCCTCCTGCACGTCAAAGGCATACACCCGCCCGCCGGGGCCGACCGCCCTGGCCAGGAAAAGCGTGTCCACGCCGCCGCCGGCCGTGGCGTCGACGACCGTCGCGCCCGGCACGATACGCTCGGACACCAGCCGCTGAGCCATCGTCAGCACGGAATGGAAGCCCATGCGGTCAGCGTCCCTTCCAGTGCTTACCCTGCCAGCTGCCGCGTCGCACCAGCTCCGCGTCGATGGCATTCAGCACTTCCCATTTGTTCAGGCTCCACATCGGCCCGATCAAGAGATCGCGCGGCGCGTCGCCCGTCAGGCGGTGGACGATCATCTCCGGCGGCAGCAGCTCCAGCGAGTCGACGATCAGCTTGACGTACTCGTCCATCTCAAGGAAGCGAAGCAGGCCGTCGCGCCATTGGCGCACCATCGGCGTCTTGCGCATGAGATGGAGAAGGTGGATCTTGATGCCCTGCACGTCCATCGCGGCCGTCTGCCGCAGCGTCTCCATCATCATCGCCTCATCCTCGCCGGGGAGGCCGTAGATGATGTGCGTGCACACCCGGATCCCCCGTGCCCGAAGGCGCTCGACTGCGTCCAGGTAGCAGGCCGTATCGTGGGCACGGTTAATGAGCGTGGACGTGCTCTCGTGCACCGTCTGCAAGCCCATTTCGAGCCAGAGATAAGTCCGTTCGTTCAGCTCCGCCAGATAGTCGACGACGTCGTCCGGGAGACAGTCGGGACGCGTGGCGATAGAGAGGCCGACCAGTCCCGGCTGCTCCAGAATCACCTCGTAGTATTCCTTCAGCGTAGCAAGTGGCGCATACGTATTCGTATACGCCTGAAAATAACCGATGTACTTGGCCTCCGGCCACTTCAAATGCTGGCGGTCCCGGATCGTATTGAATTGGGAGACGAGATCCTGCCGGCGGCTGCCCGCGAAGTCGCCGGAGCCGCGCGCGCTGCAAAACGTGCAGCCGCCGGCAGCGGTCGAACCGTCGCGGTTCGGGCAGGTAAAGCCCGCGTCCAGCATGACCTTGAACACCTTCGTGCCGAACTCGCGCCTCATTTCGTGATTCCACGTATGGAATCGTTTGCCGCTCCATTCCGTAGGCGTTGCGGCTGCGCCTGCTGTATTTTCGATGATCGGCATATTCGTTCGCCGCTCCTTGTGCGCTTATCTTTAGTCGGATTGACTAGGCTTCTTCTATTGTAGCTGAAAATGCCCCGGCATACCATTTTCATCGATTCATTTTACAGCGGGACGGATTTCCGATAAAGAAGTTTTCTCGAAAACAGGCGCCTTTTAGGCACTCGCCTTCTTGCTAAACCTTACATGATCGTGTTATATTAAAAGTGCGTCAGATCAACAAATGAATCTGACATCTACACAAATAAGACGTCTGTCGGATACAGTCGCAAATGTGCGGATAAGCTAGGTTTGGCCCATCTTATTTTCAGAAAGCGAGTGAAGTTCATGAACACGTCCGTACGTATTCCTCAAGGCGACGATACGATGAAGGTGGAGCTCACGGTCAAAGAAATCATGGCGCTGGCAGGCGTCAAGTTCAACAACAACCATAACGTCGGCGCATCCGCGAAGAAGAAGCTGCAGGAAGCGATCGAAGTCCATTACCATATCGAAGACAACCGTCCGCTCAACTAATCCGACGCAGACTTTTGATAGACCGCCTTTCCCGACAGGGGAGGCGGTCTTATTTACGTTCCGGGTTCGGGCTGATGCGGCGGAACGTCTTGTTCTTCCTCGGGAACCGCGCTTGACTTATACTGAAGCGTAAAGGTTTAAGGAGGGCGCTCGATGCTGAGGATAGATGACGGAGCGGTAAAAATATTCGAAAGCGATCTGTACCGGACAACCTCGACCGTCGTCGTGACGGATACGCATGTCCTCGTTGCGGATCCTTGCTGGCTTCCGCGGGAGGTCGAAGAGATCCGCGCTTACGTGGAGCGCGTGCGCGGGGACCGTCAAGTCGTGCTGTTGTTCACGCATTCGGACTTCGACCATATTATCGGCTGGAGGGCGTTTCCCGGCGCCCTCGTCGTCGCAAGCGGCAGCTTCGCCCGCAGCTCCGCGGCCGAGCGCGAGCGGAACCTGGACCAGATCCGGGACTTCGACGACAAGTATTATTTGAAAAGAAATTACGAGATCGCGTTCCCGGAAGTGGACCATCCGATGGACGGAGACGGCGGTGCGCTGGCGCTCGGAGATGCGAGGCTCGTCTGCTACCAGGCCCCCGGCCACAATGCGGACGGCATGATGACGGTCGTCGAGCCGCACGGCGTTTTAATATTAGGCGATTATTTGTCGGATGCGGAGTTTCCGTTCATCTTCCACGACAGCGCCAGCTATGAGGAGACGCTCCTCAAACTCGACGCGATCGCGCAGCTTCATGAGATCAAGCTGTTCGTGCCGGGGCACGGCTCGCCGTCGAGCGATCCGGAGCGTATGCGGGCGCGCCGGGACGCGGATCTGCGCTACATCAGGGAGCTGCGCCGGATGGTCGAAGCCGGGGACGAGGAGGGTGCTGCCCGTCTGATCGCCGAAGCGCCGTTTCCGCTGAACCAACGCAAATATCACGAGGAAAATACGAACAAAATCAGGCGGGAAATTGCTGACGCTGCCCGGTAGAGGCATATGCCGCTTTACAAAGAAGGCCGAAGCCTGCACAATGGATGCGGCACGGTTTTATTATCGGCGATACGGGAGGATTTACATGCGATTGCGCGGCAGGAAATTTAAGCAAGGGCTTGAAGCACAGGCCGATCTGGTCGTGCTGGAGCCGCAGAAGCTGAAGGGGCGTTGGCACGAATTTTTCGGCAACGACCGTCCGATCATGATCGAGATCGGCATGGGCAAGGGCCGGTTTATAACCCAGATGAGCGTGAGAAATCCTGAAATCAATTACATCGGCATGGATATTTTCGACGAACTGCTGCAGCGGGGCAGCGAGAAGGCGCGCGCGGTATGGCGGGAAAAAGGCGAAGATTGCGTGCCCAACCTGGCGCTCGTGCGCGGAAACGCGGAATTTCTCGAAGACATGTTCGAGCCGGGCGAGCTGACGCGCGTCTATCTCAACTTCAGCGATCCGTGGCCCAAAAGCAAGCACGGCAAGCGCCGGCTCACGCATCCGCTGTTCTTGAAGAGATACAAGCGGCTGTTGGCGGACATCGGCGAGATCCATTTCAAGACCGACTCGCTCAGCTTGTTCGAGTTCTCGCTGAACAGCTTCGCGGACGCGGGGCTGCAGCTGCGCAACGTCTCGCTTCATCTGCATCGGGACGAGCTGCGCGAGGACCTCGTCATGACCGAGTACGAGACGAAATTCGTTGGCCTGGGTCAGCCGATCTACAGGCTTGAGGCGGTTATCGGCGCACGCGCGCTGGCAGAGCACCGCGAGCGGCTGGACGAGGAGCATGCGGACCAGGAGCGCCGCGCCGAAGAGGCGTTGGCCCGCCGCAGGTCCGGAATAGCCGTTGAAGCGGAAGCGGACGACGAGTAGGCTTCGGACCGAACGCGGGCGCCGATGCATGGCCGGCGACAAAAAAAGGATGTCTCAAGGTCTAAACTGGACCAAGAGACATCCTTTTTTAGAAGACGCGGCATGTATATATTTGAGCTGAAATTCGGAAAGGCAAGCTCGCTTTCCGTGTACCGGTAGTTTATGAATGTGTTGCGGGCAAAAAAGCTGCATTTGCACATGTATTTGCTGCCGACTCGCGCGACTTGATAAAATTCCTGCAAATGTGCAGGTAAATTCAAAGGACAAGTCAAAAATCGGGCCGATGGAGAAAATTAACTGCGCTTTTGCATCTATTTTGTCCCAAAGGGGCGACATCGGCAAAAAAAGATGTATATTTGCAGGCATTGCGGCAAATGAACGACGCTTCGACGCATGCGAGCCCGTCGGAACGGCTGTTTAATGAGTCATTTACAGCTTGAAGCGATGCGCCATCTGCTGCAGCTCCGACGCCAACGCGCGCAGCGACTCGGCGGATGCGCTCAGCTCCTCCATCTCGGCAAGCTGCTCCTCGGTAGAGGCGGATATCGTCTGTGCCAGCTCGTTTGCTTGACCCGCGATCCGATCCATCTCCTGCATGGATGCGGCCATTTCCTCGGAGCTCGCCGCCATCTGCTGGGCGGAGGAGGAGGATTCCTGGATCTGCGACGCGACGCTCTGCGTGGCCTTGACGATGGCGGCGAACGATTCGCCGGTAAGCAGGAGCGCCTGGACGCCTGCTTCGACCGCCCGTTGGTTCAGCTCCATCGTTGCGCCTGCCTCGGACACATCCTTTTGCACGGTCTGAATGAGCGCTGCGACCTCGGCGGCGGAGTCGCTGGAGCGCTGCGCCAGCTTCTTGACTTCGGCGGCGACGACGGAGAAGCCCTTGCCTTCTTCGCCTGCGCGGGCGGCTTCGATTGAAGCGTTAAGCGCGAGCAGGTTGGTCTGGCTCGCCAGCTCCGCGATCGCCTCGGCGACGCCGCCGATTTGCGCGGAGCGCTCCGTCAGGCGGGCGAGTATGCCGGAGAGCTGCTCGGTCGACTCGCTGATCGCGCTCATCTTGGCATCGGTGGATTGCAGGAGCCGGTTGCCTTCGACCGCTTCGAACAAGGTCGTCTCCGACGAATCGAACGCTTCGGAGGACGTGTCCGCGATGCGCTGGATTCCCTGCGCCATCTCCTCCATAGACTGCGAGCTCTCCGCGGCCGCGCGCGCTTGCGTCTCGTTGCCCGAGGCGATCTCCTGCGCCGCCACGGCCATCTGCCTGCCGGCCTGCGTCGTCTCCGAGACGGCTAGGCTCATATTGCCCGAGGCGGCGTTCAGACGGTCGGCGTTCGCGAGCAGCAGCTTGACGATTTCCCGAAGATTGTCGTGCATGCGGATGAACGAGCTTGCCAACTCGCCGATCTCGTCGCGGTTGCGGACGGTCAGATCGAGCCGGCTCAGATCGCCGGACGCCATGCGGGCGGCTTCCGCCGTGAGTCGCTTGATGGGCCTGACGATCGAGCGGATCAGCAGCAGGAGAAGAGGCGCGAATACGAGCCAGCAGACCGCGACCGTGATCCAGATGGCGTTTAGAATATGACCTTCGCCCGAGTTGTAATCCTTCATATAGGAGCCCGCCGCGATAATCCAGCCCCACTCGCCGGGCACTTGCAGCGCATAGGTGATTTTTTGGGCTTCCTTGTCCGAGTTCGGCAGCGGCCAATCGTAGAGGGTAAAACCGCCGCCCTGCATGCTCTTGGCAATCATGTCTTTTATGTAATAGAAACCGGAGCTCGTTTTTTTGTCGATAATGTTCTGGCCTTCGAGCAGCGGATGTCCCAGCAGGTCGCCTTGCTCGTTCAAAATGAAAAAGTAGCCGTTCTCGCCCAGATCGAAAGCCTCCGTGATCGCTCTCGTATCGCCCGTCTTGGCGCCGATCAGCTGCTCCTTGACGTATTCCTGGGCATCGGCGGGTGCCATGCGGCCGCTGGACGCCTCCGTTTCGAAGCCTTCCGTGATGCTCGCGGCCATGTTAACCAGATTCTGCAAGTTTTTCTCGATCAAACGACCGGATTCGTCGTCGTAAATCCGGAAGCTGACCACGCCGAGCGCGGTCACCGGTATAATCAGCGTTAACAAAAACAAAGGAATGAGCTTAAGACGGATCGATCTTCGCCACGAACGGACAAAACCCATGTTTCTTCCCCTCCTTATGACAATAAAACTAGGACTTCAGTCATCTTCTATCGACATTATATTCGAATTTGGACAACGTTTCCAATCAAGCGACAGAGCGGCAGTATGCGTGTACATCCGGCAAGGTTGCAAAAATAGTACTGATTAACCGGAAACCCGCGCGCCCCGGCTTCCGTCTTATTAAAGGGACGACTTTCCATGGACTTGCGCAGCTGCGTCGTGAACAGACGTAGCGGCAAAACTGACCGGGAGGAGGAATGCCGTACACCGCGAACGCTTCGCGTCGGACTCGGAAGTAAGCGGGCCGTTTAACATGACGGGACGTATGGGTACACTTCTATGGAGATATTTGCGCGCAGCCGGAAAATGCAGCCAATTCCCGTTTGACGCAGCTATTGTCGAATGGAAAGCGGAATGAGACTGCAGTCGCTTAAACGGAGAAATTGGGCGCAAGAGGAGGATATGGGGAAGCATTCGGGAACACGGTAACATTGATTGCGGTTTATTCCGCATATCCGGTCCGACAGCGCCGAATTCGGACGCCTGCCGCTTTTGACAAAGCGGAGCGAAGGTAAGAAAATCAAGCGTATGCTTTCGGACTCTCCGAGCTTGCTTGGATGAACAAAGAGAGAAATAATGAAAAATAGGGGTCCAGGGGGTAATACCGCATATGTTAAACAGCCTGCTGCTCAGCGTTCAGGTGTTCTTTTTCCTGATCGGAGCCTATCAAGTGATCCTGTCCTTCTTCGGCTGGTACCGCAAGAAAGAGACCATCACGCACAAGCCGACCAAGTCGTTCGCCCTTCTTGTGGCCGCTCACAACGAAGAAGCCGTCGTCGGCGCCCTGATCGAGAATTTGCTGAAAATGAAATACCCGCGCGAACTGTTCGACATTTTCGTCATCTGCGACAACTGCACGGACGGCACCGCCAAGATCGTCCGCGGCTACGAAGGCGTCTATGCTTGCGAGCGCAGCAATCCCGCGCAGCGGGGCAAAGGGTTCGCGATCGAATGGATGCTGAAGGAGCTGTGGAAGCGGCCCCGTCAGTACGACGCCATCGTCATGTTCGACGCCGACAACCTGGTCGCTACCGACTTCCTGCAATACATGAACGAGGATCTGTGCAACGGACACCGCGTCATCCAGGGTTATCTGGACACGAAGAACCCGCATGACAGCTGGGTAAGCGCGGCCAACGGCATCAACTACTGGTTCTGCAACCGCCTCTGGCAGCTACCGCGCTACAATCTCGGCCTGTCGAACTTTCTGGGCGGCACGGGCATGACGTTCGAGACCAAGCTGCTCAAGGAAATGGGCTGGGGCGCGACGAGCCTCGTGGAAGACCTGGAGTTCACCGTACGCTGCATTCAGCGCGGCATCAAGCCGAAGTTCAACTTTGACGCGCGCGTCTACGACGAAAAGCCGATCACGTTCCGCGCGTCCTCGCGCCAGCGTCTGCGCTGGATGCAGGGACACTTCGACATCACGCGCCGCTACATGCTGCCTACGCTGTGGCAGGGCATCCGCGAGCGGAGCTGGGTGAAGATCGACGCCGCCATTTATATTTTTAACGCGTACAATTTCTTGATGGGCTTCCTGCTGACGTTTACGCTCTGGTTCGATCTGCTGCTGCCGGGCGCGCCGCACTTCGACTCGATCTATTCGGTCGCACCGGCCTGGATCGCGGTGCCGATCTCGCTGTACATCTACGCGCAGCTGCCGCTGTCGATGCTGCTCGAGAAGGTCAGCTGGAAGCTGTACTTCAGGCTGATCACGTTCCCGATCTTCTTCTTCTCCTGGTGGCCGGTGACGTTCTGGGCGTTCTTCACCCAGAACAACAAGCAATGGAGCCACACGGAGCACACGCGCGTGCTTCGGCTGGAGGAAGTGCAAGGCAAGCAAATGTAGCATGCCATCGCGGCGTCTAATCCGCCAATTCGGCGGTCAGGCGCCGTCCTACCGGTCAATTCCGAATTCGTTTGACACGCTCGGATGGGCATGCTATAGTAGTTCGGTAACTGTTGAAAAACAGTGCTATCAAGAAGAAGCTCCCGCTTCTCACCTGTTCGGCTGACGCCGACTGGTCAGCGTATCCTACGTATCCGGTCCGACCGGGCGAGCTTGCTCGCAGCCGGCGGCCATCTAACGTTAGCGAGCGGAATGCGGGCGAATGAGGCCCGCATTTTTTATGTTCTTCTTGACCTTTACGGTTGCCCAGGTTGCAACGACGACCTTTTTCCATTAATGGAGGTGGAACGTTATTAGCAAGGATCATCAAATCAATGAGGAAATCCGGGCGAAGGAAGTACGTCTGGTAGGCGCTGAAGGCGAACAGATCGGCATCAAGCCGTTCAGGGAAGCGATGCAGATGGCGATCGACGCCAATCTCGATCTGGTCAATGTAGCTCCGCAAGCGAAGCCGCCCGTATGCCGCATCATGGACTACGGCAAATTCCGCTACGAGCAACAGAAGAAAGAGAAGGAAGCCCGGAAGAATCAGAAGATCGTCGATCTGAAGGAAGTTTGGTTCCGTGCGAACATCGACGAGCATGACTATCAGACCAAGATGCGCAACGTGATCAAGTTTCTCAAAGAAGGCGATAAGGTCAAGTGCTCCGTGCGGTTCCGCGGTCGTGAGATTGCGCACTCCAACATCGGCCAGAAAATTCTTGAGCGCGTCGCCGCCGAGGCCACGGGCGAAGACCTGTGCGTCATCGAGCGCGTGCCGAAGCTTGAAGGCCGCAGCATGATTATGATTCTGGCCCCCAAGGCCACCCACTGACGACAGGAGGAAATACAGATGCCTAAGATGAAAACTCACAGCAGCCTGAAGGACCGCTTCAAGATCACCGGTACCGGCAAGGTCAAGCGTTTCAAGGCTTATAAGAACCACTTGCTGTCCCACAAGTCCGGCCGCCAAAAGCGCGTTCTGGGCACGCAGCCGCTGCTTGCCGACGGCGACGTTCGCCGCATGAAGCAACAACTGGCTAACCTGAAGTAATCGATCCGTTTCGCTGCGCCGCGCAGCGGACTTACACATTCACCGGGAGGTAATCTCAAATGGCAAGAGTCAAAGGCGGGTTCGTAACGCGCCGCCGTCGCAATAGAGTCCTGAAGCTGGCTAAAGGTTACTGGGGCGCGAAGCACCGCCTCTTCAAGAAAGCCAACGAGCAAGTTCTGAAGTCCCTGACGTACGCATACCGCGACCGTCGCCAGACCAAGCGCAACTTCCGCAAGCTGTGGATCGTGCGTATCAACGCAGCCGCTCGTCAGAACGGCCTGTCCTACAGCAAGCTGATGTACGGCCTGAAGCTGGCCGGCATCGAAGTAAACCGCAAGATCCTCGCCGACCTGGCCGTGAACGACATCACAGCGTTCAACTCCCTGGCTGGCACCGCCAAAGAAAAAATCAACGCGTAATCGATCGCGTTTAAGACGCCGTTCCCTTCGCCGGGACGGCGTCTTTTAGCGTTCGTCGCTTTGAATTCCCCGGCAAGCGCGCCGCGCAACTCCGCGATTCGCCTCGTACAAGCGTACATCCCTAACGAAGTCCGCCGTCATATACTGATCGGACAAACGGTGAGAGGAGGAGTTCGCATGGCACGCGTGACTAAATCGCAAGCGCAAAAGCTCGTCGGACGCCATATTTATGCCGTTCGAAAAGACCGGTCCGTCGTCTACGGCAAGCTGGTCGCGATCAAAGGCGATTCGCTCATTCTCGAGCGGAGGAAAGGCAAACAGGTGCAGACCAAAGCCATTATTCCGCTGGTATTGTTCGATATACTCGCCATTGGCACGGCCCCTTTTGCAGGCGGCTGGGGAGCCTGGGGCGGCGGCCTTGGCGGCGGCTTCGGCGGCGGTCTGGGCGGTTGGTGGTAAGGCGATCGTCGCCGATGCCGGATGCCACGGCAGTTGATTGCGCCAGTCGTGTATAACTGTCCAATAGTAAAGCAAATCGGGAGGATGCGGCGTGACACCGCTTCTTCCCGTTTTTCGTGAAGGCAGACATACTGCGCAATGACGATGCATCTAGGGTGGCTCTCGATCCGCTGGGGCGGTCATTATGCACGAGAATGGGCTAGAATGATGCATCTCGGATGCGTTTGGAGCTGCAGCCTGAAATGCGATGGTCATCGTGCACAAGAAAAGTGCACCAAGCGCGAGTTGAGAGTCGGAGCCGGCAACTGTGTCGGTTTTGAACATTATAGTGAACAGCCGTCTCGCTCCGCGTCCGTTCAACGCAGCATATTCTTCACCACCAGCCACAGATTCCCCGGCTTTTCCGCCAAGCGGCGCGTGTAGTAGGGATACCACATCGTACCGTAAGGCACGTAGCAGCGCACGCGATAGCCCTCCTTCGCCAGCCTCGCCTGCTCGGACATCCGCAGCCCGTACAGCATCTGAAATTCGAATTTGTCCCTCGAAATTCCGTTCTCATCCGCATAGGCTTTGACCCAGCTTATAATCGCGTTGTCATGCGACGCGACGGCCGTGTAGACGCCGCGATCCAGATGCAGCTGCACGATGCTTCTGAAGCGAGCGCGGATCTCGGCCGTCTCTTGGAAGGCGATGGCGGCAGGCTCGCGGTATGCGCCTTTAACGAGCCTTAAAGGAACGCCCGCGTCCATCAGGTCTCGCGCATCTCCTTCGCTCCGCTTCAGGTATGCTTGCAGCACGGTACCCACGTTGGACAAGCCCTCCCGGTGCAGCCGGACGGTCATATCGATCGTCGCCTGCGTATAAGGCGAATTTTCCATATCGACCCGCACGAAATTGCCGTACTCCCTGGCACGGACGACGATCTCGCGGATGTTGCGGCAGCAGGCGCCGGCATCCAGCGAGAGTCCCATCTGCGTCGGCTTCAGCGATACATTGGCGCGGACGCCCGAATCCGCGATCGCGTCGAGCAGCTTCAAGTATTCGTCGCGGTAGGCGCGCGCCTCCACCAGACTGCCGATGCCTTCGCCGAGCGCGTCCAGCGTAGCCATGATGCCCAGGCGATTAAGCGCCGCCACCTCGCGCAGCGCGCCTTGCAGATGATCGCTGGCGACGAAGCGGCCGGCCAGCTTGCGGCCGAACCGGAGCGTCAGCCGCTTGACCGTGCGGTTGCCCGCCAAGGCCGTCATCGCTTTGCGGTACAGCGTCGAACCGATATTCATGGGAGACGCTCCTTTCGCATGTCGGTCGTGCATAGATTGAGGAGGAGAGGCTGTTATCATTCGTTACCAGAAGGAGGCTTTTTTTAGGAATGAGGACCGAATTTAAAAACGAAGCCTTCACGGACTTCAAGGCGGAGCCGGCCAACCTCGCATATGACGCCGCGCTCGGGCAAGCCGAAGCGGAGCTCGGCCGGAGCTACCCGCTCGTCATCGGCGGAGCGCGAATCGATACGGAACGCAAGGCGGCATCTGTCAATCCGGCCAAGCATGGCCAAGTCGTCGGAATCGTCGCGCAGGCCGACCGCGAGCTGGCCGAGCGGGCAATCGACGCCGCTTCAGTCGCGTTCGAGAGCTGGAAGCGCGTCGATCCCCATGAGAGAGCCCGCTACTTGTACCGGGCGGCGGCGATGCTGCGGCGGCGCAAGCATGAATTTTCGGCCTGGATGACGCTGGAGGCCGGCAAAACGCGCGTAGAGGCGGACGCCGACACCGCAGAGGCGATCGACTTTATGGAGTTTTACGCACGGGAAATGCAGCGCCTTGCCCTGCCGCAGCCGCTGACGCCGTCGGCGGAGGAGGAAAACCAGCTCTACTACGCGCCGCTCGGCGTCGGCGTCGTCATCCCGCCCTGGAACTTCCCGCTGGCGATCGTCGCCGGCATGACCTGCGCGGCGGTCGTTGGCGGCAACGCGGTCGTGCTCAAGCCCGCGAGCCCGACGCCGGTCATCGCAGCCAAGTTCGTCGAGCTGCTCGAACAGGCGGGCCTGCCTCCCGGCGTCGTGAACTTTCTGCCCGGAGCCGGCGGCGAGGTGGGCGACGCGCTGGTGGATCATCCGCTGACGCGTTTCGTCAGCTTCACGGGATCGCGCGACATCGGCTTGCGCATCAACGAACGCGCGGCCAAGACGCAGCCGGGACAGCGGTGGATCAAGCGCGTCGTGCTGGAGATGGGCGGCAAGGACGCGATCGTCGTCGATGCGGATGCGGACGCAGACTTGGCGGCGGACGCGATCGTCGCAGCGGCCTTCGGCTTTTCGGGCCAGAAGTGCTCGGCATGCTCGCGTGCGATCGTACATCAAGATATATATGAAGCGGTATTAAATAAAGTCGCGGAACGAGCCGGGAAGCTGGTCGTCGGCGATCCCGCGGAGCGCGCGACCGACGTCGGGCCCGTCATAGACGACAAGGCATACCGCAAAATTCTCGATTATATCGCCGTCGGCAAGCAGGAGGGGAGGCTCGTCCTGGGCGGAGGCGCCGGCGATTCCGGCGGCTGGTTCGTGGAGCCGACGGTCTTCGCCGACGTCGACCCGAAGGCGCGCATTTCGCAGGAGGAAATCTTCGGCCCGGTCGTCGCGTTCACGAAAGCGGACTCGTTCGAAGAAGCCATCCGCATCGCGAACGACACGGACTACGGCTTGACGGGCGCGGTGATCTCGAACGACCGGGCGCATCTCGAGCTGGCCCGCCGTTCGTTTTTCGCCGGCAACTTGTATCTCAACCGCAAATGCACGGGCGCGCTGGTCGGCACGCATCCGTTCGGCGGCTTCAATATGTCGGGGACGGATTCCAAAGCGGGAGGCCGGGATTATTTGCTGCTGTTCACGCAGGCGAAGGTCGTATCGGAGCGGTTCTAATAAACCGGTAGGAAGCCTCGGCTCATTCCAAAGCTAGAGGAACCGGCGCGCATCGCGTATAATCTTGTGTAAATGCATCCATATAAGGGCGTGCAGCGTGATCCGGCGCGCAATCGTAAGGGAAGGATCCGCACGCGCCGAGCCAAGTTAGGAGACTTCATGCTCTACTACGTTCTCATGCTGTCCGCGGCCGCGGTCGTGCTGCTCGCTTCCGACGTTCGCAGCGAGAGCGGCCGCTGGGCCGCATTTTTCCTGCTGAGCGCCGCGACCGGCGGCGTCGCGCGGCTCTGGCTGCAGTCACCGCTGCCGCGCGTTTGGTTCGAGATCGCGCAGCTGCTCAATCAGATCGTGACGCCTTACGGCGTCCTCGTGTTCGGCCTGGTTTATTCCGGCGGAGCGGCAGCGGCCCTGACGAAGCAGCGGCGTCTGAAATTGTGGCTGCTGCTTCCGCCGGCGGCGACGCTCGCTTATACGCTGCTGCGCGGCAACTTCGAGCCCAACTACCCGCTGATGCTGATATGGGCCGCGCCCTATTATTTAGCGGCATGCGCGTTGCTGATCGCATCCTACCTCCGGGAGACGGACCGGCGGATGCGCAGGAGCCGGCTGATCACCGTCGTCATTACCGTGCCGACGCTGCTCGGCGTAGTTGCGTTTATCCATATCGCCAAGACGATATGGCCGGATTTCGACTTTTTCGGCTACATCTCGGTTTTTTTTGTCTATTCGTTCGCGATCGCCCTGCTGTGCGTGTTCGTATACGGCGTTCTCGGGGTGAAGGTGCGCGTCGAGAGCGACTCGCTCGCCGGCGCCATGAAGGCGGCCGGCATGGGGACGAGCCTGCTCAACCATACGATTAAAAATGAGGTCGGCAAAATCGCGATCGGCGTAGAAAACCTGCGCGCCGCGCCGGACGGAAAAGGCCTCGGCGAAGGCGATCAATTGGCGGTCATCGAACGGGCGGCGGCGCATCTGATGGAGATGGCGAACCGCATCCACAGCCGGACGCGGGACTTTGCCTGGAATCCGGCGCGCTGCGATCCGGCCGCGCTCATGGTAGAGGCGCTGGAGCCGCTGAGGGAGCGCTTCGCCAGACAAGACGTCTCCCTCATAGAAAAGTATGAGGGGACGGAGGCGCTGTTCGTCGATCCTGTTCATTTGCGCGAAGCGATCGGCAACGTGCTCGCCAACGCGGCGGATGCGATGGAAGCCGGCGGCACGCTGGAGACGAAGATCGCGAAGGAACGCCGGGATATCGTGCTGAGCGTCCGGGATACCGGCGCGGGGATGCCGCCCGAGCTGCTCGACCGGGTATGGGAGCCCTTTTACAGCACGAAGCAGGGCAAGAACAATTACGGACTGGGCCTGTCCTATGTCCATCAGGTGCTTCGCAAATGCGGAGGGCGCGCGGAGATCGACAGCAAGCCGGAGGCCGGCACGGTCGTCCGGATGCGTATCCCGCGTTCGCGGAGATGAGGGGGAGCGGAGCTATGAAGCCGATTCGATTGCTGCTCGTCGAAGACGACCCGGATTGGATCAAGTCGATGAGCGTTTACCTCAACCGGGAGGAAGACCTGCTGGTCGTCGGCACGGCCGCGACGCCGGAGGAGGCGCTGCGCCTGGCCGCTTCGATCGAATTCGACGTGGCGCTGCTTGACGTGCATCTGACCGAGGCCGGGCGCGACGGCATCCACACGGCTCTTGCCTTGGCGGAGCTTCGTCCGGTCCGCGTTATCATGCTGACTTCGGATTCGTCGGAACGCACAATGACGGACGCCTTCACCGCCGGCGCGCTGCACTACCTGGACAAGTCCAGGTTCAAGGAGCTCCCCCAGGCGATCCGCGGCGTCTTCCATCATCCCGAAGCGATGGAGGCGCTGCTGAGGGAGCTGAGGCGGCTCAAGCGCGAGGAGCAATTGCAGCCGCTGACCGCCGCCGAGCGCGAGGTTTACGAGATGCTGGAGGAAGGCTATACGCATTCGCAGATCGAACGCAAGCTGTACAAGTCCGAGAGCACGCTCAAAAACCAGGTGAACAAAATCCTCAAAAAGCTCGGCGTGCGCAGCGGGCGCGAGGCGGTGGACAAGGTTCGCAAGGGCGGTCTGGACAAGGAACGCGATATCGAGGGGAATTAGCAGTTCGGAAACTTTAATGCCGATGGAGGCGAAAGATGCTTGAACATTATCGTGGACGACCTGTCCGGTCCCGAGGTGGCGGCGCTGCTGGAAGAGCATTTGCGGGGCATGGCCGAGGATACGCCGCCGGAGAGCATTCACGCGCTCGATCTCGAGGGGCTCAAGCGGCCGGAGATCACGTTTTGGAGCGCCTGGGACGGCCGGGAGCTGATGGGCTGCGGCGCGCTCAAGGATCTTGGCGGCGGTCACGGCGAGCTCAAATCGATGCGGACCGCGGCGGCGCATCTGCGCAAAGGCGTCGCGGCGGGCATACTCGCGCATATTGTAGCGGAGGCGCGGCGCAGGGGCTTCGAGCGGCTGAGCCTGGAAACGGGTTCGCCCGACTCGTTCATCCCTGCGCGCAAGCTGTACGAGAGATTCGGCTTCGCCTATTGCGGTCCTTTTGCCGACTATAGAGAGGACCCGTACAGCGTATATATGACGATGACTTTATAGCACTTTGCGTTAATTGGGCTTCCGGCGATCCGCCGGGGGCCTATTTTTTATAGTCCCTCGCGCGCCCGCCGTCCTAAGGAAGTTAGAACTGCCGCGATCCGCCGACGAATCCTACAATGAAGACATGAAGGAGGCGGCACGAGATGAGTCGACACGGGGATACGGTGAAAAAGGGCGCTTTCGCCCGCATGTTGGCAGCAATGCGGCGCTCGCCGGAGAGCGGCGTACGGGAGAACGAGTCGGATACGTTCGTGCTGCTCGTGGACGGAAACTGCGCGATGTGCAGGGGCATCGCCCGCTTCGCGGCGAAGCGGGACCGGGCGGAGCGGCTGCGCTTCGCCGCGCAGGACTCCGCGGCCGGGCGGGAGCTGACGGCGCGCCTTGGTCTTGCGCTGCCGCCCGGCGGCAGCTTCGCGCTCGTCCGCGGCTCGGCCTCGTGGACGCGGTCGGCGGCCGCGATCCGCACGCTCGCGGCGCTGGACGGGCCCTGGCCGGCGGCAGCCGTTGCGCTCCGGCTCGTGCCGGCCCGGCTGCGGGACGCCGTCTACGACACGATCGCCGCGCGGAGGCATCGGATCGCGGGGCGCATGGGCGCGCGCTGCCCGGCGGTGCCTGACGAGCGGCTGCGGCGGCGTTTGCTGGCCGGCGGCGGCTGGGCCGGACAGGACGGCGATGCGGCTGCGGCAGTAGAACAAAGCGAATCGCTGACAGCCGAAGTCGGCGAAGGGGCAGCTGCGATGCAAACAGCCGAAGCGTTAACAGCTGGTGTTGGGCAGGTGGCCGCTGTGCTGCCGATAGTCGAAGCGTTAACAGCCGGCGTCGGACAGGGAGCGGAGGCGATGCGAGCAGCCGAAACCCGAGGACAGCTTCGGACAGATAAGGCGCGCGGCCGTCAGCGTGCGGCGGGCGCAGGGCGTCCGATCTATGTCGAGATCGACATCGCTTCGGACATGGAGGCGCTTTGGCGACACACGCAGCAGCCCAAGCTTCATGAGCGCTGGGATCTGCGCTTTTCGGAGATCGACTACCTGCCGAAGGCAACGCCGAAGGACGACCAGCACTTTCTCTACCTGACCCGGATCGGCTTCGGACGCTCGATCCGCGGCACGGGGAAGTCCCGGGCGCCGGACGTCGCGGCGGATGGCGTCCGCACCTCGGTCCTCGCCTTCGGGACGGACCATCCGCTCTCGCTTATCGGGCGCGGAGGCGGATATTGGCGCTATACGCCGCTGCCGGCCGGCGGCGTGCGGTTCGTCACGCGCTTCGACTATCGGCCGCGGTTCGGCCGCGCGGGACGCTGGCTCGACCGGCTGCTGTTCAGGCCGTTGTTCGGTTGGGCCACCGCTTGGAGCTTTGACGCGCTGCGGCTGTGGCTCGACCGCGGCGTGCCGCCGGAGGAGAGCCTGCTGCGCGCCAAGCTGCATGCGCTCAGCATCGCCGTCTTGTCGCTTTGCTGGGCTTATGCCGGCCTGGTGCCCAAACTGCTGTATCCTGTCGCCTCGGGCGAGCTGGACCTGCTGCGCGCGCTCGGCTGGTTTCCAGGCTTCGAGCCGGCGTTCATATCCGCGCTCGGCGTCGGCGAGCTGCTGGTTGCGGGCATCGTGGCGCTACGGAGGTCTCCGAAGCTGCTCGCGGCGCAAGCGATCGCGGTATGCGCGCTCACGGCCGTCGCTTTGGCAGGTACGCCCGGGCTGTTGTACGCGCCGTTCAACCCGCTCGTCCTGGCGATGCTGATGCTGGCGGCTACTTTTGCCGCACGTTGGACGTATAAAGGGCTCCCATCCGCTAACAGATGCAGAAGGCAGCCCGGAAACCGCAACGAGAAAACGACCATAAAGGGGGAACATGCATGAAGTCGATATTCGAAAAAGCGCTCGGAGAGAAGGAGTTCGCAAAGCTGCATCCGAAAATCCGCGAGCGTTTCGGATTTCACAGCGGAGAAGGGATCGCTTCGATCGGGCGAGGCGTGATGGAGGAGGTCCGCTATGCGAAGTGGGCGTCGCTCCCGCTTGCGGTCGGCGCGTCGCGCAACATCATGTTTCCCGAAGGGGGGCGCCAAGTCCCGTTTTCCATCGAAAATTACGCATACCGCGACGCGCTCGGCAGAGAAACGCTGACCATCAACCGCACGTTCCGCTTCGAGCGGTCGCTTCGCCGGTTCGACGCGACGATGGTTTATAGCGGCGATCGCGAACGCATCGTAGATTACCTGGGAAATAAACAGCATCTTGCGGTCGACCTGGACGCATGGGCGGCGCCGAACGGCGGCATCCAGATTCGTTCCGGCGAGCAGCGCTTCTATGAAGGCCCGCTCGGTTTCCGTTTTCCCGGGCCGCTCACCGGCTGCGCCGACGTATGCGAATGGTACGACGAGGACGACGCCTGCTACCGCATCTCGGTATCGGTCCGCAATCCGCTCATGGGCCGGATTTTCGCCTACAAGGGCGCGTTTCAGGCAGAGACCGTCCGCGTCGGCCAGGGAGGCGTTCCGCTGCAGGCGACGCCGCTCCGGCTGGAGAGCAGGGAATAAGCCATCAAAGCCATTTATACATTTCATAACATTTCAACGCTTCATGGTGCGCGACGACCGAATAGCCCAGCCGCCGGTAAAATCGCGTGCCGGCCTCGTTTCCTTCGTCCACGTATAGCCTGGCGCGCATGCAGCCGAGGTTCTGCGCGTGGCGTTCGGCACGGCTCATCAGCCTGGAGCCGTAGCCTTTGCCTTGGCAGGATCGGTCAACCGCGAGCAGATCGACGAACAGCGTATCGTGCTGTATGATGAGGTGAAGAAAGGCGCGAACCTTGCTGCCTTCGGATGCGACGAGCGTCGAGCCCTGCGCGAGGCGCGATGCCATATCCTTGCGGAGCTTCCGCCCGCCCGGATGGGGGTGAGGAGAGATCGGGATCAGCTCCTTGGTGACGATCCGGACGATGGCGGGCAGGTCGCCTCGCTTCAGCCAGCGCAACATAGGCATCTCCTCCAGAGCGGTCCGCATACGGAATGCGTATAATTGGATTATCATATGAAGGGACTACGCCGCTCGCTCTCCGCGCATAGGAGCCGATCCGATTTAAATCGGATCCGCCGGGTCCGCCGGGCATCGCGCATGAGCGTGCGGGCGAACGGAGATAATGGGCTTTCCGGGGTTTTGACGGCCGGTTGAGCGGGGCGGAAATGGATTTGTCCAAGACTTTAATCCTTGTCTTGACTAACGCTTCACCGGAGCATATAATGGGTACTACATTGATTCATCTTGAACAGCGTTGAAGAGGAAGATGCGGGTGGGCACTATCGCTCAGAGAGCGTCGGGATTGCTGAGACCGATGCCGATAACCCTGTACGCAAGGTCTCCTCGGAGCTGGTCTCCCGAACGGCTGCACGCAGCTTATTAAGGAGTCTCGGGATGGCGCACGTTATCGCGCCTGAAGTATGGACGTCCTCCGAGCGCTCGGATCGGCGGCATACTTGATGAGGCGCCGATCGCGAGATCGCGTGCGAATCCGGGTGGTACCGCGGAAGGAACAGCCTTTCGTCCCTGAACGTTTAACGACGTTCGGACGAAGGGCTTTTTTATTTTGATTTACAGCATACTGATTCATAGAAGATTCACTAAGGAGGATGAAGGATGGTCGCGAACAGTGCCACGCTGAAGTCCAAGGAACAATTGATCGAGAAATGGAGCAAGCAAGAGGTCATCTCGGGATCCGAGATGCTGCTGCGCAGCCTGCTGCTCGAAGGTGTCGACTGCGTATTCGGCTATCCGGGCGGCGCCGTTCTGTATATTTACGACGCGATGTACGGCTTCGAAGACTTTAATCACCTGCTCACCCGTCATGAACAGGGCGCGATCCATGCGGCCGACGGCTATGCGCGCAGCACCGGCAAGGTCGGCGTCTGCATCGCGACGTCGGGCCCGGGCGCGACCAACCTCGTCACCGGCATCGCGACGGCATATATGGATTCCGTACCGCTCGTTGTCATCACTGGCAACGTCGCGACGACGCTGATCGGCACGGACGCCTTCCAGGAGGCCGACATCGTGGGCATCACGATGCCGATCACCAAGCACAGCTATCTGGTGCGCAAGGCCGAGGATCTGCCGCGGATTATTCACGAGGCGTTCCATATTGCCAACTCGGGTCGCAAGGGCCCCGTCCTGATCGACATTCCGAAGGACGTCTCTAATGAGAAGGCGCTGTTCAAGCCGCACGACGAAGTGAAGCTTCGGGGCTACAACCCGACCGTTCAGCCTAACAAGCAGCAGGTCGACAAGATGCTGCGCGCAATCGAGCAGGCAGAGCGTCCAGTATTGCTGGTCGGCGGCGGCGCCGTTTACTCCGGCGCCCACGAGGAAGTGCTGGCCTTCGCCGAGAAGACCGGCATCCCGGTTACGACGACGCTGCTGGGCCTCGGAGCGTTCCCGAGCGGACACGAGCTTCATATGGGCTTCCCGGGCATGCACGGTACCTGGACGGCCAACATGGCGATCCAGGAGTCGGATCTGCTCGTCAATATCGGCGCTCGGTTCGACGACCGCGTGACGGGCAAGCTCAACGGCTTCGCGCCTCATGCGAAGATCGTGCACGTGGACATCGACCCTGCGGAGATCGGCAAAAACGTACCGACCGACATCCCGATCGTCGGCGACGTCAAGGCTGTGCTGCAGCAGGCGGTCGCAGGCGCCAAGTACGCGTCCAAGGCCGATGCCTGGCGGGCGCAGATCGCCGAGCGCAAGGCGGCGAAGCCGTTTACGTACAAGGATTCGGACGAAGAGCTCAAGCCGCAGTGGGTCGTATCGATGATTCACGAGACGACGAACGGCGACGCGATCGTCACGACCGACGTCGGCCAGCACCAGATGTGGGCGGCGCAGTACTATCCGTTTAACAAGCCGCGTTCCTGGGTCACCTCGGGCGGACTCGGCACGATGGGCTTCGGCTTCCCGTCGGCGATCGGCGCGCAGATGGGCAATCCGGACCGCACGGTCGTCTCGATCAACGGCGACGGCGGCATGCAGATGTGTTCGCAGGAGCTCGCCATCTGCGCGATCAATAAGATTCCTGTCAAGGTCGCGATCCTGAACAATCAGGTGCTTGGCATGGTCCGCCAATGGCAGGAGCTCATCTACGACAACCGCTTCAGCCATATCGACCTGGCCGGCAGCCCGGATTTCGTCAAGCTTGCCGAAGCTTACGGCGTCAAAGCCTTCCGCGCAACCAACAAAGACGAAGCCCGCACGGCCTGGGAAGCGGCGCTCGCGCATGACGGCCCTGCCGTCGTCGAGTTCGTCGTCCGCAAGGGCGAGAATGTCTATCCGATGGTTACGCAGGGCAGCACGATCGATCAAATGCTGATGGGGGATGACGAATGAGCACCAGACATACGATCGCCATTCTCGTGAACGACCAGCCCGGCGTGCTGCAACGGGTGTCCGGCCTGTTCGGACGCCGCGGCTTCAATATCGAGAGCATCACCGTCGGGACCTCCGAAGAGCCGGGCTTGTCCCGCATGGTTATCGTCACCAAAGGCGACGACCATACGCTCGAGCAGATTGAAAAGCAGCTTTACAAGATTATCGACGTCATCAAGGTCGTGGATATCGGCAGCAGCCCGATGGTCGCCAGGGAGCTAGGTCTGATCAAGGTCGGCGCCGATCCTTCGGCCCGGCCCGAGATTCTCGGCATTGTCGATACGTTCCGTGCCGCCGTTGTCGACATTAGCCCGACCAGCCTGATTGTCCAGGTCGTCGGCGATACCGACAAGATCGACGCCATGATTGAGCTGCTCAAGCCGTACGGCATCCGCGAGCTGTCGCGGACAGGCGTGACGGCGATGGCGCGGGGCGGCGCGCGCTAAGCTAAGGAGCCATCGCGCTGCCGCCCCCGGCATTATTTCTTTCATCCGCTATCCCAGGAGCGGGTGTTCGAGGGGAGAACTCCCTTTCGCGGCCAGGGCTTGTACACGGAGTCGGACTGCGCCGCGCGAATACGGTTCTCCCTTGGGACGCCCGTTCCATGAGGGTCGCCTATATATCCCAGCTTCACATACTAAGGAGGATCTTACCAATGGCAGTCAAACTGTTCCACGAAAAAGACGCCGACCTCGGCGCCCTGCAAAACAAAACGATCGCGGTCATCGGCTACGGCAGCCAAGGCCACGCCCAAGCGCAAAACCTGCGCGACAGCGGCCTGCAAGTCATCATCGGCCTTCGCGAAGGCAAGTCCGCTCAAGCGGCTCGCAACGACGGCTTCGAAGTATTCCCGGTAGCTGAAGCTGTTTCCAAGGCAGACGTCGTGCAAATCCTGATGCCTGACGAAACGCAAGCTCGCGTTTACCGCGAAGAGATCGAACCGAACCTGAAGAAGGGCGCAGCCCTCATGTTCTCCCACGGCTTCAACGTTCACTTCGGCCAGATCGTCGCTCCTAAGGATGCAGACGTCCTGCTCGTAGCGCCGAAGTCCCCGGGCCACATGGTTCGCCGTACGTACGTCGAAGGCTTCGGCGTTCCCGGACTGATCGCGATCCACCAAAACGGCACCGGCAAAGCATTCGAAATCGGCATGGCTTATGCGAAAGGCATCGGCTGTACCCGCGCGGGCGTCATCGAGACTTCGTTCCGCGAAGAGACCGAGACCGACCTGTTCGGCGAGCAAGCCGTTCTGTGCGGCGGCGCTACGGCGCTCGTCAAAGCCGGCTTCGAAACGCTGGTCGAAGGCGGCTACGCGCCTGAGATGGCTTACTTCGAAGTTCTGCACGAACTGAAGCTGATCGTCGATATGATGTACGAAGGCGGCCTCGCTTCGATGCGCAGCTCGATCTCCAACACGGCTGAGTACGGCGACTATGTCACCGGCCCGCGCGTCGTAACCGACGAGACGAAAAAGGCGATGAAGGCTGTTCTGACGGACATCCAAACGGGCAAGTTCGCTCGCGACTTCATCCTCGAGAACCAATCCGGCAACGCGTTCATGACGGCTACCCGCCGCATCGAAGCCGAGCACCCGATCGAAGTCGTCGGCGCGCAGCTGCGCGGCCTGATGCACTGGATCAAGAAGTAAGAGCTAGCTAACCTTATGTTATAATCGGGAGAAGGTCGGAGCATTTCGGCCTTCTCTTTCTCTCATCTGCATGACGATCGGAGGTGCGGGCCTGCAGGCCACGCCATGCGCAAAATTTATATGTTCGACACGACGCTCCGCGACGGTGAGCAATCCCCCGGGGTCAACCTGAATACGCAGGAAAAAGTCGAAATCGCCCTGCAGCTCGAAAAGCTCGGCATCGACCGGATCGAAGCCGGCTTCCCGATCGCTTCGCCCGGCGACCTCGCCGCGGTGGGTGCGGTCGCTCGCGCCATTAAGAACGCGTCCGTTACCGGACTCGCCCGTTCCCGCGAGAAGGACATCGACGCGGTCGTCGAAGCGCTGAAGGGCGCCCAGGATCCGCGCATCCACATTTTCCTCGCCACCTCGCCGATCCACCGCAAGCACAAGCTGCGCATGGAAAAGCACGAGGTGCTCGAAGCCGCGGAAGCGATGATCAAGTACGCAAAGAAGCACTTTTCCCAAGTGGAATTCTCTGCGGAAGACGCCGGCCGTACGGAGATCGACTTCCTTGTCGAAGTGACAGCGCTTGCCGTCAAGCTCGGCGTATCCGTCGTGAACCTGCCGGACACGGTCGGCTACCTGTCGCCTTACGAATACGGCAATATTTTCAAGACGATGAAGGAGCAAGTGCCCGGCATCGAGAAGGTTCAGCTTTCCGCGCACTGCCATGACGATCTGGGCTTGGCGACGGCTAACGCGCTGGCCGCGATTCAGAACGGCGCCGACCAGATCGAAGGCACGATCAACGGCATCGGCGAGCGCGCCGGCAATACGGCGCTTGAAGAAGTGGCGCTCGCGCTTTATACGCGCGGGGAGTTTTTCCAGGCGACAACCGGCCTGAACCTGCAGGAGATCGCCAAGACGAGCCGCCTCGTCAGCAAGCTGACAGGCATGCCCGTGCCGGGCAACAAGGCAATCGTCGGCGCGAACGCGTTCGCGCACGAGTCGGGCATCCACCAGGACGGCGTGCTGAAGGAGAAGACGACGTACGAGATCATCTCCCCGGCGACGATCGGCATGAAGGACAGCAAGCTCGTCCTCGGCAAGCACTCCGGCCGTCACGCGTTCCGCGAGAAGCTCGTCGATCTCGGCTTCGAAGGCTTGTCCGAGGAGCAGGTCAACGCCGCCTTCGGCAAGTTCAAGGACTTGGCCGACCGCAAGAAGGACGTGTCCAACGAGGATATTCTGGCGCTGCTCGAAGAAAAGATCATCGAGACGCCGGAAGTGTTCGCGCTCGAACAGCTCGTCGTGTCGTTCGACAGCCATAAGGGTCCAAGCGCGACGGTCAAGCTGAAGACGCCGGCCGGCATCGTGTCGCATACGGCTGAGGGCAACGGCTCCGTCGATGCGATCTATCACGCGATCAACGCCCAGACGGGCGAGGTCGTTGAGTTGGACGATTACACGATCAAGTCGGTTACGGACGGCACGGACGCGCTTGGCGAGGTTCACGTCGTGCTCAAGCAGGGCGAGTACAGCGCGCAAGGCCGCGGCGTCAGCACCGACATACTCGAAGCGAGCGCGCGCGCGTACGTAGATGCGCTTAACCGCCTGGTAGAGAAGCGGCAGGAGCCGCCTCGCACCAAGCGGGATCGCGACAACGTCACCTTGATTTAACCGATAACGAATATTTAAGGCGGAGGCCCGCCGCTTCGAAGCTACGGACCGCCGTCATTTGAGAAATGGGGAACCCCGTATGAATTACAGATACTCCTCCAGACTCGGGAGCTTCTCCTCCTCGGCAGTCCGGGAAATTTTGAAGCTGACGCAGGGGAATTCAATCATCTCCTTCGCCGGCGGGCTGCCTGCCGAGGAGCACTTCCCGGTCGCCGCGGTGTCCGAAGCGTTCCAGCGCGTGATGGCCCAAGGCAACAAGGCGCTGCAATACGGCCTGACCGAAGGCTACCTGCCGCTGCGCGAGGCGCTTTGCGAGCGTATGGCGCGCAAGGGCTGCAACGTCACGCCCGACGACATGCTGCTCACGACGGGCTCGCAGCAGGCGATCGATCTGCTCACGAGAATCTACATCGATCCGGGCGACACGATTCTGGTCGAACGTCCGACCTATTTGTCCGCGCTGCAGGTATTCCGTTCCTATGGGGCGGAGACCGTGTCCGTCGAAGGCGACAGCGACGGCCTCGACCTTGCGGATCTCGAAGCCAAGCTGCTGAAGTACAAGCCCAAGATGCTGTACGTCATTCCGACGTTCTCGAATCCGACCGGCAAGGCTTGGAATCTCGAGCGCCGCAAAGCCGTACTCGAGCTGTGCCAACGTACGGACACGCTGATCCTCGAGGACGATCCGTACGGCGAATTGAAGTTCGGCGACGCGTCGCTGACATATCCTTCGATCTTCTCGCTGGCGCCGTCCGTCGAGGGCTCTTGCGTCGTCTATACGAGCACCTTTTCCAAGACGGTCGCTCCGGGTCTGCGTACAGGCTGGGTAATGGCCGATGCGGATATCATCCGCAATATGGCGCGCGCCAAGCAGGCTTCCGATCTGCAGTCTAGCACGCTGGATCAGCAGACATTGTATCAGCTGCTGACCCATTTCGACCTGGACGGCCACATCGAATTCGTCCGCACGGAGTATGAAGCGCGGATGGAGAACATGGTCGGTCTGCTCCAGCAGGAAGCTTGGCCGGGGGTCAAGTGGGAAGTGCCGAAGGGCGGCATGTTCATCTGGATCGAGTTCCCGTCGTCGGTGAACACGAACGATCTTTTGAAGACGGCCGTCGAACACGGCGTCGCGTTCGTCCCGGGCATCTCGTTTTATTCCGAGCAGCCGGAGCTGAACAAGGCGCGCTTTAACTTCTCGTACACGGACGAGGAGCGTTCGCGGCAAGGCATCGCCAGGCTGTCCAAGGCGTTGGCGCATGCCGGCGTCGGCGTGTAATTGTAGCAAGTGACGCGAAGGTATTTAACATGCGGACGCACCGTTCGTCGAGGAATCGACGGCGGTGCGTTATTTATTTCTTGGGCATGGCTAGCGGTATATAGGTTCGTTTTTCCGAACTCATTCCATTATCCCATTGAATCAGCTAGGCGCCGGATTGGCTCAGAACGCCATCAACTACGTATCTAATCGAGTAAGTTTTAGACTGGCACTTCGCTCGATCACTATCCCGGAACTCCGCAAATCTTAACCGGATGAAGGGCCGGATGAGTCAGTACAGACTGGAGTGTGCGCTATTGTGCATCGGGGAGAAATGATACAATGATTAACAGGCTGGATCTGCCGCTGCACATGATTTTCGCAGGAACGCTCGCGGGGGACAACTACTTTTAGAAACGGAAGATTAGTTCCACTGCTCAAAATAAAGTCAATCTGAGCCGATGGGATAATGGTATGAGCGCGAGAAAATGACATCTCCACTTGATGTATTCTATTATATGGAAAATATTATGATTACAGGAATTAGGGTGGGGTCAGAAAAATGAGTGGACGCCGGGACGCGATTTCCCTAGAAGAAGCACAGCGGCGCATCTTGGCCTGGGCCGAGCCGATCGGTGCCGAGGAGGTGCCGCTGATTCAGGCATACGGCCTTCGTTTGGCAGAAGCGGTGCGGACGGATTCGCCGATACCGGCGTTTGCCCGCTCGGGCATGGACGGCTATGCCGTTAAAGCGGCGGATCTGGCTGCAGCGTCGCCGCAGCGACCGGTGATGCTTGACGTTTTGGAAGGGGACGCTCGCGGCGCCATAATGTTCAGCATTCGCCCGGGCGAGACCATGCGCGTCGGGACAGGCGGCGCGCTGCCCGAAGGCGCGGATACGGTCGTCATGCAAGAAGCCGTTGTCTTAAAGCAGGGCGACGAAGGCTTGCGCCAGGCTGTATTTTTGCGGCCGGAGACATTGGGCAGGCATGTCACAGCCGCAGGCGCCGAAGCTTCGGCCGGCAGCGTGCTCCTCGCGGCGGGAACGCGCATTGGTCCGGGACAAGCAGCGCTGCTGGCGTCGGTCGGCGCAGCACGGCCTCGCGTTTACCGCAAGCCGCGTATTGTCGTCATTACGGCGGGGGACGATGTGGTGTCCGTCGACTCGGTGCCGGGCATCGGACAAGTTCGCAACGGCAATCTGCCGATGCTGCGGACATTGATCGAATCGGCGGCGGGGGAAACGTTGTGGGACGCGCATGTGCCGGATGAGCCGTACCAAACGAAACAAACGTTGCGGCGCGGACTCGCGGATGCCGATTTAGTCGTCGTGTCGGGCGGTATTTCCGTGGGAGACACCGACGTCATGGGCGGATTTTTTCGGGAAGCCGGCCCCGGCCTCTTGTTTTCCAAGCTGGCCATTCGACCTGGAAGCGCGTCGAGCGCGATCGTCATGGACGGCAAGCTGCTCATCGGGCTGTCCGGCAATCCTGGCGCCTGCTTCGCCGGATTTGAGTTGTTGGCGCGGCCGGCGATCGAGCGGCTGGGCGGGGGCAGCGGCGTTCTGACATGGTACCAGGCGCGTCTAGCTGAAGGCAGCTTAAAGAGCAATGCCAATCCCAGGTTTTTGCGCGGCATCGTTTGGATTGAGGGAGGCATGCTGATGGCCCGACCTTGCGTTGAGAATAGCTCATCGGGGCTTGTCTCGATCGGAGAAGCTAATGCGCTGCTTGCGATTCCTCCGTCTGCCCTAGAGACGCGGGCTGGCGAGACGATCGAAGTTAGGCTGCTTCCCGGCTGGCAGGAGCGTGCATGGCATTGATATCCGTAAAGAATGGGAAATCTAACGTTAGGTTATCAGGCTGTCATGCCGTCGTATTGTGCGGCGGAGCCGGCAGAAGAATGGGCGCCCGCAAGGAATGGCTCGAATTTAACGGAGAGCCGCTGCTTATGCGGTTATGCAGAAATCTTTTGGAGGTCGCCGAGCAGGTGACGGTCGTAGCCGACATTAAACGAGACTACGACTTTCTACCGAAAGAAATTCGCGTCATTGCGGATAACGTCAACGAATTCGGCCCCGTCGCCGGCATATTCGCGGGCATGTCGGCCTCTAGCCTTCCGCTGCAGCTTGTCGTAGCTTGCGACTACCCGCTCGCCGGGCCGCATGTATGGCTGGCGCTTGCAGAGACGCTGGCACGGCATCCGGAGGCGGACGCCGTGCTGCCCGAGGTCGACGGTAAGCTTCATCCGCTGTGCGCGTTGTATCGCAGCCGTACGCTGGCCGTATGGCAAGCCGCGCTTAACGCCGGGAACAAGCGAGTGATGGATGCTACGGAAAGTATGAACATGGTGAGATGGCTGCCGAAAGGCGAGGTGTCGGACCGGCTCATGAACATGAATACGCCGGAGGACTATCGTATAGCAAAGGAGCGTCTGCGACTATGAGCATCCTGCCTCCCGTTATTCAGATCGTAGGTTATGCAGACAGCGGCAAAACGACGCTTCTCTGCGCACTCGTAAGGCATCTGACGAGCCTTGGCATGAAGGTGGCAACGCTCAAACATCATGGGCACCAGCCGGACGAAAGCGTGAGGGCCAGGGCGGCTGCGCTTGATCTGCCCGATAAGGATACGTGGCTCCATCTGGCGGCCGGGGCTGCGGGAACGGGCGCATCCTCGCCGGCCTTATCGGCAGTCTGGACGCCGGGCGAAGCCTCGCTGGAGGAGCTGGCGGGGATGCTGCCGCCGGCGGACATTATCTTGGCCGAGGGCTTCAAACGGGCGCCCTATGCAAAGTGGGCGCTTTTGCGGCAGCCGCGAGACGTCGAACTAATTGACGAACTAGTCAACGTCATAGGCGTTTCGCCCTGTTTTCCTTTTGCGCATCCAAGCCTGCCCGTCATTGATCGAAACGAGGTTGAACGAATCGCGACAATCGTTGTTGCCGCAGCGCAAAGATAGTCATAAAGCAGCTTCATGTCAGTCAGCAAGAGCGCGTTCCGCAACTCATAGCCGTTAACTATTAACGGCATAGTTTTTATGTTTTGGACGAGACCCGCGATATGTGCTACAACTAAACATAGCAATCGGAATGGAACCTAAGTCGGGAGTGAACTTAAACGTATGGCAGAAGTAAAGAAAATAGCGGTCATCGCCGGCGACGGCATCGGCCCTGAAGTCGTCGATGAAGCGATAAAGGTATTGAAAAAAACGGAAGAACTGTTCGGTTATAAGTTTGAACTCGAGCACGGCCTGTTCGGTGGCATCGCCATCGACGAGAAGGGCACGCCGCTGCCGCAAGAAACGCTCGACATTTGCGAGCGCGCGGACGCCGTCCTGCTCGGCGCTGTCGGCGGTCCGAAGTGGGACAACAATTCGAAGGAGCTGCGCCCTGAGACGGGACTGCTCGGCATCCGCAAGGCGCTCGGCCTTTTCTCCAACATCCGTCCGGCCGTCGTATTTGACTGCCTGAAGGACGCTTCCACGCTGAAGCCTGAAGTGCTCGAAGGCACCGACCTCATCGTCGTGCGCGAGCTGACGGGCGGCATTTACTTCGGCGAGAAGTTCCGCCGCGAAGGCGCGGGCGGCCAAGAAGCCATCGATACCTGCGTTTATAACGTGCAGGAGATCGAGCGCATCGTCCGCCAAGGCTTCGAGATCGCGCAGAAGCGCCGCAAGAAGCTTGCGTCGGTCGACAAGGCGAACGTGCTGGAGACGAGCCGTCTGTGGCGCGAGACCGTCAACAAGATCGCGCCGGAATATCCGGACGTCGAACTCGAGCACGTCCTCGTCGACAACTGCGCGATGCAGCTGCTGCGCCGCCCGTCCAGCTTCGACGTCATCGTGACGGAGAACATGTTCGGCGACATCCTGAGCGACGAAGCCGCTATGCTGACCGGTTCGATCGGCATGCTGTCGTCCGCTTCGCTCGGCGAAGGCAGCTTCGGCTTGTATGAGCCGGTTCACGGCTCCGCGCCTGATATCGCAGGTCAAGGTATCTCCAACCCGATCGCGACCATCTTGTCCGTTGCGCTCATGTTCCAACTGACGTTCGGCTATGCAGAAGCGGCGGAAGTCATCGAGCGCGCCGTCAAGCAAGTGCTTGACGCCGGCCACCGTACGGGCGATATCGCGGTAGACAAGAGCCAAGCGATCGGCACGACGGCAATGGGCGATCTGATCGTAGCCGCAATGGTTCGCTAATTTGCGTCGGAATCTGTCGGGCTGTTCCATGGGCCAACTTGCATAAGGCGGTAAGGATTAGATTAGAATAGTTTCAAAGAAGTAATCACTACAGCTTGATTTTCATTCTCACTCTATGATACTATCGGTTATAGCAAATTAAGGCCCGGCTTTGTAGTCGGAATTACAGGAGGTAATTGTCAATGGCAGAGCGTTTGGTCGGCCGCGAGGCCCCGCACTTTAACCTGGAGACTGTGTCCGGTGACGGCAAGGAATTCGGCAGAGCGTCCCTTACGGATTACAAGGGCAAGTGGCTCGTATTCTTCTTCTATCCGCTGGACTTCACCTTCGTATGCCCGACGGAGATCGTCGCGCTGTCCGAAGCTTACGATCAATTCAAAGCGTTGAACACCGAAGTTCTCGGCGTCAGCGTAGACAGCATCCACAGCCACAAGGCATGGATCAACACTTCTAAGAACGACAACGGCCTCGGCCAACTGAACTTCCCGCTGGCTGCCGACATCACGAAGCAAGCGGCTCGCGACTACGGCGTACTGATCGAAGAAGAAGGCATCGCGCTGCGCGGCCTGTTCATCATCGACCCCGACGGCGTGCTTAAGTACCAAGTCGTTAACCACAACGATGTAGGCCGCAGCGTCGAAGAGACGCTTCGCGTGCTCCAAGCGCTGCAATCCGGCGGGCTGTGCCCGATCAACTGGAAGCCGGGCGACAAGAACCTGGTTGCCAACTAATCGAATATCGTTTGAGCCGAAGGCGCATGCTCTTGCATGCGCCTTTGGCATCCTTTAGACGGCAGCCCTTTTATTGACTTTTGGGATGCTCGGCAGGAATTTGCCGTTTTAGAGGAGAATATAGTGAATCATCCGGCAATGCCATACACGTCCATAAGGGAGGGGAAGTCGATGTCATTCTGTTGCGGAGCCAGCATGATCGGGACCAAGGGAACGCTGAAGCACTATCGCACGCGAATTCACAACGTCCCGATTCTATTTTGTCCGGTATGCCACCGGGTCGAGGTGCATTACCTGGTCGAGAACGAATATGAGATTCTGGCCGACTACGCGCACGGCGACGGCGCGTCGGAGGTAGACTTCCAGGACTACGTGGACGAGTCGGAGAAGGATCTGCACGAGAACTCGGTCAACAACGAGGAAGAGGACCCGCTCCTCATGGTGCAGAATCAGATCGACATGGGGCTGGACCTGCTTACCTTCGCCAAGAAGATCGGAGACGAAGAGTGGGAGCAACAGCTCAAGCGCCGACTCGGCGTGCTGAGCCAGCGCCGGCACAAGCTCCGTCTCAAGCGGACGACGGGCGGGGCGCTGTAGCGTTATCGTTTTCCGACACATACAGCAAGGGAGCGCGCCGCTTCCGGATCTGCGACTTATGACTCAAGTCGACAGCCGGGGGCGGCGTTTTTCGCGTTTTATTCGACATCTTCTCTGATTGACATCTTTCCCATTCCTTTACTATGATGGACTTGACGCAAGGTCGAGCCTGGAGGAATACGGCATGGAGAAATGGAGAACGAGATATTTCCCGGTACTCGTGGAGTATGTGCTTCACGAAGACACGAGGGAGGGATACGATCTGAGCGAGCTGCTCGACCTGCTGAATGGCGTTCCCGCTGAGCACATTTTCGAGCATCACGAGGAGAACGTCCGCCTGCTCGTCTCGCACGCGGATAGCGAGGACAGGCTGGCGCTCATGCATCGGAGTCTATTGTTTCTTCACGAGATTCTCGGCAGTCACACCTGTTCCGAGTCGGCGGCAGCCAAGGAAGAACAACTGCCAGAGGATTTGAGACAGGCCGCGGCGAAGGCCATTCCGCTCCAGGAAGAGAGGCCGAGCCGATTCGAGACGGTACTCCAGCATCTGGACAGCGGGATTGCGCTGTTCGAGCCCGGCGGGACGCTTCGATTTTTGAACGTGCCGATGGCTCGGCTGCTGCAAGCGCCCAGGCGCATACTAATCGGCCAGAGTCTCCGCCAACTATTGTTTCACCCCAGCTTGAGCCGTTCGCTGCGGCTTATTTTTATTCGTATGTACAGACAGTTGAAGTATGACCGACGCGCACAGGGCGAGTTTCAGGACGGTAGCCGGTATTTGCTGATCAGCATCTCGCAGATCGAAGAACTCGATGGGGATATTCTGGTCAGCATCAAGGACGTATCCGAGCACAAGCAGATTGAACAGAGCGCTTTTCAGAATGACAAGCTGGCAATGCTGGGCAAGATTGCTGCGGCGATCGCTCATGAGATCCGCAACCCGCTGACGAGCATCCGGGGCTTCATACAACTGCTCAAGCCGTATCTGGAGTCGATCGGCAAGCAGGAATACGCGCGAATCATTTTGTCCGAGATCGACAGAGCAAACGACATTATTTATGAATTTCTCAATTCGTCCAAGCCTTCCGCGCCGATGACCCAGACCGTGCTCGTAGGCCTCCTGCTCAAGGAGACGATCTTGCTGACCGAGAGCGAGGCGCACATGCAAGGGGTCGAAATGACGTGCGAGATTTTCGATCCGTACCTGACGATCTCGATTGATGTCAAGCAGATCAAGCAAGTGATTTTGAACATGGTGAAAAATGCTTTGGATGCGGTTGCACACGTGGCGGACAAGCGCAGGCCGAACATTCGGCTGTCTGCGCGCAAGGAACGCGGGTATGCCGTCATCAGCATCGCCGACAATGGACGAGGGATGGACCGGGAGACGCTGAGCAGGTTATTCGATCCCTTCTTTACGACGAAGTTCGAGGGGACGGGGCTCGGTCTATCAGTCAGTTATCGAATCATACGGAACCATGGCGGCACGGTACAGGTGGACAGCCGGCTCGGCGAGGGCACTGAGTTTATGATTTATTTGCCATTCGTAGGGGAAAAAGAGTAGAATCGGATTGAACGAAAGCGCGCTCCGCGACGGCTACGTCTCGGGGCTTTTTTATGTCGCCCGACGGCTAGCGTTGCGGGTGAAGCGGTCGATAGATTCGGACCACCATGGGGGAACTGCCGATGACCAAGCGGATACGAATCGCGGGTCTGGATATTCAACGACTGCTCCGAAGCAGGTTTAACGATTCAGAGACCAGACGCGGATTGCGGGCTTCGCTAATAGAAGGCATCCCCGCTACGATCATCGCCAACCTGCTGGGCGGGCCCTTGCAGACGGCTTTTTTGTTGTACCTGGGGTTCCAGTCCGAGCAGATCGGATTGATCGCCGCAATCCCTTCCTTGACGCTGCTCGCGCAGATCTTCATGGCGTTTGCCATGGAGAGGTGGAGAGACAGGCGCAAGGTCGCAACGATGCTTGGCGTCGGCCATCGGACGATGTGGATATGCACGGGATTGATCCCCCTTCTGTTTCCCCATGCGGCTTGGGCGCCAATGTACATGCTCGTATTCCTCTGTTCATTCACGCTGGGGCAAGCCGGAGGCGTCATCTGGACATCCTTAATGGCCGATATCGTACCGCCTCCCGTACGCGGCCGTTACTTCGGCATCCGTAATACAATTCATTGGGCGGTGGCCAGCCTGACATTGCTGATTGGCGGGCAACTCATGGATTGGTTGCCAGGCGGGCGAGGCTTCACGATACTTTTTGTGGTCTGCGCGCTCTGCGTCGTATGGAACGGCATCGAGTTGTCCCGTTATGCCAATCCTCCTTATGAAAGCGCAGGCGGCGGGCTATCAGCATCCCTGATCCTCAAGCCCTTCCGAGATCGGCCCTTTTTATCCGCGGCCTCCTTTATCACGCTGTTCATTTTAATTCAGAACGTTGTCGTACCGCTTTATGCCTATGCAATGCTTAATTTACTGAATTTAAGCTATAGCAGCGTCACCTTGATTACGATGATTCAAAATATCGTCATGATGGTCAGTTATATTTTCTGGGGTAATTTAAATGCACGTTTTTCCGCGCGCCGGCTTCTTACCTGGACATTCCCGATCATTGCGCTCACCTGTATCGTCTGGTTTGGCATGGCAGCATTGCCAGTCGTGCTGGTCCTCGGCTTGTCGCACGTCCTGCTCGGTATCGGTTTAGGCGGCTACAATTTGCTCGTGTTCAATTTTTTGATCGGGGATACGCCGAAATCGGATAGACCGATCTACATCGCGGTGTTTTCCGCGTTGACCGGTATCGCGGGTTTCGTCGGCCCGAACATCGGAGGCTGGCTGTTCAAGGCGGCGAACGACGCGCCTTCATGGCTGCAGGATTACGGGATCGTCGGATTAACGGGATTTGCGTTGCTCGTGCCTGCGGTCGCGATCGCGCCGTTCGTGTTCAGGAATGCGCGAAGTTCGAAAGAAAAAGCGAGCTGATACGAGATGTCCGGGGCGTCTCCATGCGTTGCAAACGTAAAAAAAAGCCCGCTGCGCCAGGGCGCACCGGGACAGTAGGAGGAATTGCTAGAGGCATGAGCTCTTAGTACAGGCCGATGCCCGCACGAAGGATGATCACGAGAAGAATGAAGAGGACGAGGACGAATGCTGCTCCGCCGCCGTAACCTGCGCCAGCTACTCCGCTCATTTGCTACACCTCCGAGGTTTTGGATTGTGGTGACTTCCACACCCCTAATATATGTGCTGTTGCCGAATCGGACTGTCCATCCGCCTATTTCCGCAAGAAAAAGCGAGCGTTAGCTGAGACGATCCCATTCAACGTCTGCTACTTGACGCCAAAATACTCCTTCAGTCCGTCCACGATCGCTTGGGCGACGCGGTTCTGGAAACTATCGCTGAAAAGAATCGATTCTTCCGTCACGTTGGACAAAAATCCGACTTCAAGCAGCGTAGCTGGCATGGCCGTCTCGCGCAGCACCTTATAGCTTGCGTACTTGACCTTGCGGTCGGTGAAGCCGGTCGCTTGAACCAGATGCTTGTGCATGATATTCGCCAGCGTCTTGCCGCTTCCCGTGTAATAATAAGTTTCTGTACCTCGAACGGTGGGTTTGCCGGGCGCGATGTTGGCATGAATGGACACAAATGCGTCCGCGCCGGCTTTGTTCGCGATCGTCGCGCGGTCCGATAGCGGGATAAACGTATCGTCATGGCGGGTCAGCACGACTTGGAAGGCGGACTCCTTCTTCAGCAGCTTCTCCACTTTAAGCGCAAGCGACAGATTAAACGATTTTTCTTGCTTCTTGGTGGCGCCGATCCCGCCCGGGTCGCCGTCGCCGTGGCCAGGATCGATGACGACGATCTTTTTGCCATTGCTCGGATTGACGGGGGGCGGTGTCGGCGTCGCGGTCGGCTTCAGATCGACAACGTATACGTTCGACTCGACATCGGCCTCTTGGTAGGCGGAATAAGGCTTGTCCGCCGCCAGGTCCAGCGTGATAGTGATCGTCTTGGACGCGGTATCGGTTATGGCATATCCGACATGAGTGGCGCTCGAACCGTCAGAAACCGTGAACTCGCCCGATTGCGTTGCCGTATCGTAAGATTGCAGCGTCGAAAACGCAGGATCGAATGACGTATTAGGCAGCTCGACTACAATACGCGAAGGATTGGCGACCGCATACGTTTTAGGGATGAGGCTGCCACTGAATGAGATCGCTAATCTGCCGTCGCTCCAGCCGATTCCTTTAATCTGACCGCCCGTTGCAGGAGACGGCGATGGCGTGGGCGTCGTTCCGGGAGCGGGCGTCGGCGTCGGATTGGGCGAGGTCGTCGGTGCAGGCGAAGGTGTCGGTGTCGCCGATGGTGTGGGCGATGTTGGGATCCAAGGTTCCGAGGGCTGGGAAGACGTCAAGGTCACAACCTTCTTGACATTATCCCAGCCGATGCCGAGCCCGGCGGATTCGCCGACGAAGCGAAGCGGGACCAGCGTCGTGCCTGAGCGATTGACGGGAGCGGCGTTCAGCTTGAAGCTGGCGTCGCCGACGCTGGCGACCGAGCTGCCGATCGTTAACTTGATGTCGCCGCTGCCCGACCAGATTTTCACTTGCTTGTCGGTTTGATTCCAAGTAACGAGCAGGCCGAGATTTTCGGCAATGACGCGGATGGGGACCATGACGCTGCCTTTTAAAATTTCGATCTTGTCTTTTTTCTGGAGTGACAGAGCTTGACCGTCCAGTATGATAGTTGCCCCCGAGGACTGGGCGCTGGCTTGTCCGGCGAACGAAAAACAGAAGAAAATTGCTGCGAGCAGTACAAAGAAGCCGATCTGTTTCAATTCTCCACCTCATCCATGATGTTCTATTACGTTGGTTAAGACGCCTACTTATAGTAAAAGGTTTCGCAAGATAGCGAAATCGGGTCGAAAGTATGACTTCTTAACACTAAACCACATGTCGAGGGGGAATTAAGCGAAGATACCAGGGGAGGGCGTATACTCTTTTTTTCTACTTCATTCCATTATCCCATTGCGTCAGCTAGGCGGGAGTAAGAAAACCGGACGTTTACAAGTATTAAAAATCGCAAGCTCTAACCGTTCACGCTCCCCATCTGCTCATATGATGACCCTTCCACCGCGATCTGCTGCCAAAGTAAATCCATGGCACGACAAGTACGGGCTTCGGCTTTATAAGCTCGTTGTATTGAATGGCGCGCGTCACCGCACACCAACGCATTAAAATGGGCAGAACAGAGGCGGATTGCAATTGCTTGTTCAATCGGAACGCATACTCGTCTAGATACGCCTGCAGATGCTTGGCCCCGATTCCGTTGAAGGTATCGTTCAGCCATGCGCAAACATTTTTCGCAATCGGGAAAAAAGCGGCATGCATCTTGCCGAAGCGATCGCTTGTAGGAACGGCATGCGGCACGGCGTGCTTGCGAGCGAATGCATGGTAACCCGACGCCATGACTCTCCTGTTAACCGGGTCGACATGCGCCGGCTCCGGTTGATGTAGCACGACGCGGTCTGGCTTCTCTTGCTCGTTTAAAGAGGCGCCGATCAACACTGGCTGCCGGGCGTCTTGATAGATAGGCGAACCATAATAAAATGCGTCGAGCCTATAATCAGATTCGATGAGGCCCGAGGCTTCGGCAGATTGGAGCGCGAATCTAATCTTTTGCGCGATGTGCCAAGCCGTCTTATAAGTAACCGTAATTATATCGGAAAGGCGAAGCGCGCTGAGACCGCCCGGCCGAGAGAGCAGAAACATCGCCTGGAACCAAAGGGGCAGCGGCGTGCGGCTTCCTTCCATGATGGTGCCGGAAATAATGGAGGTCTGACGACGGCACGAGGCGCACTGATACAGTGGGAGCCGCCGGGTTCGTATAAGAGAGAAGCTGCTGCAGCGGCAGGCAGGACAGCGAAATCCATCGGGCCAGCGAAGCGCAAAAAGCGCTCGAGCACATGCAGCATCCGATGAGAACTGCAGGCAAAACTGCTCATAAGTATCAGCTTCAACTGTCATGATGCGCCTCCCGGAGCCCTTTTTTACTATAATATAGAACATTTGTTCTCTTTTCAAGTGCTTTTGATGCGAGTTTTCATAAAAATTCCAGATAGGTGAAATGGATATTGGCAGTGCTAACAATATAATGACGGCTTATTCGATGGGATAATGGTACGGAGCGCATAAATCGGATAGCTGAACCGATGGGATAGTGGTACGAAGCGCAAAAATCGGATAGCTGAACCGATGGGATAGTGGTACGAAGCGCAAAAATCGGATAGCTGAACCGATGGGATAGTGGTACGAAGCGCAAAAATCGGATAGCTGACTCGATGGGATAGTGGAACGAAGCGCAGAAACCGGCTGGCTGACTCGATGGGATAATGGGATGAAGCGTGGAAATAGAGTGTGGTATTTTACTTGTGTAAAAAAATGGGATTTATGATTGGCTACAGTATCCTCTCCCCTAACTTGGCGGGCTAATTCCTCTGATTCCTCCGGTGTCCGCTGCGGCGTCGCGCGCTGATAATAGAAGGAACCGGAGGGAGGGTGTGCCATGTTATATGGCGTTTGTTATTATCCGGAGCATTGGCCGAAGGCGCGTTGGGCGATGGATGCGGCGCTTATGCGAGAAGCGGGCGTCAATGTCGTGCGGATCGCGGAGTTTGCCTGGTCGAAAATGGAGCCGCGCCCTGGCGAATACGATTGGTCGTGGTTGGACGAGATCATCGGCTTGCTCGAAGCGCATGGCATTCAAGCGGTGCTTGGAACGCCTACCGCAACGCCGCCCAAGTGGCTCATGGACCGCAATCCGGATTTGTACATGAGGGACGATAAGGGTCATGCGAGGGGCTTCGGCAACCGCCGTCATTATTGCTACAACCATGCCGGATACCGGCGAATGAGCGCCGATATCGTGGAGCGAATGGCGAAGCGGTACGGCAGGCACGACAATATCGTCGCCTGGCAGATCGACAATGAGTTCGGCTGCACGGATACGATTCGATGCTACTGCGACAATTGCCGCGGGGCTTTTCAAAGATGGCTGAAAAACAAGTACGGCGATATCGGCACGTTAAACGAAGCGTGGGGAACGGTATTTTGGAGTCATGTCTACAACGATTGGGAAGAGATCGTACTGCCGGCATATACGGTGTTCCCGATGCATAATCCCGGACTTCATCTGGATTATATGCGCTTTGCTTCCGACTCGGTCGCCGAGTACCAGCAGGTGCAGGCCGACATCCTGCGGCGAGAGTCGCCGGACAAACCGATCACGCACAACTTCATGGGTTACTTTGCAGAGGTTGACGCTTACAAGCTGGCGTCGCAGCTTGACTTTGCGTCATGGGACAACTATCCGAATCTGCACTTCGACGAGAAGGCGGATCCGCTTAACCCGGCCGTTCAGCACGATATGACCTGGGGGCTGAAGCGTCAGCCGTTCTGGGTTATGGAGCAGCAGAGCGGCTCGCCCGGCGGAAACTTCATCTTTGCGATGCCGAAGCCCGGCGAGCTTCGAAGGTGGACATACCAGGCCGTTGCGCACGGCGCGGACGCCATTGTTTATTTCCGGTGGCGGACGTGCTTGTTCGGGGCCGAGCAGTACTGGCACGGTTTGCTGCCCCATGACGGCATCCCGGGACGAAGATACGAAGAGGCCAAACAAACGGGCGCAGAGCTGCAGCGGCTGTCCGGCAGATGGCTTGGCGCAGGTTCGGGCGCGGAGGTCGCCATCCTGAGGTCGTACGACAACGAATGGACGATGGACATCCAGCCGCAGTCTTTTGGCCATCGATATATGGCGCACTTCAAGACGTATTGCAGATACTTCTACGAGCGGCATATACCGGCGGACATCGTGGCGCCGGACGCGCCGCTCGGGTCCTATCGCCTTGTCGTCGCCCCGCACGAAATGCTGACGCATCCGGCGGGGGCCGAGGCGCTCTACAAGTATGCTAAAGCCGGCGGTACGGTCGTCCTGGACTTCCGGGCGGGCATTAAGCGACCCGACAATCGGATGGAGGAGCGGACGATCCCGGGCGCGTACAGACAATTGCTCGGACTTCGCGTGGCCGATTACGGATCGCTGCGGCAAGCGGACGCGCGCGCGGTCACGCTCGAACAAGGGGAGGTCGCTCCGGAAGGTTTCGCGGGACGCGTTTGGTACGACATTCTTGCGCTCGAAGGCGCGGAGGCAATAGCCTGGTACGCGGACGATTTTTTCGCGGATACGCCTGCGGCTACCCGGCATGCGTACGGGAACGGAACCGCCTATTACTTGGCCACGGAGCCGACGCCGGCTCTGATGACGGCGCTGATGGATCGGATCTGCGCGGGGGCAGGCGTGATGCCGATCCAAGGTATTACTGCGCCGGAAGGCGTAGAGATCGCGCGCAGAAGAAACGGCGAAAAAGAATATATTTTCGTCCTCAACCATAACGAGCAGCCATCGCAACTCGCGCTTGCCGAGCCAATGGACGAGCTGATCGCGGGCATCATGGAGGACGGAGAAATTTTGCTTGAAGCGAATGGAATTCGAGTCTACGAGCGGCCGATCGGCTAGCGATTAACTTGCTGCCCGAGTTGATCCGGCCTTTCGTTTGAGGGGTGAAGGAAGCGGATCAGGCGGGTTGTTGGCTCATGCAACCGAGCGCATAATCAGATTATAAGCAGCAGACAGATCAGGCAAGAAAGAGGGATCAAGAGATGGCCGATAACGCGAAAAGCCTTGTCCCGTCTCAGGCAGAGGCAATCCGGCAGAAGCCTCGGCGCAAGCAAAGCCTGGGCGCATTGATCGCAAGCCAGCATCAATTGCTGATCATGTCCATTCCGTTCGTACTGATCGTCATTTTGTTCTCCTACGTCCCGCTGTGGGGCTGGATCATGGCGTTTCAAAAGTACACGCTGGGAAAAGGCATCCTGCACAGTCCGTTCGCGGGGCTGGACAACTTCAAGCTGCTGTTCAAGGACCAGCAGTTCTACCACGTGCTCCGCAATACGCTCGTCATGGGCGTGCTCAATCTGGTCGTCTCGTTCGCAGGCGCCATCGCGCTCGCGCTGCTGCTGAACGAGGTCAGGGCGCGATTTTTCAAACGGACGATCCAGACCATTACGTACATTCCCCACTTCGTGTCCTGGGTGGTCATCGCCAACATCGTCACGCAGCTGCTGTCCCCGGACGGCGGAACGCTCAACCAGATGCTCGTCCAGATCGGCATACTGAACGACCCTTACTACTTTATGTCCAACCCGAAGCTGTTCTGGCTCATCCATACGATCGCCAACCTGTGGAAGGAAGTCGGATGGAACACGATCATCTACCTGGCCATACTGGGCGGGCTTAATCCGGAGCATTACGAAGCCGCGGAAGTGGACGGCGCGAGCCGCTGGGCGAAAATGCGCTACATCTCGATTCCCGGGCTGATGCCGACGGCGATCCTGCTGCTCATCATCTCGGTCGGCTGGATCATCCAGAGCGGGTACGAGTCGCAGTTTTTGCTCGGCAACGCGATGACGATCGATTATTCGGAGGTGCTCGATCTGTACGCGCTCCGGTATTCGCAGCAAATCGGCGATTATTCGTACGGCGTGGCGATCAGCATGTTCAAATCCGTCGTCAGCGTGCTGATGGTGCTGGGCGTCAATTACCTGGCCCGCAAGACCAATCAAAGCCGGCTGTTCTAACGGCGGCCGGCGGCAAGGAAGGAGATGCGAACTCATGAACCGCGCCCGCGGCGACTACGCGTTCAGCACCATCAATTACGTTTTTCTCGCATTGCTCGGATTCGCCACGGTGTTTCCTTTTCTTAATTTGCTCGCGATCTCGCTGAACGACACGCTTGACACGATGCGCGGCGGCATCTACTTCTTGCCGCGGAAGTGGACGCTGCTGAACTACGAAATTATCTTTCGCGAGAACGGCCTTCTGATGGCGGGCGTGCGCTCGGTCATTCGGACGCTGCTCGGCACGGCGCTCGGGCTGTTCTGTACGACGCTACTCGCTTATGCGCTCAGCCGAAAGGAATTTTTTCTCCGCAAACAGCTGAATGTCGTCCTCGTCCTCACGATGTACGTCAACGGCGGCCTCATTCCGACCTATCTGCTCATCCGCAACCTGCATCTGATGAATCATTTTGCCGTTTACATTTTGCCATTGCTCATCAGCGTCTACAACGTCATCATCATGCGAAGCTACTTCGAGCAGCTTCCCGACGGCATCACGGAGTCGGCGAAAATCGACGGCGCGAGCGACTTCCAGGTTTTGTTCCGCATCGTGCTCCAGATCAGCCTGCCGGTGCTGTCCACGATCGCCCTTTTTATCGCGGTCATGCACTGGAACTCCTGGTTCGACAACTATTTGTACGCCAGCCGCAATCATAATTTAAGCCTGCTGCAGTACACGCTCCAGAAGGTGCTGATCCAGTCGGCCAACGAGATCGTCAGCGACAACGGGCATGCCAACGTCCAGGCGATCCGCAACAATCCGGAGTCGATCCGGGCGGCGATCACGATGGTGGTCACGCTGCCGATCCTGTTCGTTTACCCGTTTCTGCAGAAGTACTTCGTCAAAGGAATTACGATTGGCGCTATGAAAGAATAGCGGTATCATACGGGAGAACCCTTCCGTTGATATATAATTTCACACATAGATTGAGAGGGTGTCCTATGACAATGGTCAAACGGAAATACGGCTTCGCGCTCGGCACCTCGGTGGTCCTGCTCGCAGGTCTCGCCACGGGCTGCTCGGGCAACGACAATGAAGGCGCCTCGCCTTCCGCCAGCCCATCTGAAAGCGCTCCCGCTTCAAGCTCGGCTGCCTCGTCCGGCTCAGCATCGGACAGCCCAGCCTCGGCCAGCGCCGCGCCGACGCAGGATCTGACGCCGGTCACCTACACGATCAACACGACGGACGACAAGCTTAACTGGGAATCGCCGATCACGAAGAAGCTGACCGAGAAAACCGGCGTCAGCTTGAAATACGACCTGACCGTAGGCGATCAGTTTCAAAAGTGGGATTTGTGGCTGGCTTCGAACGATTATCCCGACATTATCTCGCTTGATCCCAAGTACACGCAAAAGTACAAGGACGCCGGCGCGATCATCCCGTTAAACGATCTCATCGATCAATACGGTCCGCATATCAAGGAGAAGTTCGGCAAGTATTACAACCTATTGAAGGACAAGGACGGCAAAATCTACGCCCTTTACAACGTCAATGCCAGCCAGGAGGCCTCGCCGGACGCCACGGGCAGCTTCATCATCCAGCAGGATGTGCTGAAGGAGGCCGGTTACCCGCAGGTCAAGACGCTCGACCAGCTGTACGAACTCATCAAGACTTACAAGGAAAAGCATCCGAAGGTCGACGGCAAGGACACGATCGGCTTTGCGGCCGCGATGCTGAGCTATACGATGAACATTTCCTTCAACAATCCGATCGTCAGCTCCAACGGCTGGCCGGACAACGGCAACTTTAAGGTACAGGACAATGGGGACGTCAATTACATTCCCGTGACCGAGGATGCCAAGAGCTATTACAAATTCCTTAACAAGCTTTACCGCGACGGCTTGTTCGACAAAGAAGCGTTCTCGCTGGACAGCATTCAGGGAAAAATCTCTCAAGGCCGCGTGATCGCCGCTTATGCGCCGGGCTGGTTCCTCGGGGACTCGGAGAAGGCGCTGCGCGCCGCAGGCAAGCCGGGCAGCACGTACGCGCATTTGCCGATCTATGCGAACGAGAACGTCGACGACCACTCCAACGCCATGACGCCGACGGCCGGCGGGGGGCTATCCTGGACGATCAGCGCCGGCGCCAAACATCCGGAACGCGTCATTCAGTTCATCGACTATCTGTTCTCCGACGAAGGGCAAGTGCTGACGCAGTGGGGCATCGAAGGCGAAGATTATACGGTACAAGGCGGCAAGAGAACGGTGGCGGACGGCTTGCTCGCGCAGCGCAGCTCGGATCCCGACGTGGACTACAAGCGCGGCTTCAAGAGCACGGGCACGGGCGGATCGCCCTGGTTCGGCATCGGCAACGGCGCCAAGCTCGCCGACGGCGACTACGCGACGCCGCTCACCAAGGATTCCGTCGTGCAGACGTACGACGAGACGACAAAGGCGACGTTGGCCGCATACGGCAAGCAGGTCTGGGCGGACTTCCTGCCGCCGGTCAACTTCGTGCCGGGCTATCTGTGGCAGCTCACGCCGCCGGAGAGCGTCAAGGTGCAGCAGCAGAAGATCGACGACGCATGGCGCAAAAATCTGCCGAAGATCGTGATGAGCAAGAGCGACGACGAGTTCGAGAGCGCTTGGACGACGATGGTCGGTTCGATCCAGAAGAACGGACTCGACGACATGAACAACGCGTATACGCAGCTGTGGGCGGATTTTAACGCGACGTACGAGAGCACGATCGGGGGATGAGCTTCTGACCCGTTAACGCAGGAGGGCACCTCGCAAGTCAATGGCCGAGCTGCAGCCAAAAAAGCAGGATTTACTCCTTGTCTGGCAAGACGGGCAAGGAGTATTATCTTTACCAAGAAAGGGCTTGCAAAAGCCCGGTAAGCCGGGAGCGGCGACGCATGAAAATTCGGACCAAGCTCATTCTCGCCAACCTGTTCATCGTTCTGTTTCTGCTGGGATCGGTGACCTATTTGCTCGTGCAGCGAAGCAGCGCGCTCGTCTACGAGCGGGTCATCGAGAATGCTTCCCTGTCGCTGTCGCAGGTGGCCAACAATCTCGACAACAAGCTCGAATCCTACGAATTGATTCCCAACACGCTTTTCCTGAACAACACGATCGACAGCATTCTGGAAACGCGGTATGACGATTACAAGGACGCATACGACGACTACGCCGAATATTACCAGCCTTTCATCTCGGCCGTGCGCACGACGCGCGACGTCGCTCATCTCAATCTGTATACGACGAACGACACGTTTCTGTTCGGCGACATTCTGCTCATCGACGACGACGTCAAAAAGTCGGACTGGTACCCGAAGGTCATAGGCGGCAGGTCCGGCGGCTATTGGACCGGTCCGTATGCGCTCATCGGGGAAAATCAGGCCGTCATCAGCTACCGCAAGCGGCTCAACAACTATGTGAACGATTCGCTCAAGATCGTATCGCTCGAGATCAAGCAGCAGGTGCTCTACGATCTCATTAACGAGGAGGGCAAGAGCAAGCGTTATCTGTTCGCCATGGCGGACGGCACGGTCATGATGGATAGCGATCGAAGCCGGCCGAAGCCGCTCGCCAGGCTTCAGGACTTGCCCTTCTTTTCGAAAATCGAGGGCCTGGACGGCAGCTTCCGTTATGAAATGGACGGGGAGCTCTATGAGATCGTGTACCGGTCGCTTAGCTCCCGCAACGTCGTCAAGGGCATGAAGGTGCTCACCTTTATCCCGGTGACGCAGCTGCAGCCCAAGCTCGAGCAGCTGCGGTCGCTCGCGATTTTGTTGTTTCTGCTTGCCTTCGTCATCTCCGGCTTGCTGATCTCCGCCATCTCCGTCGGCATGACCCGCCGTCTGTCGGAGCTCGCGTCCAAGATGAAGCGAATCCATAAGGATAACTTCCAGAACTTCGTCGAGGTCCGGGGCAAGGATGAGGTCGCGCAGCTCGGCGAAATGTTCAACGTCATGGTCCGCCGCGTGGGGACGCTGATTCAGGAGGTGTACCAATCGGAGATCGACCGCAAGGGGCAGGAGCTGCGGACGAAGGAGGTCGAGCTGTACGCGCTGCAGACGCAGATCAATCCGCATTTCCTTTTCAACGTGCTCAACATGATCCGCGGCAAGCTGCTGATCGTCGGCGAGCGGGATACCGCGAAGGTCGTCGGCCTGCTGGCGAAGTCGTTCCGCATGATGCTGAAGAGCGGCGGCCAGACGGTCGCGCTGTCCGAGGAGCTGGAGTTCGTCGATAGCTACCTGCAGATTCAGCAGTACAGGTTCGGTCACAAGTTCACGTACCGGATCGACGTGCCCGACGAAGCGAGGGACGCGCGGTTGCCGAAGCTCAGCCTGCAGCCGCTCGTCGAAAACGCGATTACGCACGGCATCGAGCTCAGTCCGAACGAATGCCGGATCTGGATCGACGGCGAGGTCGTCTCCGGCGCGCTGCGGCTCGTCGTGGGAGACGACGGCCTCGGGATGACGCCGGAGCGGTTGGCCGAGGTGGAGCGTTCTCTCGCGGAGGATGCGCTGAGCAGCGATTCGCATATCGGGCTGCGCAACGTTCACGCGAGGCTTAAAGCGAGATACGGCGACGACAACGGTCTCGCAATTGAGTCGGCGCCGGGGACAGGGGTTACCGTGCGCCTGGTCATTCCGCTTACGCACAGGGAGGAGGGGGAGCGCGATGTATAGCGTATTGATCGTTGACGACGAGCCGCTCGCCCGCCAGTCGCTCCGCTATCTGATCGACTGGAAATCGCTCGGCTACCGGATCGCCGCGGAGGCGGCCGACGGGGCCGAAGCGCTCGCGGTCATGAAGGCGCAGCCGATCTCGCTCGTGCTGACAGACATCCGGATGCCGGTCATGAACGGTCTTGCGTTCGTGGAGCGGCTGCGGGAATTTTCCGATGCGGCCGTCGTAATCTTGAGCGGCTACGACGATTTCGAGTATGCGCGTCAGGGCATGAAGATGGGCGTCAAGGACTATCTGCTGAAGCCGGTCGACGAAGACGACCTGGAGGCGCTGCTCCGCCGCGTCTCGTCGGAGCTCGCCGCCCGAAGCCGGCAGGACCGCCGGCAGCATCTTGGCGAGTCGCTGCAGCGGGAGCTGCTGCTGCGACGTTGGACGCAAGGACAGGCTGACGCGGATGAGCTGGAGGCGCTGCGCGACCTGCTGCCCTGGAAGGAGCGGGGCGGCTCGTACGCCTGCCTGCTGATCGAGATGGACTTCGTCTATGGCGGCGCGGCGTTGTCGGAGCGGGACATCGCGCTGAAGCGGTTTGCCGTGCAAAATATCGCCGAAGAGGTCTGCATGGGCGTCGGTTCGCTGTTCGAGGCTAGCGAGGACCGATATGGCATCGTGCTCCGGGTGGCGGAAGCGGACCGGGTGGCAGGTGCGGATCGGGTGGCGGAAGCGGATCGAACGTCGGAGGCGCTGGCGGCTCGCATCGCCGAATCGGTCGCGCTCTACGCGAAGGAGACGGTGAGCGTGGGCGTCGGGCACGCGGTGGCGGATCCGGCGCGCGCGGCCGAGTCCTACGCGGCGGCCGAGGAAGCGTTGGCCGCCAAGTTTTTGCAAGGCGGCGCCGCGGTGCTGCGCCGGCTGGAGCCGCCGGCGGAAGGCGGCGACGCGCAAGGTCGCCCGGCGGAGCCGGTCAAAGCGTTCATGGCGCAGCTCGAACGCGTGCTCGCGGCGGTGCGCAGCCAGGATCGCGCCGCGACGGAGCAGGCGCTCGCGAGCATGCGCCGGTCGCTGCCGCACAGCGGCCTGAGCGCCGGCGCGATGCGGACGGCGATATTGTACGCGCTTGTTCAGCTGCATCAGCTGCTGAAGGAGCAGGGCGCCGACCCGAGCCCGCTGTTCGCGCGCGAGATCGGCGATTACGGGCGCGTCATGACGTCCAGGACCGCGGACGAGCTGCTTCGGTTCGCCGAGGGCAAATATATCGGCGTGCTCGAGCAGCTGGCGCGGATGCGCGCCGTCAAGCCGAACCGGGTGATCGCGGAGGCGAAGGCGATGATCGAAGCGCATTACGGCGAGAACCTCAGCTTAAGGAGCATTGCGGACCGCGTGTTTCTGAACCCGAATCATCTCGGCAAACTGTTCAAGTCCGTAACCGGCCTGTCTTTTAACGATTATCTGCTGCAGGTCCGGATGGCGCATGCCAAGCGCATGCTGCGCGAGACGGATTTAAAAGTTTACGAGATTGCGTCAAGCGTAGGCTATACTGAACTGGACTGGTTTTACAAGCGCTTTAAAGCGTTCACCGGGGTGAGCGCAGGCGAATATCGGGCAGGAGCGGGATGAGGGAAGTCGCCGCGCCTGCGGAAAAGAGGGGATCGCATGGACGAACTTAGAGAATGGCGGGCTGGCTGGATCTGGCCCAAGTCGCTGCGCGGAGAGTTGGAAGGGGGCGTGCGTCAGCAGCGGGCGCTGTTCCGGCGCGAATTCCAGGTGCCGGAGGAAGGGGCCGGACTGAAGCTGGACGTGTCCGCGGACAGCAAATTCCGGCTTTATCTGAACGGCAACCTGATCGCGAGGGGACCGATCAAAGGCGATGTCTGGGCGCAGTATTACGATTCGCTCGACGTGGGCGATAAGCTCGTGCCGGGCGCCAACGTGCTCGCGGCGGAGGTCGTGCATTATCCCCGTCTGGCGGGCATGCCGGGCGCGGAGGTCGGTCCGGCGTCCGAAGGGCGGGCGGATTATGGCGGCTTGTGGATTCAGGGCGCGCTGGAGGACGAAGCCGGCAGGGAATTGACGCGGCTCGACTCGGACGACCGCTGGATGGCGCTGCCGCTGCGGGCCGTCCGAATCGGACCGGAGGTCGGGACGCTGTTCGTCGGCGGCACGGAGGAAGTGCGCGGCGACCTGCTGCCGGCGGGCTGGCGGGAGGCGGGCTTCGACGACGCGTCCTGGGAACGGCCGGTCGCGACGGAGCCGCTTGACCGGCTATACGGCCAGGTCAGCCCCTGGCAGTTGGCGGCGAGTCCGATCCCCCGCATGCGCGAGACGCCGAGGGCGTTCGCGCGCGTGATACGAAGCGGGGATTTGCCGGCAGCGCAAGGCGTACCGGCGGGCGGAGCACACGGTGGTGGCACTGCGGCGGCGCTGCCGTTTCCGCTTGAGCTGGCGCCGGGTCAATCAGCCTGGGCGGAGCTCGATGCCGGGCTGATGACGACCGGCTACGTGCGGCTGGCTGTCGCCGGCGGCGCGGGAGCGCGGGTCTCGCTGCTGTATTCGGAAGCGTACGAATACGAGAATCCCGCGGATCACGGCGGCAACCGCCGCGGCGTGCGCGACGATCCCGCGGACAAGTTGCTGCGCGGCAACGAGGATGCGTACTTGCCTGGCGGCGCCGGTACGCCGGACGACCCGGAGGTCTACGAGCCCATGGGAAGGCGGGCGTTTCGCTTCGTGCGCTTGTCCGTGCAGGCCGCAGACGCGCCGCTGACGGTCGTTGACCTCAGCTATGCGGAGACGGGATATCCATTGGATGCCGTCTCGCAAGTGGAGACGTCCGATCCATTGTCCGGCGAGCTGTGGGATATCAGCTTGAATACGCTGCGCCGCTGCATGCAGGATACGTACGAGGACACGCCGTATTACGAGCAAATGCAGTACGTTATGGATGCCAAGTCGCAGGCGCTGTTCACCTACGCCGTCAGTGCAGACGATCGCCTGGCGCGCAAGACGATTCACGATTTTCACAGCTCGCTGACGCCTTCGGGTCTGATTCAAAGCCGGTATCCTTCGGTGAACGGGCAGTTTATTCCCGGCTTCGCGCTGTACTGGGTTATGATGGTGCACGATCATTACCGTCACTTCGGCGACAATGCGCTCGTGCGCAGATACCTGTCGACGGCGGACGCCATAGTCGGCTGGTTCGACCGGCGGATCGGGAAAGACGGCCTGGTCGGACCTATGCCCGAAGCCTATTGGTCGTTCGTCGACTGGGTGACGGAGTGGAACGCGACTGCCGGAGCGCCGCCTGCCAAGGTGCAGGGCCCGCTCACCGTCTACAACCTAATGTACGCGGCCGCGCTTCGCGAAGCGGCGGATCTGAACGCATGGTCGGGCCGCGGCGACACGGCGGCCGAGTATAGGCAGCGCGCGGAGGCCGTGCTAGGGGCCGTTCGCCGGACTTGCTTCGACGAAGCGGAGCAACTGTACCGGGACGGCCCGCAGGTCGCGCAGTTCAGCCAGCATACGCAGATTTGGGCCGTGCTCGCGGATGCCGTCCAAGGCGGGGAAGCCCGCGAATTGCTGGAGCGGATGCTGGCGCGGACCGACCTGCCGAAGGCGTCGTTCTCGATGGCGCATTATTTGTTCCGGGCGGCGGCCAAGACGGGGCTGTACGGTTATGCCGACGCTCTTTGGCAGCCATGGCGGGAGCAGGTCGGCCTGCATCTGACCGCCTGGGTCGAGGATCCCGTGCAGCAGCGCAGCGATTGCCACGGCTGGGGCGCGCTGCCGTTGTACGAATACGTCGCCGAGACGCTCGGCGTTCAGCCGGAGGAGCCGGGTTATCGCACCGTCCGGGTCGCGCCGCGCACGGGCGGACTGACCTGGGCGAGCGGCGAGGCGAAGACGCCTGCGGGTCTCGTTAAAGTTTCGTGGAGGCTGTACGAAACGAACGGGAGAACGCGGTTCGCGCTGAACGGCGAAGCGCCGGAAGGCGTTCCGGTCGTCGTCGTGCTGCCCGACGGCACACAGCACGTGCCGGGCGGTCCGGTTTTCGCATATGAATGCGGCTTAGAGGAGGAGGCGACGGCGTGAAGCTGGCAACCGCTTATTACCCGGATTATCATCCGCAGGAGGAATGGGCGAGGGACTTCCGGCTGATACGGGAGGCGGGCATCGAATGCATCCGCATCGCGGAGTTCGCCTGGGCGAAGATGGAGCCGGAGGACGGCGTCTACGATTGGGGCTGGCTGGACGACAGCATCAGGGCGGCCGAGGCGCACGGGCTGTGGGTCATGCTGTGCACGCCGACCGCGACGCCGCCGGTCTGGCTCACCGAGCGTTACCCGGACGTGCTGCCCGTCGGCAAGAACGGAAGGACGATCGCCCACGGCGCAAGGCAGCAGCGCTGCTACAGCTCGGATGCCTATAAGAGGTACTCTCTGCGGATCGTAGATGAGATGGGCAAGCGCTACGGCGGCGATCCGGCAGTCATCGGCTGGCAGATCGACAACGAGTTCGGCGGAGAGACGAAATACGACTACGGCGACGCGTCCAAAAAAGCATTCCAAGCTTATTTGGAAGAGGAGTTCGGGGACATAGGCGTCCTTAACGAGCGCTGGGGCACCGCTTTCTGGTCGCAAACGTATCAGCGCTTCGATCAGATCCGGCTGCCTGCGCCGATCGACTGCGACGTCATGATGTGGCCGCACCCGAGCCTGGAGCTGGCGTTCCGCCGATTTTCCTCCAAGGCGATGACGGATTTCCACCGGAGCCAGGTCAAGACGCTCCGCCGCTATACGAAGGCGCCGATCACGACGAACGCCTTTATGTTCAACTGGGGGGACAACGTGGACTGGGCGAAGCTGTTCGCCTGCAGCGACGTCGTCGGCATCGATATTTACAGCAGCGACGAGGAGGAGATCGCCTTCTACGCGGACGCCTGCCGGTCGCTGTTGAACCGCCCGTTCTGGGTGATGGAGTACGGCACGGGAAGCGCGGCGCTGCCGGCCGAGATGGACCTGATGCGTTCGCGCGGCTGCGAATGGTTCAGCCTGTTCAAGTTCCGCGTGTTTCCGTGGGGGCAGGAGCAGGAAACGGCAAAGGGCGCGCTGCTGGCCGTCACCGGGGACCCGCTGCCGGGGTACGGCGCGGTCAAACGCTGGGCGGACTCCCGCGACGCCACGCCGGAACCGCTGCAGGTACAAGACTCCGGCATCGGCGTGTACTACGATTTCGAATGCGCCTGGGCCTACCAGATCTCGAAAGCCGATCCGGCCGACTACTTCAAATACGTTCACCGAACCGTTTACGGGAGCGTCTTCAGCAAGAGTTCTTCGGTAAGCGTCCTGTTCGAACCGGCGGCGATCGCAGGCGTCCGCAAGCTGCTGCTGCCGCTGCAAATTCTGCACGACGACGCGCTGGAGGAGGCGCTGATCGCCTTCGTCAAGGGAGGCGGCCATCTGGTGGCCACCTCCGACCTTTTCCGGCGTAATCGCGACAATGTCTATTTAAGCAAGGTGCCGGCGATTTTCCGTGAGGTGCTCGGCTGGGTGGACAGCCGCTTCATTGACGATGTACCGGAGCTTGAAGCATCGCCGAATCCCGTACTGGCGGAGCGCGCGTACGGGCTGGGGCGCATGACGGTCGTCAGAAGGGAGCTGGACCGCGAAGGCTGGGCAGCCCTGGCCAAGCCGGGCGTCCAAGCATGAGTTCGCGATTGACATTTTGTTTCTTGAATGCTTATAATATGAACCATCTATGAGAAGGAGGCTGATGTTATATGTTGAGCGTAGCGCCGATTGTGCTGCCGTCCGTCGCGTATGCATCGGTCTCGAACGGAGCCGGCTTGGGAGACTAAGCCTTTTTTCGGCCATCATGGCCGGCTGCCGCGGAGACCGACAGGTCCCCGCGGTTTTTTGTTGCGCGGAAACCCTTCGCTTGAGCGGTCGCTTTGACTGCGTGTGCAGCTTGAGCACGACGATTGGCGTCGCGCTTGGTCGTGCTTGGAGAGGGGATTCCGTCCGGCCGCAGGGGGACCTGCGGCTTTTTGTGTTTTTTAAATTGTCTACCGTTTGATCAAAAACGAAAATTAAACCATTAAAGGGGTTATCGACCGAATGAACGAACAAACAAAAACCGCTTGGCCGGAAATGGAGATTTACGGCTGGGACGAGTCGCGGGACAAGGAATATGCGGCGCTGCCGCCGATGGGAAAAAAACTGGCGCCCGCGCGAATCGTCGCCCAGTTCAGCCATCAGTACCGCATCGCGACGCCATGGGGAGAACGGCTGGCAGAGGTGTCCGGCAAGTTTGCTTATACGGCGGCGACGCCGGGAGATTATCCGGCTGTGGGAGACTGGGTGGCCGCCGAGCTGCCGGACGGTGATTCGCACGCCGTCGTCCACGCGCTGCTGGCGAGACGGACGGCGATCTTGCGGCGGGCGGCGGGCAGCCGTCCGGACGAGCAGATCATCGGCGCGAATCTCGATACGGTGTTTATCGTTGTCTCGCTGAACGAGGATTGGAATCTGCGCCGCATCGAACGCTATCTGATCGCCGTGCGCGAGGGCGGCGCGAAGCCGGTGCTGCTGCTGACGAAGGCGGATCTATGCGAGGAGCCGGAACGGTATGTCCGGGAAGCGAGTGGGATTGCGCCGGGGGTGCCGGTCTTCCCGGTCAGCGCGCTGCTGGATCAAGGACGGGAAGCGCTGGCTCCGTATCTGGCACCGGGCACGACGGTGGGCGCGACGGGCTCGTCCGGCGTAGGAAAGTCCACGCTGCTCAACTGGCTGGCGGGCGAACGCCGGCAAGCGGTGCAAAGCATTCGCGAGGACGACGCCCGAGGCCGTCATACGACGACGCATCGCGAACTGTTCGTGTTGCCCTCGGGCGTCGTATGGCTCGACACGCCGGGCATGCGGGAGCTGCAGCTATGGGAATCGGAGGACGGCTGGCAGGCGACGTTTTCCGATATCGAAGCGCTGGCTTCGTCGTGCCGTTTCCGCGATTGCCGGCACGAGGCCGAGCAGGGCTGCGCCGTGCGGGAGGCGCTGGATGGAGGCGCGCTCGATCCGGCGCGCTACGCGAACTACCGCAAGACCGAGCGGGAGCTGGCGCGTCTCGCGCAGAAGGAGCAGCGCGCCGGCAAGCGGCTCGCCAAGGAAGCGGGAGCGCGCGGCGGCAAGCCGGCGCCGGGCGGCACGAAGCAGAAACGCGTGCGCGTTTACGAGGACGAGAATTAAAAATGGAAATGGGAAAGCGGTTGGCAGGCCCGGCAAACGAAGGACAGAATGGTTGCGGGAAACAGGGGAACGCGGAGCGGGACAGCGGACAGCAGACAGCGGACACCGGACACCGGACACCGGACACCGGACACCGGACACCGGACACCGGACACCGGACACCGGAAGCGCTATTTCGTAAATATTGATCGAATTGCGATCGTTTCGGACCGTAAGGAAGTTATTAACTAGGTTACGGGCTAAACAGGCCAACAAGCTTCGGGGTTCTCTAGTGTCACCTGGAAATGAAGCGCGTTATCTCCGTACTGGTGTTTTCAAAAGTTTGGCGGTCTAAAAAACCTGCATTTGTACATGTATTTTCTGCCGACGCGCGACACGTGATGAAATGCCTGCAAATATGCAGGTAAATGCAAAGCGCAAGCCGGAAATCGGGCTAATGAAGGGAAATAACTGCACTTTGACATTTATTTTGTCCAAGCGGGTCGACATCGGCATAAAAGGATGTATATTTGCAGGCATTAAGGCGAAAGAACGACGCGAGGAGGACATACGCGGGGCTATGCGATCGGCTGTCGGATGAGCCGACGGCAGCCGTTCCGCGCGACTCCAGTTCCGGATACCCGCCAAACTTAAAAAACCGTCAGGGCGATCTACCCCTGACGGTTTCTCGATTATCTGCCCCAGGCCAGCATCTTGCGCTGGAACTCCTTGGGCGAACAGTTATTGAATCGCTTGAACATCTTGTAGAAATGCGCCATGTTCGGCATGCCGATGCGGTCCCCGACCTCGCTGACGCTGAGATCGCGGGTGAGCAGCAGCTGCTCGGCGGTCTTGATCTTGCGGAAGTTGACGTATTCGGTGAACGAGATGCCCATCGACTTTTTAAAAAACTTCACGAAATAATAATAGCTCATATTCGCCAGCCGGCAGGCATCCTCTACGGTGACGCGTCCGGTAATGCCGGACTCCACGTAGTCGAGCACGGGCCGGAGCCGGATGCGTTCGACGCGGTCCTGGCCCGCGAGGAGCCCCATTTTATCGTGACGGATCATGACGAGCAGAATTTTTTTGATCAGCAGATTGACCGCGAGCTCGTAGCCCGCTTCCTTCCGCCGGGCTTCTTCGTAGATCTCCGCGATGCAGGTCGCCGCCTCGCGTCGCGCGACAGCGTTTTCCTTGAACAGGTAGTTCATGGCGCTCAGCGGGACCTTGGTCTCGTTGAAGTACTGCAGATACGAGATCGTGCTCTGGTCGAAAAAGGACTGGAGATCGAACTGCAGCACAAGATACTGCACCTGGGAGTCTCCGTAGCTCCGGTCGCGGTGAAGCTGCGAGCTGCCCAGCACGACGACGTCGCCTTCCCGCATGACATGCGTCTCGCCGTTGACTTCGACGTCGAGACGGCCGCTCTGAACGAGCAGCAGCTCGCACTCCGGGTGGTGATGCCAGCCGTAGAGCAGATCGGCCTGGCGCATCGCCTGCCATACCTTGATCGAGAGCAGCGGATTCTCGTATTCGATTTTCTCCTGTCTTGCCTGCATGCCGGGTGGCCTCCCTGACCAAAATCGCATAACGACCGCGCACCATTGCACATGGGAATCCGTTAGATGAATGATATACTTGAATTGTAGTTCTATCAGCGCGAACATTCAAGGAGGACAACCTTTTGAGTCAAGTGCACGTGGGCATGATCGGCTGCGGAGGCATCGCCTTCGGCAAGCATCTGCCGTCGCTCGCCAAGATTCCCGAAGCTAAAATAACCGCGTTTTTCGACGTATCCCAAGAGCGGGCGCACGACGCCAAGAACAAGTACGGCACGCCGGACGCGCGCGTCTACGACAATGTGCAGGCGCTGCTCCACGATCCCGACGTCCATGTCGTGCACGTGTGCACGCCGAACGATACGCATGCCGAGATCTCGATCGCCGCGATGGAAGCGGGCAAGCACGTGCTCTGCGAAAAGCCGATGGCCAAGACGTCCGCCGACGCCCAGCGTATGCTTGAAGTGTCCGAGCGCACCGGCCGCAAGCTGAGCATCGCCTACCAGAACCGCTATCGCGCCGACAGCCGCTGGCTGTACGCCGCCTGCCGCGGCGGCGAGCTCGGAGAGGTCTATCTCGCCAAGGCGCATGCGGTCCGCCGCCGCGCGGTGCCGACCTGGGGCGTGTTCCTCGATCTGGAGAAGCAGGGCGGAGGCCCGCTGATCGACATCGGCACGCACGCGCTCGATCTGGCGCTGTGGATGATGGACAACTACGAGCCCAAGACCGTGCTCGGGACGACCTACCGCAAGCTAGCCGAGCAAGGCAGTCCTGCCAATGCTTGGGGCAACTGGAATCCGGAGGCGTTCACCGTCGAGGATTCGGCATTCGCGATGATCACGATGAAAAGCGGCGCGACCGTATGGGTCGAATCGAGCTGGGCGCTCAACACGCTTGACGTGGACGAGGCCAAGGTGACGCTGCACGGCTCCAAGGCCGGCGCGGACATGAAGGGCGGCCTGCGCGTCAACGGAGAGGAACACGGCCAGCTTTACACCAAGGAGATTCTGCTCGGCAATCAGTTCGATCCGTCGATGCCGAGCGACTCCGCCGAGCGCGAGGCGCGCGCCTGGATCGACGCCATCCTGAACGATCAAGCGCCGGTCGTCACCGCCCGCCAAGGCTACGTGGTGCAGCAGATTCTCGAAGCGATCTACGAATCCGCGAACAAGGGACAAGCGATCTCCTTCTCTTAAGCCCCGCTTTAGCATCAAGTTTAACCGCGTCGCCGGAAGTCATCTCCGTTTTCCCGCAAAACGGAGATGACTTCCGGCGACCGTTCCTGTAAACTAAGTTTGCTGGATAAACAAAGACTGCAAGGACCTCTAATTTTGAAAGGTTGGGTGAAGCGCTCGTGAAATTGGGAGTATTTCTCGTATTGTTCGGCCAGCAGGACCTCGAATCCGCGCTGGATACGGCCAAAGCGGCCGGTCTCGAAGCCGTAGAACTCGGCTGCGGCGGTTTTCCAGGCACCTCGCACGTTAACGCGCGGGAAGTGCTGAATGACGAAGCCGCGATTGCGCGCATTAAAAATGCGGTCGATTCCCGCGGCATGACGATCAGCGCGCTGAGCGTGCACGGCAATCCGTTGCACCCCGATGCAAGCGTTGCCAAGTCCGATCACGAAGACTTCGTCGCTACCGTCCAACTGGCTGAAAAACTGGGCGTCGACACCGTCATCACGTTCTCCGGCTGCCCTGGCGAATCGGAGAATTCCAAATATCCGTCCTGGGTTACCTGCCCTTGGCCGCCGGACTTCCTCACCGTGCTCGAGTGGCAGTGGAACGAAATCGCGATTCCTTATTGGAAAGAGCAATCCGCGTTCTGCCGCAAGCACGGCGTGCGCGTCGCCATCGAATCCCACCCGGGCTTCCTCGTCTACAATACCGAGACCGCGCTGCGCCTCCGCCGCGAAGCCGGCGACAATATCGGCGTCAACTTCGATCCGTCCCACCTGTTCTGGCAGGGCATGGATCCGATCGAGTGCGTAAAGGCGCTCAGCGATTCGATCTTCCACGTGCATGCCAAGGACACGAAGATCGACGCGCGCAACACCGCGCTCAACGGCGTGCTCGACACGAAGCACTATGGCGACATCTTGAACCGTTCGTTCGTCTTCCGCACGGTCGGCTACGGCCATGACGACGAGTTCTGGAAAAATCTCGTCAGCACGCTGCGCCTGGTCGGCTACGACGGCGTCATCAGCATCGAGCACGAGGACGGCATCATGAGCGTGAACGAAGGCTTCACCAAAGCCGCGGGCTTCCTGAACGGCCTCATTCTCAAGGAAAGCGCGGGTGAAATGTGGTGGGCGTAAACAAAAAAACGTTGAACGTCGGCATGGTCGGCTACAAGTTCATGGGCAAAGCGCACAGTCATGCGTACAAGGACGTCGGCATGTTCTTCGATCTCGAAGCGCCGGTCGTCATGAAGGCGATCTGCGGACGGGACGAGCATGGCGTCAAGGAAGCTGCGGACAAGTTCGGCTGGGAAAGCTATGAGACCGACTGGCGCAAGCTGGTTGCGCGCGACGATATCGACTTCATCGACATCAACGCGCCGAGCGACGCGCACAAGGAGATCGCGCTGGCTGCCATCGAAGCGGGCAAGCATGTCTTCTGCGAAAAGCCGCTGGCGCTGAACCTGGCCGACGCGCGCGAAATGCTCGCCGCCGCCGACAAAGCGGGCGTCAAGCATGCCATCTGCTTCAACTACCGCTTCCTGCCGGCCGTACAACTGGCCAAGCAGATCATCGAGAGCGGCAAGCTCGGCGAGATCCATCACTACCGCGCGACCTACCTGCAAGACTGGCTGGTCGATCCCGAAGCGCCGCTCGCCTGGCGCCTCAAGAAGGAAGTCGCCGGTTCCGGCACGCACGGCGACCTGAACGCGCACAGCATCGACCTCGCCCGCTTCCTGATCGGCGAGTTCGACCGCGTCGTCGGCCACAGCCGGACGTTCGTGAAGCAGCGTCCGATCCCGTCGTCGACCTCCGGCTTGTCCGGCACGGGCACGTCTGAGATGGGCGAAGTGACCGTAGACGACGCCACCGGCTTCCTGGCCGACTTCAAGAACGGCGCGATGGGCGTATTTATCGCCACGCGCTTCGCGGCTGGCCGCAAAAACCATAACACGTTCGAAATTCACGGCAGCAAGGGTACCCTGCGCTGGGATCTGGAGCGTCTGAACGAGCTCGAGGTTTACTTCCGCGAGGACGAGCCCGAGCTGGCGGGCTTCCGCACGATCCTGGCGACCGATCCGTCGCACAAATACGCAGCCAACTGGTGGCCGACCGGTCACATCATCGGCTACGAGCACGGCTTCGTGCACATCGTGTACGAATTCCTGCAACATATGGCGACCGGTTCGCCGTTCGCGCCGACGTTCCTGGACGGCGTACGCTGCCAAGAGGTGCTCGAAGCGGTCGATCTGTCGATCGAGCGCGGCGCCTGGGTCGGCATCGAAGAAGTATAAGATCGTCCCGGCGGCATCCCGCTCGCCGGCCCAAGCAATCCCTCGGCTCTTTTGAAGCCGGGGGATTGTTTTTTTGCAAGTTGTTCCATTATCCCATCGGCTCAGGCGAGAAGGGCGTCATCGATAGTCATCGATAGTCATCGATAGTCATCGATGGTCATCGAAGGTCATCCATGGTCATCGAAGGTTATCCATGGTCGTCGAAGGTCATTGACGGTCACCGAACGCCGATAAATGAGACGAAATTGCGTATGTCATCCCTTTCAAATAAATGGTAGTATCAGGATGTTGCTTCAATCGCATTGCCGTTTAAGCCGCGGCATTTTTTGCATAGGATAACACCGGAAATAGTAGGATCCACCCTGTAGGCCGTTTCCAAAACATCTGATAATAGAGGATATCATGGGGAGCAAAGGGAGGTTGTCCGAATGAATCATTACGCATTCCAGAAAAACGTGGCCGTCTATGAGAAAGCGGATATTTTGGTCGTAGGAGGCGGTCCAGCGGGAGTGGCTGCCGCGATCGCGGCAGCAAGGCGCGGAAAAAAAGTCACGCTGCTCGAGCAATCCGGACAGTTGGGCGGGATGGGCACCTTGGGAAATGTAAGCGTGTTTATGGGCGTCGGCAACGTGACGGGCATCTATCGCGAGATCATCTCCGAGGCGCTGCCGCAGCAGGCGGTTCCGGACGATCACAAAGGCTCGATCTGGCCGCAGTACAGTCCGTTCCGACTGCGGCACTACTTGAACGAGAAGCTCGAAAAGGAAGGCGTCCGGGTGTTGTTCCACGTCAGCTGCGCGGGAACCGTCACCGAACAGGGACAGGTCAAGGCGGTCATCGCGAATTCGCGCGAAGGACTGCTGGCGTTTGAAGCGGACGTGTTCATCGACTGCACGGGAGACGGGCGCGTGGCGATCGAGGCGGGAGCCGAGTACACGTCGGGGCGCGAAGCCGACGGGATGACCCAGCCCATGACGCTGATGTTCATGATGCAAAATACCGGCCAGCCCGCCATACGGCAGCTGCCGGAGGGCTGTTATCATTACGAGCGCGTATCCGAACTGCCGCAAGGAAGATTGCTTCATTGGGAGCAAAGCGAGCCGGGCAATCTGCTCGTCAACATGACCCGGGTGAAGGGGAACGGAGCCAAAGTCGAGGACGTCAGCTATGCGGAAAAGGAATCGCTGCGGCAAGCGTTCTCCGTCGCCGACTTTTTGCAGCGCAACGGGTTCGAGAACTATGCGCTGTCCCATATTCCGGGGCAGGTCGGCGTCAGGGAGACGAATCAGATTGTCGGTCTTTACACGCTGACGGAGGACGATATCCTGTCCAGCCGAAGATTCGACGATGTCGTGGCGCAGACGAATTACGAGATCGATATTCACAATCCGGACGGCAAGGCAGGCACCGACGAGCGGGAAGTGAAAGGGTACGATATCCCTTACCGCTGTCTGCTTCCGCAAGGCGTGCAAGGCTTGCTCGTAGCGGGGCGCTCGATATCGGCCACGCATGTGGCCATGTCGTCGATGCGGGTTCAGGCGACGTGTTATGCGCTCGGTCAGGCGGCAGGCATCGCTGCCTCGATCGCGTCGGATCAAGGAATCGCGCTGGAGCATGTCGGCGCGGATGAACTGCATGAAGCGCTGGGACAACAGAATGTGGTGTTTTTGAAAAACGCCCGCAAGTGATTCGAACGCAAAAATCGTCTTTACAAGCACAAACGGGTTCGCGCGCCGGAGCAACAGCGAAAGCCGTTTGTGCATTTTTTCGTTATATCGCTCCTTCATGCGCGGCTAGGGAGGCTGGATTGATGTATAAGTTGGTCATTATCGACGATGAGCCGGCCGTCCGGGACGGGCTTGGCAAATTCGTGGATTGGGGCGAATACGGAATCGTATTGGCCGGCACGGCGGACGACGGCGATACGGGACTTGAGCTGATCGAACGGGTGAAGCCCGACATCGTGCTGACGGACGTGATGATGCCGGCGATGGACGGCATCCGGATGTCGAGGGACGTTCGGGAGCGGTTCCCCGAGACGAAGATCGTATTCATCAGCGGCCACAACGACGCGAATTATTTGCGTTCGGCTTTGCAGATCCATGCTGCCGATTATATTTTCAAGCCGGTCAAACGGACAGAGCTTCGGAAGGTCATCGAAGGGGTCGTACAGGACCTGCATGCCAAAGAAAAGGAGCGGCAGCTGCTTAAGGACATGCAGGTCAAGCTGACTCAGAGCATGCCGCTGCTTCGCGAGAAGTTTCTGATGTCGTTGATCCAGGACGGCATCGCAAATGCGGACGAACTGCAGGAAAGAGCGGCGTTCCTCAATCTGTCGCTGCCGCTCGAAACGCCGTATCTCGCGCTGGCCATCACCGTCGACGATTCGGAGGAGGTGTACGGCGGCCGTTCGGAAAGGGACAAGCAGCTCTTGTCCTATTCGCTCTTGAACATCATTCAGGAGCTGATCGACCAGTTTCTGCCCGGGTATGCGTTCGAGAACAGAGCGGCCGAATATGTAGCGCTGCTGGTGCTTGACGACCGGTTGCAGGATCCGGAGGATACGCTGCTCTCGCTCGCAAAGGCGATTCGCGATAATGTGCGGCGGTGGCTGAAGATCGGCGTGACGATCGGCGTCGGAGAGCGCGCCGAGCATATCGGTTTACTGCCTGCGTCCTACCGGCATGCCCGCGAAGCGGCGGACCAAAAGTGGTATATGGGCAAAAATCAGGTGATCACGATGGACAGCCTGGAAAGCGGATCGGCAGGCCCGATCCGGTTCGATTCCCGTCAGAGCGAACGGCTGCTGTCCGGCTTGAAGTCGGGAGAGAAGCACCGGTTGGAGACGGAGCTGGACGGCATCTTCGAGGCGCTGGCGCCGATCCGCAAGGAAGGCTTCAAATACGTCCGGCATGCGGGATTGCAAATGATCGCGCTCGCCGGGAGGCTGCTGCTTGAACTTAACCTGCTTACCCGCGAAAAGGAAGAACAGGAGGCTCGGGCGCTGGATGGGCTGCTGAAGCTGGAGACGAAGGCGGAGCTGCAGCGCTTCGTAAGCGATTACTTATTCGGCATATGCGGCTGGATCCAGGAGAAGCGAAGCGGACGGTCGAGCAACGTCATCGAGCATACGCAGAAATACATAGGCGAGAATTATGCCAAAAACTTATCGGTCGCGGAGATCGCGGCCAGCGTCTACCTCAGCCAAACGTACGTCAGCCTCTTGTTCAAGCAAGAGACCGGGGAGACGATTTACGAATACTTGATGAAGGTCCGCATCGAGAAAGCGAAGGAGCTGCTGCGAGATCCCCGCATCAAGTTCTACGAGGTGTGCGAGCAGGTCGGTTATTCCGATCCGAGCTATTTCGGCAAGCTGTTTAAAAAAATGACCGGGCTTACGCTAAGCGCTTACCGGGATCAGCAGTAGAAGGGGAACGGGGTTCCATGCTAAAGGAGTTGAGCCGGTGAGAAGCGTCCCGCGAAAAAGAAGGAGCCGCGCGTTCGAGCTGTGGGAAGGTTTCGTGGCGGCCAGAAGGTGGATGCTCGCTTACGGGCTTCTGATTTTCCTGCCGGCCTGCATCATGCTGTTCGTCTATTATGAGCAGTCCTCCCGGATTTTGCAGGAGGAGGTGACTCAGACCATGAAGCAGACGTTGAAGCAGACAGGGATTAATCTGAGCTCGCGGCTCGACTACGTGCAAAATTCATCCAATTCCCTATTCATGAACCATAAGCTGTATGAGAGCCTGGACCCCGCTCATCCGATTATCGAGCGCATCAATCAATCGAAGGAATTGCGCAACTTGCTCGAATCGGTGCAAACGGCGCCCGATATCGTCAGGGCGCGCCTTTTTACCGATCCGAATAATCTATACGGCTTCGATTTGTTGAATCTTTTTCCGCTGGAAGAATTAAAAGATCGTCCATGGCGCGAAGACGTATTGAACGCGGGGGGCAGCGTCGTTTGGACGGGCGTTTATGAGGAAAACTATCTGGACGCTGGACCGGCGCGGATTTTTTCCTGTGTCCGGATGCTTAGGCATCCGCGAGATTTCGATCGGACGCTTGGCGTGCTGATGCTCGACGTTCCCGAGAAGATGGTCGCGGACATCGTTTCCGAGCTTGATTTTCCCGCGCAAAGCCGCGTCTATATCATGGACCGCATCGGGACTGTCATTTACAGCCCGGAGCGCGACTTAATCGGCACCAGGTCCGCGCTCGCGAGCGAGCCCGACGAAGGCATCCTCGAACGGTCCGACGGCGGCGTCGATTTGTTCGAGGTGCTCGCGCCTATCAAAACCGCGGATTGGCGGCTCGTGCTGGAGGTGCCCAAGACCGGCCTGACGCACCGTACGACCGCGCTTAGCCAGTGGTCCGGGATCGCGACGATCGCCGGCATGACCGTCATGTTCCTGATTCTCGTGTTCGTGCTGCTGGCGTTCGTCATCAACGGCATGAACCGCCGGATCAAGTCGGTCGTCAAGACGATCCGCACGGAAGGCGTCGAAGGGCTGGAAGAGCCGCGCACGGCAACAGGGGGCGACTTTTATTTGCTGGAGCGGGTCGTCGATCACCTGGTGCATCGGGTGAAGGATCTGATGGAGGAAGCCTATCGTTCGAAAATGCTGGAGCGGGAGGCCGAGCTTCGCGCGCTGCAAGCGCAAATTAATCCGCACTTCCTCTACAACACGCTGGACACGATCAACTGGCTTGCGATCTCCCGCGATGCCGACGATATCAGCCACATGATCGAAAGTCTGTCCGACTATTTCCGGCTCAGCCTGAACAAGGGAAAGGATTATGTATGCTTGGCGGACGAGCTGGAGCTTGCAAGCGTCTATCTGGAAATTCAGCAAAAGCGGTTTCCTTCCACGTTCGCGTTTTTCATCGAAGCGGAGCCGGAAGCGAACGCATGCCTCATTCCGAAGCTGACGCTGCAGCCTATCGTCGAAAATGCGCTCCTGCACGGCATCCGCAAGAACAAGGGCAACCCCGGAACCATCCGCATTCGCGCGCACCGGAACGGCGACGAGCTTGAGATTGCCGTCTCGGACGACGGGATCGGCATGGAGGAGCGGCTGGCTGCCAGCCTGCTGTCCGAATCGCGTCCATCCGAGCGTTCCGAAGGCGGCGGCAGCTCGTACGGACTATACAACGTGAACGAGCGGATCAAGCTGATGGCCGGCTATGAATACGGACTTGCGGTCTTCTCCCGTCCGGGCGAGGGGACGGTCGTGACCATTCGTCTGAAGGCAGCGACTGAGCACCTAACTTAGTAGGATACGACGAGAAAGTGTCGGATTGCCATCTACATCGCGCATCCTCCTGCAGGTAGAATGAAGCCATAAGTGCAGGAGGTGCTACTATGATATGAACGAAATGATTACCCCATTGAAGGAAAAGGCAGAACGGACCCACGTTTTGCGAAAGCGCGAGAGCAGACGGCGAATGGTATGGCGCAACATCGATACTTATTTGCTGCTGGTACCCGGGCTCCTGTTATTGCTCCTCTTCAAATATATTCCCATGTACGGCATCGTGATCGCTTTTCAGGATTACAACATTTTTGACGGGATCTCGGCAAGCGAATGGGTGGGGCTAACGCAGTTCCGCAAGCTCATGCATTCTGCGGAATTCATGCAAGTATTCGCGAATACGCTGCTCATCAGCATCTACAAGATCGTGCTGTTGTTCCCGATCCCGATCCTCATCGCGCTGCTGCTGAACGAGATTCGCTTCACGGCGTTCAAGCGGACCGTCCAGACGATCATTTACATGCCCCACTTTTTGTCCTGGGTTATCATCTCCGGTTTATTCATGACCATCCTGTCTCCCTCCGACGGCCTCGTCAATTCCGTCATTCAATGGTTCGGCGGGGAACCGATCAAGTTTTTTATGGACAACAGCGTGTTCCGAAGCGTCGTCGTGTTCACGGCGGGCTGGAAGGAGATCGGATGGAACGCGATCATCTTCATCGCCGCGCTCGCCGGCATCGAGCAGGAGCAATACGAAGCGGCTTCGATCGACGGCGCAAGCCGGCTTCGGCAGATGTGGCATATCTCGCTTCCCGGGTTATTGCCGACGATCATCCTGATGCTCATTTTAAGACTCGGCATCGTGCTGGATGCGGGTACGGAGCAGATCCTGACGATGTACAATCCGACCGTCTACGAGTCCGGCGATGTCATCGGCACCTTTGTCTACCGGACGGGCCTCGGCAAGATGGATTACAGCTTCAGCACCGCGGTCGGCCTCTTCAATTCGGTCGTCGGCTTCATTCTCGTCGTCTCCGGCAACTGGTTCAGCAAGAGAGTGCTGAAGCGCGGAATCTGGTAAGGGAGAGCTGACATGCACATTCATAAAAGAACGTTTGGCGACTGGGTGCTGGATATCTTCGTTTATGGCTTCTTGATCGGATTGGGACTCGTTACGCTGCTGCCTATGATCCATGTATTTTCCAAATCCGTCAGCTCGGATTGGGCACTCGTGTCGGGACGCGTGGACCTGCTGCCGGTCGGCTTTCAGCTCGATACGCTGATCAACGTCGTTACCTCTTACGCATTCGGCAAGGCCTTCCTCATTTCGGTCATCGTGACGTCGGTGGGGACCTTGCTCAGTATCCTGGTGACGGCCATCACCGCCTATCCGCTGTCCAAGCGGGAGCTGCCCGGCATCTCCGCCATCATGGTCTTGTTCGTCTTCACGATGCTGTTCAACGGAGGGCTCATTCCCAATTACCTGTTGATTCGCGAGCTGCATCTGATTAACAGCCTGTGGTCGCTTATCTTGCCGGCGATGATCAGCGTTTTTAACATGCTGGTCATCAAGAGCTATTACGAAGGGCTTCCGGAAGCGCTTGAGGAATCGGCGCGGATCGACGGAGCGAGGTCTTATACGATTCTGTTCCGCATCATTTTACCGCTCAGCATGCCCGTTCTCGCCACGATCGCCTTGTTCTATGCCGTAGGGTTTTGGAACGATTACTTCAGTCCGATGCTCTACATCAGCGATCCTGCGCTCAAAACGCTGCAATTGCATCTGCGCGACGTCGTGATGGAGAACGATACGGCGAACGCGATCAACAGGTCGGCGGACGATCTGATGAATATGTCGCCGGAAAGCATCCGGGCCGCTACAGTGGTCGCCTCTACCGTCCCCATTCTTCTCGTGTATCCGTTTCTGCAGAAGTATTTTATCAAGGGCGTATTGATCGGCTCCGTCAAAGGCTGACACTGCATTAACGCCGGCGGAAAAAACCGCCGCTTAATGATAAATCGCAAACATTCATGGGAGGTTTTAAAAAGAGATGAAAAAATCGATGAAATGGGTCGCGTTCCCTGCGACGCTTAGCCTCATGCTGCTGTCCGCTTGCGGATCGAACGGCGAGGGAGCGGGCAATGCGCAGAATAGCGCCTCTGCGCCGTCAAGTCAGTCCCCGTCGACAAGCGAAGCTGCCAAGCCCGAATTGAAAGCGCTTATGCGCCTCGGTCCCAACTTCGAGAAAGATCCGATCGCCGCCATGCTGGAAGAGAAGACCGGCTACAAAGTGAATTACGAAGCGCTCCCGGTGGATAAGCCGGAAGACAAACTCAATCTGCTGATCGCTTCCTCCGAGCCGTACGACATCGTATCGACGGGCGGAGACAGCAGCTCCAAAGCGATCTATGCCGATTATGCCAAAAAAGGCGCGCTGGTCGATCTGACGCCGCTCATCGAAAAATTCGGCAAAAACATCAAAGCGTCGCTGTCCGCAGAGACGCTGGAGATGGCCAAGGTAGACGGCAAAATCTATGCGATTCCGACGAGGTCGATCGAATCCGTCGGCACGAGCCTGATGATCCGCAAGGATTGGCTGGAAAAGCTGGGCCTGCAGGTGCCGACGACGCTCGACGAGCTGACGGCCGTCCTTCAGGCGTTCAAGGAAAAGGATCCCGGCGGCAACGGCGCCAAAAACATCCCGATGGCCATCAAGGGCGACGTTCCGATGGTCGACAACCTCGTCGGCGCCTTCGGCATCGTCAACGATTGGAACGACGTGGACGGCAAGCTGATTCCCCGCGCCATGAATCCATCGTTCAAGGAATATCTGACGTACATGTCCGATCTTTACAAACAAGGGCTGCTGGATCAGGAGTTCGCGATCAACAAGGACGCGACGGTGAAGGAAAAGTTCACGAACGGCAAGGCGGGCGTCATCGTGCTGCACTGGGCCGACATTCCCCAGATCGACGATGCGCTCAAGAAAAACTTCCCCGACGCGACGTATGCGTACATTCCGGCGCTGGCAGGCAAGGACGGCCAGGTAGGTCTGGCCCAGTCCTCCGGCTTCGACCGGATCACCTTTGTGCCCAAGTCCTCCAAGCATCCCGAAGACGCGATCAAATGGATCGACGCCAAGCTGGACCCGGACACGTTCAAAAACATGGCGATCGGCCTCGAGGGCACGCACCATACGTTCAAGGACGGAAATTACTACCCGATCCTGCCGATCTTCAATGACGAGCGCGGCTCGGCCAGCAACTATTTGACAGGCATCGACGAGAAAAATTATCCGATCTATTGGCAGGCCCGCGTTCGCAAGGACGAGCGGCTCTACAAGGGCTGGGAAGCGCTGAACAAGCAGCAGAAGCCGGAAGCGTTCAAGAAAAATCCGTTGGGCTTGGCGCCTTATTTGCCGGATTACTCCAAGGAAGACGCGCAGCTCGGCCAGATGGTCAACGATTATGCCGTCAAAGTGATCGTCGGCGCCGAGCAGCTGAACGGATTCGACGCGTTCACGGACAAATACAAAAAGGCGGGCGGCCAAACGAGCTACGACGAAATCAACGCCTGGTACGCGACGGTTCGCAAATAAAGCATTAAACGAATGGAAGGCATTGCGGCAGTCTGCCGGCGTCTCTTGGCCAGCGCAGGCTGCCGCAGCCATATCTCTTCTCAAAAAGTAAATTACGCAAAGGGGGGATGAACGCTGTAAGTCGGGCATGTGGATATCCATTATGGGAGGGAATTGGGATGATCGGCTTGGAATTATCGAAAAGATGGAAATCGCGCGTTGTTTTGATGCTCTTTTTTCTAATCGGTATGCTCCTGTTCAATGTTAAATCCCTCAATGCCGCTCAACCTGAAGCTTACAATTGGCAAAATGTGCGCATCGGCGGAGGCGGCTTCGTAACCGGAATCGCCATTCACCCGACGGAGCCGGATCTTGTCTATATTCGCACCGACGTCGGCGGCGCCTTGCGCTGGGACGCGGCCAACCAGAAGTGGATCCCGCTTTTGAATGCGGTTCCACGCGAGAAATACAATTACTACGGCGTTGACAGCATTGCGCTCGATCCGTCGGATCCGAACGTGGTGTACGTCGCAGCGGGCAAATACAACTATGTCGGAGCGCCGGCGGACATTCTGAAGTCGACGGACCGGGGAGCCACGTGGACGCCGACCGGCTTCGGCCCCAGACATTACGGCAACGGGTCTGGCCGGGATCTGGGCGAACGGCTTGCCGTGGATCCGAACGACGGTCAGATCGTCTACATGGGAACACGGTACGACGGGCTCTGGAAGAGCACGTCCGGCGCGAGCAACAACTCGTGGCAGCAGGTGACGAGCTTCCCGACCGTCGGCGCCGATCCGACCGGACTCAACTTCGTGCTGTTCGACAAGAGTACGGGGTCTCCGGGCGCCGCGACGCAAACGATCTATGTCGGCGTCAAGGGCACCGGTATTTACCGAAGCACGGACGGGGGCGCGTCCTGGGCGCTGATGAACGGCAGCCCGCTGACGCCTCGTCGGGCTATCCTTGCCGGCGGCACCCTGTACGTCACTTATGAAACAGGCGTTGCCAAGTACGCGGGCGGGGCTTGGACCGATATAACGCCGCCTTCGGCAGGAAGATACAACGGCATTACGGTAGATCCCACCAACCCGAACATCGTGATGACGGCCATCGAGGATGGCTCCAACACGCCGGCGCCGATCTACCGGTCGACGAACGGCGGCACGAACTGGACGCAGATTACCTTCGTCAAGCATCAAAACGTTCCTTGGTGGACGAGTAACTGGTTCGCCGCCAATACGTCCACCTTGACCATCGATCCCCATGATCCGAAGCGGGTGTGGCTGACAGACTTCTACGGCACATGGCGTACGGACGATATAACGGCAAGTCCTTCCCATTGGTATACGTACGAAGAGGGCCACGAGGAAGTGGTGACGTTCGCCCTGCGCAGTACGCCGATCGGCGCGCCGCTGCTGAGCGGTCACGCGGACGTCGACGGCATGCGCCATACGTCGCTCACGGCGTTTCCAAGCGCCAAATTCGGGGGCCCGACGATGGGCGATACGGTTTCCATCGATTTTCAGGAGAGCAATCCGAACTTCATCGCCCGGGTAGGCACCACGCGATATGCCAGCACGGCAAGCGGGGGCTACAGCACCAACAACGGGGCGACCTGGACGGCGTTTACCAGTTCGCCGGGAATCGCCGGCCGCATCGCCGTATCGGCCGGCAGCGAGACGATGGTCTGGGTGCCCCAGTACGGCAGCCCGCTTTATTCGACCGATCGGGGACAGTCGTGGACGCCGGGCACGGGCGCGCCGTCCGGAGCCGTGCACGATTTCTGGGTCTGGTACCAGCCGCTGGCGTCCGACCGCGTCAATAACAATACGTTTTATCTGTTGGAACGCGGGACGTGGAAGTTGTTCCGCAGCACGGACGGTGGGGCTTCCTGGGGGCTTGCTTCCACAATACCGGTATCGCTGAGCAAGACGCCCGCGTATTTCAGCCTTAAGGCAGCCCCGGGCAAGGCGGGAGAACTGTGGGCAAGCCTGGATGCGGGAGGTCTGTGGCGCTCCAGCAATGCGGGCGATACCTGGACGCAGGTGCCGAACGTACAGCAGGCGACGCTGTTCGCATTCGGTAAAAACAAGCTCGGCGCTCCGGATCCTACCGTTTTCGTATACGGCAAGGTGGACAATACCGTCGGTATTTTCCGCTCCGACGACTTCGGCGCCACCTGGGTGAAGATCGACGCGCTCGACCCCGCGATCGGCGACGAAGCCAATACGATGGAAGGCGACCGTCAGACGTGGGGGCGCGTATATATCGGAACGAACGGCAACGGCGTTTATTACGGCGATACCTTGATGAGCGAAGGGACCGATACGGAGCCGCCGTCGACCCCTTCGAGCTTGTCGTCTCCGTCGCATACGTCGGCGACCGTCAACCTGTCCTGGACGGCTTCGACCGATAATACCGGCGTGGCGGGCTACAACATTTATAACGGAGGCACTTATGTCGGAGCCACCACGACGCCTTCGAGCACCAGCTATACCGTAAGCGGCTTAACGCCTAACACGACTTATTCATTTACGGTAAAAGCCAAAGACGGCGCGGGCAATCTGTCGGCTGCGAGCAATGCGATAAGCGTGACGACGGCGTCTCCGCCGGCGCCGCCGACAAGTCTGACGATGACATCGGCTACGCTCACGAGCCTCACGCTGAGTTGGAGCCCGCCGTCCAATATGTCCGGCGTCGTCGGCTACAACCTGTACGTCGGCTCCAAGCAGGTGGCCGCTACCTCGGGTACGACATACACGCTTACGAACTTGCTTCCGAGCCGAACCTACTCGGTTACGGTTCGTGCGTTCGACGCCGCAGGCAGTACGTCTGCAGCGAGCAATACGCTTGCCGCGACGACCTCGGCAGGTCCGGGCACGCTCGCCTTCAGCGACGATTTTCAGGATGGTGTTGCGGACGGCTGGACCTCCGTGAACGGGATCTGGTCCGTCGTAACGTCGGGCGGATCCAAGGTTTATAGACAATCGTCCTGGCCGACGGTCGATTCGTTCAGCACTGTCGATGCAAGCGCGTATACCAATTACAGCGTGGAAACGAATATTAAACTTACGCAGAACGACAGCGACCTGGCTGCCGGAATTACCGCTCGCTATCAGGACCCGGGCAACTTTTACTACTTCCGGGTCAAGGCGGGCAAGCTGCAGATCGGGAAATCGGTGAACGGGATCATCACGATTCTGACCGCGAAAAATTACATCATGACGACAAACGTCGTATACTCGTTCACGGCAGTATTGAACAACAGCACGCTGGAATTATATGTGAACGGGTTCAAGGAATTGTCGGTTACGGACACGAGTCTTACCTCCGGTAAAATCGGTCTGTACGCCTTCAAAACAAGCGTGGAATTCGATGACGTAAAAGTCGTTCGCGACCGCGATTTTGCGTCGCCGACGGCGCCCGGCAATTTGCGCCTGACGTCAAAGAGCGAGACGACGGCAGACCTGGCATGGGACGCATCGACGGACAATGTGGGCGTCACCCAATACGAGGTGTATCAGGGCTCGGCTTTGATCGCGACAGTCACGACCAACACGTATTCCGCGACCGGGCTCGCGGCGAATACGGCCTATGCCTTCAGCGTGAAAGCGAAGGATGCGGCAGGCAACGTGTCCGCGGCGAGCGCCGCGCTAAATGTCACGACCGATCCGTATCTGTATCAGGCGAAGAAGACGATCGCCGCCGTAACCGTGAACGGATCGCTTGACGAAGCAGGCTGGTCGGCGTCCGCGTTCAAGCAAATCAAGAAAGCGATCGTCGGCACGCCGAACAATACGGCCCAATTCAGCGTCTTGTGGGACAACAATTATTTGTACGTGGGCGTCAAAGTCCTCGACGGCAATCTGTACAACACCTCTTCGCTGCCCTATTACGATGACTCGATCGAGATTTATATCGACAGCAACAACAATAAGGGTACGACGTATGACAGCTACGACCAGCAGTATGTAAAGGGCTGGAACGACAGCACGCTCTGGCTGCAGAGAACGATGCCGAGTGGCGTGCTGCATGGATGGGCGCCGATTCCGGGCGGATACAGCGTGGAGCTGGCGATTCCGTGGAGCTCGCTCGGCCTTGCGCCGACCGCCGGCTTGACCGTCGGCTTCGACGTGGCGAACAACGACACGGATACCGGCACCGGCCGCGAGAGCCAGCTGATGTGGGCGGGAACGAACGACAACTGGACGAATACGTCCGCTTTCGGTAGCCTGCAGCTATCCTCCGTTTCGATCGGAGATACGCAGCCGCCGACAGCGCCTGCGAATTTGACAGTGCCCGCTCACACCGACCGGACAGCGACCTTGTCCTGGACGGCTTCGACGGACAATGTCGGCGTGACCGGCTACAACGTTTATAACGGTACCAGTTTGGTTGCATCCGTCGCTTCGACGACCTATACGGTCACCGGGCTGACGCCGGAAGCCAGCTATACGTTTCATGTGAAGGCGAAAGACGCGGAAAACAACGTATCGGCGGCGAGCAACACGGCCAGCGTCACGATGGATGCGTCCTACACGCTGCTCTCCGTCGCCAAAACAAGCGCCGCTATCCAGGTGGACGGCTCGCTGGGCGAAACGGCATGGGCCATCGCCAAACAAGTGAGCAAAGACGTGAGCGGGACCGGCAACAACACGACAAAGTTCGGGGTGTTATGGGACGACAATTATTTGTACGTCGGAATCACCGTCCTCGACGCCGACCTGTACAACAATTCGCCTGAGCCCTATGCCGACGATTCCGTCGAGATTTATATCGACGGCGATCATAACAAGGGCACGATCTACGACAGCTTTGACAGGCAATTTATTAAAGGCTGGAACGACAGCGCCTTGTTTGAGGGGCGAAGCCTCACGAACGGCGTGCAGCATGCATGGGCTACAATAACCGGCGGATATAGCGTGGAGCTGGCGATTCCATGGACTTCGCTGGGGATCACGCCGTCCGCGGGGATGATCATCGGCTTTGACGTAGCGAACAATGACGAGGACAATGGCAACGGCAGGCAAAGCCAGACAGTATGGGCCGGAGATTCTGCGAACTGGACGAATACGTCCGCCTTCGGGGAACTGAAGCTAATGGCGCCGTAAGAGCGAGAAGCTAAGGAAGCCAAAGAAGCCAAAGAAGCCAAAGAAGCCAAAGAAGCACCTGTTGCTTATAACGTCGGTTCCGGTATGCGGCAGAGGGATGCAAGCCTCGCCCATACCGGACCGTATGTCAAAGGAATGACAGAGAGGAGTAGATGGAAGGGTGGAAGTGATACGCCGCGTTCCCACATCGCAAAAAGCGGTTGCTTTTACGTTCGACGACGGTCCGCATCCCATATATACGTCGCAATTGCTGGATCTTTTCGATGCGGTTTCCGGGCGCGCTACGTTTTTCATGATGGGTAAACAAATGGCGCTTTATCCCGAGACCGCTATGGAGGTCCATGCCAGGAACCATGAGATCGGGAACCATTCTTATACTCATCCTTATATGACGCAAATCGGATTGGACGAATGCGAGCGCGAGCTGTTCGATACGGACAGCTTGATTACAAAAATTACAGGCGTCCGTCCCGCCGTGATGCGTCCACCTTACCTCGATTACAGCTCGGACGTCCACGCGATTACGTCCCGGCTGAATTATCGCGTCATAGGCGCGCTCAACGGAGAAGCCAAAGACTGGGGCACGCCCGGCGTCGATCATATTCTCGAAGCCACTCGAAAGCACGTCGGATGCGGAAGCATCCTGCTCTTTCACGACGGCTTTGGCGACAGGTCCCAAACCATCGAAGCCGTTCGGATTTTAATCAATGAATTGACGGATGAAGGTTATAGGCTCGTAACTGTCAGCGAGCTCCTGCATTTGTCTGAATCGTGAATGAGACCGTCGTACGCTAAACGGCATAGTCATTTTTAATTTGCCATTCCATTATCCCATCGGTTCAGCTTGCGGAGAGCGGCCTGATCTGAACCGATGGGATAGTGGGACGACATGCTCGATCGAAGTGCACCGCTGAGCCGATGGGATAGTGGGACGACATGCGCGATCGAAGTACAATACTGAGCCGATGGGATAATGGGACGACATGCGCGATCGAAGTGCACCGCTGAGCGGATGGGATAGTGGGATGAATCGAATAAATGTATCGTCCTGTTTTCGCACTCCAGTATTTTACATGTGGCAGCCGCTTAGAAGTTGCTGGCGGGGGTTTGGCCGAGTGTGGTATATTACCTACCGTACAACTAAAGATTAAATCCGGGCGAGGTTGTTCTGCAAGGACGGCCGGCAGCGCCGGGAGAGGTTCGCGAACTCCCTCTATAAAAAACTATGCAAAAGCGGCGGCTCGCTATGGGCGCTGTCGTTTTTGACGTTCGGCGCGAAGCGGCTATAGGCCCGCTTCGCGCCGTTTCTTTAGCTTCGGGAATTCAGAGACCTCTCTCCTGATGCCCAACTAGGAGAGTGCAGCGATGAAACAGGAAAAAGCGGTCGTCGTATTCAGCGGCGGCCAGGATAGTACGACTTGTCTGTTCTGGGCGAAGGAAAACTTCGCCGAGGTGGAGACCGTCACCTTCAAGTACGGTCAGCGGCATGCGCTGGAGACGGAGATCGCCGCCACGATCGCGGCAGAGCTCGGCGTACGCCATCACCTGCTGGATATGTCGCTGCTCGGGCAATTGACGCCGAATGCGCTGACCCGCAGCGACATCGAGATCAAGCAGGAAGAGGGCGAGCTGCCAACGACTTTTGTCGACGGTCGCAATTTGCTTTTCCTCAGTTTCGCGGCCGTGCTGGCCAAGCAAGTCGGTGCCAAGCATATCGTGACCGGCGTCTGCGAAACGGATTTCAGCGGGTATCCCGACTGCCGCGACGTGTTCGTCAAATCTCTGAACGTGACGCTGAATCTGGCGATGGACTATCCGTTTGTCATCGATACGCCGCTCATGTGGCTCAGCAAAGCGCAGACCTGGGCGTTGGCCGACCGGCTCGGCGCGTTTGAATTCGTCAGAGATCGCACGCTGACCTGCTACAACGGCATTCCGGCCGCAGGATGCGGGGAGTGCCCTGCCTGCAAGCTTCGCGCAAACGGACTGGCAATCTATCTTGGCGAAGCCGCAAAGGAGGGCGTACGCTGATGCTGCAGCAGATCTATCCGGTCGTCCCGCATCCGTATCGCTATGAGCTTAACAAGGATTTTCAATTTGCCGCTGCGCACTTCATACCAGCCGAGACAGCAGGCAAATGCAGTCAAATACACGGTCACACCTACTTCGTCAATGTCACCGTCGCCGGAGACACGCTGGATGAAGCGGGATTTCTCGTAAACTTTTCGGATATCAAGACGCTCATTCATGCACGCTTCGACCATACTTTGCTGAATGACGATACGGATAGCTTCAATGCTGAGGATCCGAATCGTTTTCCGACGACGGAGGTCGTGGCAAAGACGATCTGCGAGCTCGTGCAGAGCCATCTGGACGGGCGGCCGAATCATGCCGTTTGCCTGCAGGTGTTCTTAAGGGAGACGCCGACCAGCTACTGCGTCTATCGGCCATGGCCTAAAGTATTCAAGAGACCGGCGGGTGACGCGCGTGCTTAAGCAGGCGCCGAGTCCGCAGGAGAGCCGCGCGGCTCGCATTCCGGTGATGGAAATATTCGGTCCGACGGTTCAGGGCGAAGGCATGGTCATCGGCAGGAAGACGAGATTCGTCCGCACGGCCGGCTGCGACTACCGGTGCAGCTGGTGCGATTCGGCCTTCACATGGGACGGCACCGGCAAAGACGACATCCGCTTGATGAGCCCGGACGATGTTGTACGAGAGCTGACCGCGCTCGACGGATCCGCACCGGATCACGTGACGCTGTCGGGCGGCAATCCCGCGTTGCTGCCGCAGCTCGGGGCGCTGCTCGGCGCGCTCCGCGCGGCGGGAGCGGTCGTCGCCCTGGAGACGCAAGGCAGCAAATGGCAGGATTGGTTCATGGAGATCGACGAGTTGACGATATCGCCCAAGCCGCCGAGCTCCGGCATGACGACCGATTGGGCTGCGCTAGAGCGAATCGTCGCCCGTCTTGCGCAGGGCGGCCGCAATTTCAGCCTAAAGGTTGTCGTCTTTGACGAGGATGACCTGGCCTACGCAGCTGACGTGCATCGGCGCTTTCCCGGCATTCCGTTTTATTTGCAGGCAGGCAACGGTAGCCTCGACGAGCAGGATCGCAAGCAGCTGCTGCCCTATTTGCTGGCGCGTTATGAATGGCTGGTCGATCGAGTCGTCGCCGATCCGGATCTGCGAGACGTACACGTACTGCCCCAGCTGCACACCTGGATCTGGGGGAACAAGAAAGGCGTATAAGGAGGCCGCGATCATGGCGGGAAGAAGCAAAGAAGAGCTGGCGGGCGTATCGCTCCTCGGCAACCAGGGCACTTCATACGCAAGCACGTACGCGCCCGAGGTGCTGGAATCGTTCGACAACAAGCATCCGGGCCGGGATTACTTCGTCAAGTTCAACTGTCCTGAATTCACCAGTCTGTGCCCGATGACAGGGCAGCCGGATTTTGCGACGATCTATATCTCGTACATTCCGAACGTGAAGATGGTGGAGAGCAAGTCGCTTAAGCTATACTTGTTCAGCTTCCGCAACCATGGCGATTTTCACGAGGACTGCATGAACATCATTATGAACGATCTCATCGAACTGATGGCGCCCCGGTATATCGAAGTATGGGGGAAGTTTACGCCAAGAGGCGGCATCTCCATCGATCCTTATTGCAACTGGGGACAGCCTGGCACCAAATACGAGGCGATGGCCGAGCATCGGCTGCTGAACCACGATCTGTACCCGGAAAAGGTGGACAACCGATAGGTTGAACGGAAAGCCGCCGTATCATACGCAAGGAGCTGCCTGACTGTCCGCCTCGCGCGGACTGCCAGTGCAGCTCCTTTTAACGTCTTAGCTATGGGCGCTACTTGCGTCACTTGCGCTATTTAAGCGACTTGCGCTTTGCGTGCGCAGCTCGCCTACGGCGGCGATAAGCTCGGCATGAAGCGCGTGCCGGGCCGGAATGCCCATGTGCTGCGCGATAAATGCGGACAATCCGTTCTCACGCAGCGCGTCCTGCAGCTGAACGGACTCCGGATCGCCGGCGTACCGGTACAAAATCCCAGCAGCCGCGGCGGCTGTCAAATGCGGCACGGCCAGTCCGAGCTCATGCGCCTCCAGCAGCGGACGAACGATTCGCTCGCCGCGCGACAGCTTGCGCAGCGGCGAACGCGCTACCCGCGTGACGTCGTCTACAATCGCGGGATTGGCGAAGCGCTCCAGCGTTTTGTCGATATAAAGGCGATGCTCGTCGCGGTCCAGACCGTATTTACGGACGAGCAGTTCCCCGGTCTCCTCCAGCGTCTGCCGGACCAGGAGACGCAGCGGCGCGCTCCTCAGCACCTCTTGGAGCGTACGGCAACCTGACCGATGCCCCAGATAAGCGGCCACACAATGCCCCGTGTTGACGGTATACAGCTTGCGCGCCATATAAGGTTCGAGCTTGTCGGCAAAAATGGCGCCGCGGATGCGGCGAAAGTCAGGCCGCAGCGGATGGCGGTCGATGATCCATTCGTAAAAGGGCTCGACCTTGATTGCGAGCGGATCGTCGCTCGGCTGCGCGGGAACGATGCGGTCGATCATGGAATCGGGGAAGATAACGCTGCGGTCTGCGCGGGCGCGGCCTTCCGCGGACAATTTTTCGTAAATGTGCTTTTTAAGCTGCGTACTTCCTCTGACCGCATTTTCGCATGCGATAATATACAGCGGATGGCTGTGCGTCGCCAATCTTAGCTCCAAGCCTGCGGCGATCGTCGCGGCGATCGCCGGCAGCGAAGCGGCGCCTACGGCGGTGGTTAAAATATCCGCGTTGAGAATACGGCGCTTGACTTCCTCGCCATTCTTGATGTGAACGGCGGTAACGTTGCGAACCACTTCGGTCTGTTCGGATTCGTCCGCATAAGTCACTGTATATTGCTGTTGCTGCTTCAGGCGGGCAATCTGCGTCTCGTTGCGGGCGACGAAGCACACCTCGTAGCCCGACTTTGACAGCTGCATGCCGATGAATCCCCGGCCGATGTTGCCGGCACCGAAGTGCACGGCCAACGGCTTTTGATTGCGCGGACGCGGATAGGCTCTTGCGGATGTCCTTTCAGTATGCCTTGCAGCGACAATTTCATAGCGAACACTCAAATGACCTCTCCCCTTTATCATTTTTTGAATTAAATAGTAAGAATATTGCGAAAATATAAGGGGTCAGCCGGCAACCGCCTCGTTGACGATTCGATGAAAATCCAGCTCCAACAGCGATTCGACCCGGCGCAGGCAGCCGCCGAATTCAAGACGCTCGGTCAACGGATTAGGCGTTACGATGCAGCGAATGCCCGCGGCTTCGGCGGCTTTGGCGCCGTTAGGCGAGTCTTCGATCGCGATCGCCTCGAGGGCGGACACGCCGAGCGCACGCAGAGCTTGCGAATAAAGCTCGGGGCTCGGCTTCACTTCGCTGACGTCGTCGGCCGTGCGGATGCAATCGAAGTAGTCGTAGATGCCCAGCTTCTTGAGATGGGTCTCGACCCATTCCCTGCGAGAGCTCGAGGCAAGACCGATCTTGAGTCCGGCCGCCTTCGCGCTATTGAGGAAATGAAGAACGCCGGGTCGCATTTCTTCGCGTTCCATCAGCTTGCCGTGCAGCTCGTGCACCGACTCGCGGAATAAATCCGGGTCGATCGGCAGCTTGAGATCGGTGATCAGATATTCATAGGGGTTAAACTTGTGAAGGCTCGTGCCGATGCAGCCGGCGTACATGTCCAGGGACAAGTCCACCTCGTACTCCCGGTATGCGGACTTAAAAGCTTCGTACCATGCAGTCTCGGTGTCGAGGATCGTACCGTCAAAATCGAAAATAACAGCCTTTGTTCGCGATGCGATAGTCATAGGTTTTCAAATCCCTCCATGAAGTTATTCTGCTCTTCCGAACAACGGCGAGAGGGGGGACGCCGGCGATGGGCCGCTGGCAGAAAATAAAAAGACCCTTCAAACCTGAAGGGCCGCGGATTCTAAATGAAATTTAGAAAATCTAATGGACCCATCTTCAAACGCTGACGAGGTTAGCTGACGGACTCGGGTAAGATGGTACCCTACTGACCGGATCTCCTGCGATCCTGTCTCGATTCGCCCCAAAACGTGGTTCCCCCGCTCTCCGGCCGTGCCGGAAACTAAGCTTACATCCATGTTAAAGGTCCATCCAAAGGCTGTCAAGTTTGGTTAATCGATGTATGCGGTATCATTCAAAATGAATTCGCTGTCATCACGAAGTTCATTAAAAAAGGGATAATTTACATTTCTCCATTGTTCTTCTAACGCCGTGTTGACAAGCCGCTGATAAACTGAGCGGGTCAAGATCAGCGGATAAGGGGCTGGGAGCATGAGTTTGCTTCTATTAGAAAAGACGAAATCCCGGGCTGCCGAAGAGGCGCCCCGCTTAAAAACGGAAGAACGAAGCACGCAGCTTTCCGAAATCGTGCCGGTTCAAAAAGTCGAGCCGGTCGAATTCGCCAAGCATTACCCGTCCGTCGTGCTTGCGGAGTGGATTCGTTCCTGCCCGCAGGTGTCGCCGGAGCAGACTTGCGGCGAGATGGCCGAGCTATTCCGCAGGCGCCATGAGCTCGAGTGCGTCGCTGTCGTGAAGACGACGGGCGAACCGGCAGGCATCGTCATGCGTCATCGCTTCTTTAAATTGATCGGCTCGCTGTACGGCATGCCGCTGTTCGCGGACAAGCCCGTAACCAAGCTGATGGATAGCAAGGCGATGATCGCCGAGACCGACCTGTCGCCGCAGGAGCTGATCGACCGCGCCATGTCGCGGGACGAGGAGCGGATTTACGATGCGGTGATGATGACGAGCGGAGGTGCCTTTACAGGCGTCCTAACGGTAAGCGACATGCTGCAGCTCTCGAGGCTGCTGCGGCGCGAGCTTGCCGGACGCCAGATGTCGACCGTACGCGGAGCCGAACGGATGCTGCGCGACATTCGGGGATCGGTCGACCGTCTTGCCGGCGAAGCGTCGGTATCCCGCACCGGCAGCTTAGAGATTGCGGAGCTGGCCGAGCACGGACAGCAGGATTTGACTCAGATGCTGGGACTGTTCCGCCTGTGGACGGAGACGGCGGACCGCCAGGCCAGCTCGGTGGACGAGCTGCTCGCCAGAGTATCGGACACCGTCGGCATCGCCAAAATCATCGCGCAGCTGGCGGATCAGTGCAACCTGCTCGCGATCAACGCGCAGATCGAAGCGGCCAGGGCAGGCTCGCACGGTCTCGGATTTTCCGTCGTCGCGCAGGAAGTACGCCAGCTCGCCGACCAGACCAAGTCCCAGGCCAGCCAGATCCACGAGCAACTGAGCGGGATGGCGGCTTCCGCCGCCGCCGCCGCCGCGCATGTACGCGAAGGCAAGGAAGGAGCCGATCGCGGAATGCTGCAAGTTCACAAAACGGAGGACACGTTTAACCGGCTGTGGACGCGCAGCTCCGAAAACGCAAAAGGCACGGAGCATCTCGCGGCCGCATCGCGCGAAGCGTCGGTCATGTCGGAGCAGATTGCTGCGCAAGTCGCCAAGCTCGCAGCGCAGATGAACGAATCTCCGGAAGAAAAATATTAACGTTCGACATTTTTTACATTGCGTTAACAATACCCGAATACAACATTGACGATTGGTCGCTAGAATCAGAGATGTGCTTGAGAGCAAACAATATAAACACAATTTGAAAGGGGCTCTATCTCTTGAAAAAATCTCTGCTCGTACTGACGACGCTCGCGCTTGGCATCTCGCTCGCTGCCTGCGGCAAAAACGACAATTCCAATAACGCAAGCAACAACGGCGCATCCTCCAGCGCGCCTGCCAGCGCAGCCATCAGCGGCGCGTTCAGCGCAGCGGGCTCGACCGCGCTTCAGCCGCTTGTCGATCAAGCTTCTAAGAAGTTCATGGACCTGAACAAGGACGTCACGATCACCGTCAACGGAGGCGGCAGCGGCGCCGGCCTGTCCCAAGTATCCGAAGGAACCGTACAAATCGGCAACTCGGACGTATTCGCAGAAGAGAAGCTGAAGGACGCCGACGCGGACAAGGCTAAGGAACTCGTCGATCACCAAGTCGCAGTCGTATCGATCGCAGCCGTCGCCAACAAAGATGTCGGCGTGGACAACCTGACGAAGGCGCAACTGGTTGACATCTTCACCAACAAAGTAACGAACTGGAAGGACGTTGGCGGCAAGGATGAAAAGATCGTCCTCGTCAACCGCCCTGCAAGCTCCGGTACCCGCGCAACTTTCGAAAACTTCGCGCTCGGCGCGAAATCGGAAGACCTGCCTGATTCGATCACGGAAGACGCGTCCGGCACGGTTCGCAAGCTGATCTCCGAAACGCCTGGCGCAATCGGCTATCTGGCACTTTCCTACCTCGACGACACGATTCAAGCGCTGAAGTATGAAGGCGTAGAGCCGACGGCCGAAAACGTAGCGTCCGGCACTTATCCGGTTTGGGCTTACGAACACATGTACACGAAGGGCGAGCCAGACGGCGCACTGAAGGCGTTCCTCGATTACATGCTGAGCGACGATATCCAAGGCACCGACGTTAAGGATCTGGGCTACATCCCGGTTAGCGACATGAAGGTTACGCGCGACGTGCAAGGCAACGTAACCAACAAGTAATTTAATAACTTACAAGAATAGCCGGCAGAGGCGGACCTGAAAACGGGCGCCTCTCTTGCCACGTTAAGGAGAGGCTCGCATGAACATGACCCAAACCCGCCAAGCGGCGGATGCCATCGCGAAGGACGGACGCGGCAAATTCCCGAAGCACAAGCTCGAGGAACTCCGCGGCAGAGGTTACGTAATGTTTTGCGTGCTGATGCTGATCGTAATCATTTTTTCGATCGTCTACTTCATCGCTTCGAGAGGTTTGACGCCGTTCGCGAGCCAGGGCGTAAGCGTCGGCGAGATGCTCGGCGGCCTCAAATGGTCGCCGGAAGCGGACACGCCGCGCTTCGGCGCGCTGCCGTTTCTGTTCGGCTCATTCGCAACTTCGCTGCTGGCCGCCGTTATTGCCGCTCCGCTCGGCATATGCGCCGCGATCTTTATGACCGAAATGATGCCCAAAGTCGGCAAAAATATTTTGCAGCCTGCGATTGAACTGCTCGCCGGCGTTCCCTCCGTCGTTTACGGCTTCGTCGGCCTGAGCGTTATCGTACCGTTCCTTCGCGATATTTTCCCCGGTCAGGGCGTCGGTATTCTGGCAGGCGCAATCGTGCTGTCCGTCATGATCCTGCCGACGATCACGACCGTCGCGACGGACGCGCTGCGCAGCTTGCCCGCCGGACTTAAGGAAGGCTCCTATGCGCTCGGCGCCACCCGCTGGCAGACGATCTCGCGGCTTGTCATTCCGACGACGCTGCCGTCGCTCCTGACCGGCGTCGTACTGGGCATCGCACGCGCATTCGGCGAAGCGCTGGCCGTGCAGATGGTTATCGGCAACGCGCCGCATATCCCGCACTCGCTGACGCAATCCGCCGCGACGCTGACCAGTATCATCACGCTGTCGATGGGCAACACGACGAGCGGCTCGCTGCACAACAACGCACTGTGGAGTCTCGCGCTCATTTTGCTAATTATGACATTCTTATTCGTATTCGTGGTACGACTGCTGGAGAGGAGAGTGAAGCACGCATGAAGGCCAAGTCCGTAGACCGCATCATGACCGGCGTCATCGTCGGCATCGGCTTTTTGATCATCGCGCTGCTCGCCGCGCTGCTGGGCTATCTCCTCATCCGCGGCGTCGGCCATATCAGCTGGCACTTCCTCACGTCGGCGCCCGAGTCGATCCGCGCAGGCGGCGGTATCGGTCCGCAGCTGTTCAACTCGCTGTTCCTGCTCGTGCTGACGATGATCATCACGGTTCCGCTCGGCCTCGGAGCCGGCATCTATATGAGCGAATACGCCAAGCAAAACCGGCTGACCGCGTTCATCCGCCTGATCGTCGAGGTGCTGTCTTCCTTCCCGTCGATCGTCGTCGGTTTGTTCGGCCTCCTGGTTATCGTCAACCGCTTCGGCCTTGGGCTGTCGCTCATGTCCGGCGCGCTCGCGCTGACGGTGTTCAACCTGCCGCTCATGGTACGGATCACGGAGCAGGCGCTTCGAGCCGTGCCGCGCGAGCAAAAAGAAGCCGGGCTTGCGCTTGGATTGTCCCGCTGGCGCACGATCACGACGGTCATGCTGCCGATCTCGCTGCCCGCCATCGTTACGGGCACGATTCTCGCCGCAGGCCGCGTATTCGGCGAAGCAGCCGCGCTGCTGTTCACGGCCGGCATGAGCTCGCCGCGCCTCGACTTCACGGACTGGAATCCGCTGCACCACACGTCGCCGCTCAATCCGTTCCGACCGGCAGAGACGCTGGCCGTGCACATCTGGAAGGTCAACAGCGAAGGCCTCGCGCCGGACGCCGCGCAGATCGCCGCAGGCGCATCGGCCGTGCTCGTTATCACCGTGCTGCTCTTCAATCTGGGCGCCCGCTGGTTCGGCCGCGCGCTGTACCGCAAGCTGACGGCGGGACGTTAAGCCCCGTCTCGTCCGACCACCCGGAACCTTAAAGGAGGAATTCATCGTGAGTACGATCGCGACCGATAAGACAGAAGCCGAACGCGCATCAAGCCCGGCTGCCGGCGCGCCGATCCCGCAGCATGCAAGCGCGGGAACCGCTTTGCCGCCTGCACCGCCTGCGCCTTCCGCGCCGCCTGCGCAACCCGAGTCTTCGGCGGCTCCCGCGCCGGCCGTGCCTGCCCATAAGCCGAAGACGGCGCCGTCCGAGCCCGAAGCGAGCGGGACAGCGCGTACGGAAGCTGCGCCGCCGCCCGCTTTTTACACGAAAGACCTGTCCGTCTTCTATGGAGAAAAGCAGGCGATCAAGCAGGTCAGCATGGCATTCCCCGACCGTGAGGTCATTGCGTTGATCGGCCCTTCGGGCTGCGGCAAGTCGACGTTCCTGCGGTCGCTCAACCGGATGAACGACCTGATTCCCGGCGCTTCGATCAAGGGCGAGATCTGGATCGGCGGTCACAATATTTGCGATCCGCGCACGGACGTCGTACGTCTTCGGCAGAAGATCGGGATGGTGTGGCAGCGGCCGAACCCGTTTCACAAATCGATCTATGAGAACGTCGCGTTCGGCGCGCGCTATCACGGCGTGAAGAACAAGGCGGCGCTCGACCAGCTCGTCGAGGAATGTCTGCGCAAGACGGCGCTGTGGGACGAAGTCAAAGACAGGCTGCATCAATCGGGCCTCGCCTTGTCGGGAGGCCAACAGCAGCGTCTGTGCATCGCGCGCTCAATTGCCGTAAAGCCGGACATTCTGCTCATGGACGAACCGGCTTCCGCGCTCGATCCCGTGTCGACCGCCAAGGTCGAGGAGCTGATCGCCGAGCTGAAGCAGGACTACACGATCGTCATCGTCACGCACAACATGCATCAGGCTGCGCGGGTTTCCGACAAGACGGCGTTTTTCTTCCTCGGCGATCTGGTCGAGTATGACGAGACGAACAAAATCTTCACCAACCCGTCGCGCAAGTCGACGGACGACTACATCTCCGGACGCTTCGGTTGATCGCAACCGTCCTAAAGCGACCGCGGGCGATCGACATGAGGCGGTGCCGGACCGCAGGCCCGGCCCAATGAGGAGGAGGCGCGCTAGTGATCATCGAGACCAAACAGCTGCAACTGTACTACGGAAAGTTCCATGCGCTTAAAAACGTGGACTTGACCATTCCGGAGAAAAGCATCACTGCGTTCATCGGGCCTTCGGGCTGCGGCAAGTCGACGCTGCTGCGGACGCTCAACCGGATGAACGACACGATTCCGGGCGTGCGCATCGAAGGAGAGGTGGTCATCCAGGACCGCAATATTTACGACGGGCAGACGGAGGTCGAGTTTCTTCGGAAGCGGGTCGGCATGGTGTTTCAGCAGCCGAATCCTTTTCCCAAGTCGATCTACGACAACGTCGCCTACGGACCTCGTCTGCATGGTGTGACCAAGAAGTCCGAGCTTGACGCCATCGTGGAGAAGAGCTTGCGCTCGGCATCGCTGTGGCCTGAAGTCAAGGACGTGCTGAAAAAGTCCGCGTGGGGCTTGTCGGGCGGCCAGCAGCAGCGTCTATGTATCGCGCGGGCGCTCGCGATCGAGCCTGACATCCTGCTCATGGACGAATCGACGTCGGCGCTCGATCCGATCTCCACGACGAAGATCGAGGAGCTCTCGCGGGAGCTGAAAAAAAGTTATACGATCGTCATGGTCACGCATAACATGCACCAAGCAGCCAGAATTTCGGACCGGACGGTGTTTTTCCTGAATGGAGAGGTAGTGGAGTCCGCGGAGACGGAGCAGTTGTTCCGGGCGCCGCGCGATCAAAGGACGGAGGACTATATCTCCGGCAGATTCGGTTAAACGACCTGGAAGGGGCAAACGGCTAATGACGGCGAGAAGGGAATTTGATATCGGTCTCGTGCAATTGCAGAATATGCTGGTGGAAATGGGAGACAGAGTGGAGAAGGCGCTTGGCGACGCGATGCAGGCGCTGGAGGGCCTGAACGGGCCGCTGGCGCAGCGTATCGTCAAAGCCGATCCCGAGCTGAACAGGCTCGAGGAGCGCATCGCCGATCTGGGGTCCAAGCTGATCGCGACGCAGCAGCCGGTGGCGAAGGATCTGCGCCGCATTCTCGTGGCGCTTAAAATCTCCTCGGATCTGGAGCGGATGGGCGATCTGTCCGTCGATATCGCCAAGGTCGCGATTCGGCTGGAAGGCCAATCGCTGATCAAGCCGCTCGTGGACCTGCCGCGGATGGCCTCGCTGGCGCAAGGAATGATCGGCGATTCGATCCGTTCCTACATTGACGAGAACGTTGACCTGGCTTACAAAATGGCCAAGGAAGACGATATGATCGACGCTTTGTACTCCCAGATTCTGCGCGAGCTGTTCGAATTGGCCGGCGAGAATCAGAAGAACGTCGGCCAGGCGATGAACCTTTGCTTCGTGGGACGCTACATCGAGCGGATCGCGGATCATGCGACGAACATCGGCGAGAACGTTGTTTTCCTCGTCGTCGGCACGCGTCCTGACTTGAACCAGTAAGCATCGCCAGAAGGTGCGGCAGCGAAGCCGCAAGACAAGGGTTGCCCGAGCAGTCAATTTGTGGCTGCAGGGCAGCCTTTTGTTTTTGGGGGGCGGGGGCGGGGAAACGCTTGGCGGCATGCAGCCGCCGAAAGGGCGATCGCCTCCTGTAGAGAAGGCGATGAGCGCTAAGCGGCCGCCGAAAGGGGCATCGCCTCCTGTAGAGAAGGCGATGAGCGATATGCCGTCGCGGGAAGGGCCATCGCCTCCTATAGAGAAGGCGATGAGCGCTATGCCGTCGCGGGAAGGGCCATCGCCTCCTGTAGAGAAGGCGATGAGCGCTGTGCCGCTGCCGTAAGGGCCATCGCCTCCTATAGAGAAGGCGATGCAAGCGCCCTGCCGCCTCAGACGCGAAAAAAGGGTTGTTCCCATCCGCTTGGCGGAGGAACAACCCTTTTCGCATTATTTCATCGGGATGAACATGAGCGTAATCGGCAGATTGGAGCCGAGCGCCGTCAGGTAGGAAATCTCGACCGTCTCGTTGTACTGTCCGGTGCGGTAGACCGGCGTCGCGACGTTCGGGTTTTCCAGGATACTCGTGTTGGTGACGGGAACCTTCACGCCGTTGACGAGGAAGGCGCCGGTATAGATGCCGCCCCGCGCGTTCAGCGAGATGAGCGTGTTCGCTTTGACCTGTACCGTCATGTGGTACACGACGCCGAAGTTGCCCCAGTTGTTCTCCGGTTGGCCGTTCAGCTGGTCGATGCCGTCGAGCGCCGGATCGATGCTGTGGTCGCCGAACACGATGCGCTTCGCCGTATCGCCAAGCGTCTCCTGGATGACGATCTCGCGGTCCGCGCCCTGGAACGTGCCGCGGATATGCTTGCCGTCGCGCTTCATGACGCCGAGCGTCGGCAGCGTAGTCAGCGGATCGGCGCCGCTCTTCACCGCGAACAGCGTGAACTTGACGTTGGTCGACGTGCTAAGGTCCGCATAGGCGGAGAAGGTTTGGCCTTTGGACAGCGCCTTCTGGTTCAGCTCGGGCACGATCAGCTTGGTCGCGCCCGGCGCGAGCCAAGTCGTAGAGGTCGTCTGCGAATCGCGGGCGTCCAGGTAACGGATCGCCGCCATCTTGCCCGTATAAGCGCCGAACGTCTCCGGACCTGCGCTGCCCCAGGCGCCGAGGTCGATCGACGCGGATTCGGTCGTGCTCTCGTTGGTCGCGGCGAGATAGATCTTGAGCGGCTCGGAACCCAGGTTCTGATGATACAGGAACAGGCGGAGGTCGCCGGCCAGCGTGTCGCGGTACAGAACGCCGGGACCGGTCAGATCCTCGGGACTGTCGGAGGCGATGAGCGCGCGGTTCGTGCTATAGAACGTATAAGGCACGGTCGGAATCTTGAGAATGTCCGCGCCGACGACAGGATATTTGTCGCCGACAAGGGTGAAGCGTTCGTTGAATTCGGCTTCGGTGTACATGACGTCCGTCGAGATCGTAATCGTCTTGCTGAAGTCCGAAATGCTGCCGTGCCTGTCGGTAACTCGGAGCGAGATCGTCTGCGGGCCGGATACGAAGAAGCCCCGCTTGTTGTTGGACCACTCGGTCGACACGATCGCGTCCTCGTCATCGTACGACTGGTTCGTGTAAGTGATCGGCTCGCCGATCATATACGTGTCTTTTTCCGTCGTAAATTGAGCGACAGGCGGCTGGTTCGGAGGCAGTACGGTGATCGAGACGGCGTACGGATCGAGCCAATTGCCGGCCATGTCCTGCACGCTGCGGGTAATCACGTATGTACCTGGCTCGGGGAAAATGCTCATGTTGCCGTCCCAGCTCTCGGACCAGATCTTATTCGCGTTTTTGGACAGGCTCGTGTAAGTGACCTGCGTCTGGCCGGCATAGATCACGTCCTGATCCACCTTGAAGTCGGCGGTCGGCGCAACGCTCCAGGTGAGCGATACGGTGCCTGGCGCAGCCGACAGCGTGGAGCCGGTCGCCTTGACCCAATCGCGCAGCGGAACCATCAGGCTGCCGTTGTAGATGTAAGTCTTGCCGGAGGAAGCGACCTTCGCTCCGTTCAGCCAAAACGAGGTGCTGCCGGTCTTGAATTCGACCGAATTGCCGTCTGTGGAGATCGTGTAGGACTTGGATGCGGCGTTGTATGCAATCTTATAGCCGAATCGGAGGGCGAGCATGGATATTGGCGCATAGGTGACGCCTTTGACGATAAGTGCGGGCTGCGGCGAGGCGTATGTCGTGCCGTTGACCGATACTTGCGCTTTGTTCAGGGTCAAAGTGAGAACGTTGTCGCTCGGGCTGGCGGCCGTAGCGACGTGCGTAGCGGCTGGTGCGAGCAGCGTAACGAGCAGCGCGGCAGCGGTGAGCCATTTGATCAAGCGTTGTCTTTCAAGCTTCCATTTCATAGTGCTAAGGTCTCCTTTTACTTCTAAAATCCGACGGTTACGGTTGGATGCGACTCTATTCTAGACGAATGCCGGAATCAAAAGTTGCGTTGAAATCGTGAAGAAACAGCGAACAAAAGGCCGCCCTCTTGGACGGCCTTCCTTTTTTGCGTCATTTTTACGCGGAAAATAGGGGGGTTGATCGCCGTTTATCGCGACTCAGCCGGTTTCTTTTTAGGTACCGAGGAGGTGCCGAACAGGATCCAGGCCCACCGGAAATTGCGCTGAATCGCCCAGGTGATGCCCCATGCGACCAGCAGCGCCGCGAGATATTCGCAGGCGTAATATACGTGGAACAGCATGCCGTTGCCAGGGACCGGTATGTCGCGGTAATAGTACAAGACGGCAGGATGAACAAAGTAGATCCCGAAGGAGCAGACGCCGATGTTGCCCAGCAGTCTGGTCCCCAACGCCTTGGGCCGGCGAAGGATGACGTTCGAGAGCAGGAACAGCGCGACGGCGGAAGCGAGGTTGTATACGAATTGCGTATAGGTGAAAACCTGTCCGTCTGCCCAGTCCTTGTGCACGAGACCTTGATATCGCAAGTAGACGTAGTAGAAACCCGACACGAGCCACAACGCGTAGGCCAGCAGCGCGGACAGACGGCGAACGGCGGGACGCGCCGCGAACCAGGACAGAATCCGTTCATAGTGGATGGCGATCCATATGGCGACCGTGAAGACGCCGAAGTAAGAGATGAACAGGCTGCCTGTACGATGCAGAACGTCAGGCCATCCGGTCTGATGCACGATGTATTCGCGATTCAGGTAGTAATAGCCCCATTGAAGGGCAATGCCGATCCACCAGATATGGCGGCGGACCCAGCCGCTGCGGAGCGCGAGCAGCAGAATGGGGAACAGGATGTAGTACTGGATGATGACAAACATGAAATACAAGTGGCCGTATGCCTGTCCGGTGAGCAGCTGTTCAAGGAATTTCGTCGCCGAATCGGCCGACGGCGCGAATTTGGCTTTGAGCAGAAAATAGAACAGACTGAAAATCGCGTACGGCAGCACGGCGTTCCAGATGCGCTTGCGGTAAAAGGTGCCGATCGTGCCGCCGGTGAGCGGTTTGCCGACATAATTGTAGGTAAGCACGAACCCGCTTATAAAAATAAACGCAGGCACGGCGAAGACGGCGAAATCATGCAAAAATACGTATAGTCCATAGAAGGAAGAGGCTGTCTGCAGCTGAACCAGGGCATTGCTCGTCGAGTGAATCATGATGACGGCCAGTATCGCCATCGCTCGCATCAGGTTGATTTCCGGGATGTATCTTCTCGCTTGGGTCAACGCGAACTCTCCTTACCGTTCAAATATATTGCAATATTAACACAGCCCGCCCGGGCCAAGTGCTTAAACTTTCCTTAAAGCGGGATCGGTCCCCGACGTCGCCCGGCCTCCGGCGTTTATGGTATGATTGATCTTAATGGAAGAAGAACGGATGGAGCGTGCGAAACCGATGGCAAAACGATGGAAAACCGGGCAAGGCGAAGGCGGGCGGGACAAGCTGCTCTTGATCGACGGCAATAGTATCGTATTCCGGGCGTTTTATGCGATGCCGCCGCTGACGAATGCTGCCGGCTTGCAGACGAACGCGGTGTTCGGCTTCACGACGATGCTGCTCAAGGTACTCGAGGAGGAGCGCCCGACGCATCTGATCGTCGCGTTCGACGCAGGTAAGACGGTGTTCCGCCACGAGGGCTTCGCCGAGTACAAAGGCGGCCGCCAGAAGACGCCGCCGGAGCTGTCCGAGCAATTTCCGCTGCTCAAGGAATTGCTGGACGCGTTCTCGATCGCAAGGTACGAGATTCCCGGCTACGAGGCTGACGACATCATCGGCACGCTGACCAAGCAGGCCGAGCAAGCGGGCATCGAGGCGGTCGTCGTCTCGGGAGACAAGGATATGCTGCAGCTGGCGTCCGAGCGGACGAGCGTGCTCCTCACGCGCAAGGGCGTGAGCGAGACGGAGCGTTATACGCCTGCGGCGATCGGAGACAAATACGGTCTGGCGCCGCTTCAGATCATCGACCTGAAGGGACTCATGGGAGATGCTTCCGACAATATTCCGGGCATTCCCGGGGTCGGGGAGAAGACGGCGCTCAAGCTGCTCGCGGAGTATGGCAGCGTCGAAGAAGTGCTGGCGCATGCCGGAGAGATCAAAGGCAAGCTCGGAGAGAACGTGCGCGGCAACATGGACTCGGCGAAAATGAGCAAGGAGCTCGCGACGATTATGCGCGAGATTCCGCTTGAGCGGAACTGGGAGCAGCTTGCCTGGGAAGGCGCCGAGGAACCGGCGCTGCTCGCGGCGTTGCGCAAGCTCGAGTTCAAATCGCTGATCGAGCGGCTCGCGCTCAGCGAAGGCGAAGCGGACGCGGCGTCCGCCGCCTTGGCCGCTGCCGCTTACGAGACGGTGCGCGTTAACGATGACGCGGGCTGGGCCGCGCTCGCGGAGGCGCTGCCGCACGCCGATAGCTTCATCCTCGACGCGAGCGGCGATAACCCGCACATGAGCGAAGGCATCGGCATCGCGGTCGCCGCCGGAGAGCGGGTATACGCGCTTCCGTTCGAGGCGCTGCTGACGGCACCGCAAGCCGCGCCGCTCAGGGACTGGCTCGCGGATGCCGGCGTGCCCAAGACCGGCTACGACCTGCACCGCGCCGAGCTCGTGCTGGCTCGCAAGGGGCTCGAGCTGCGCGGTCAAGCTTTCGACTGCTCGCTCGCGGCGTACCTGCTCGACCCGACCGAGGCGGATCCGTCGCTTGTCGGACTGCTGGCCAAGGCCGGGTTGCCCGGCATCGCGTCCGACGAAGCGGCTTACGGCAAGGGCGCGAAGTTCAAGGTGCCGGAGCCCGAGGCGCTGGCCGCCCATTTGGCCTCCAAGGCGGATGCCGTCAGGCGTCTCGCCTCCCGTCAGGCGTCAGAGCTCGATGAAGCGGGGATGAAGCCGCTGTTCTACGAGCTCGAGCAGCCGCTGGCGATCATCCTCGCCGACATGGAGAAGCAGGGGATCGTCGTGCAGTCCGAGGCGCTCGAGGAGCTGGGCAAGGACTTTCAAGCGCGGATCGGCCAGATCGTGACCGAGATCTACCGGATCGCGGGCTTCGAGTTCAACATCGGATCGACCAAGCAGCTCGGCGAGGTGCTGTTCGACAAGCTCGGTCTGCCCGTCGTCAAGAAGACGAAGACCGGCTACTCGACGGACGCCGAGGTGCTGGAGAAGCTTGAGCCGTATCACGAGATCGTGCGGCTCATCCTTCATTACCGCCAGCTTGCCAAGCTGCAGTCGACTTATATCGAGGGACTGCTCAAGGAAATTCGCCCGGAGGACGGCAAGATCCATACGTATTACCGTCAGACGATCGCCGCGACGGGCCGCCTCAGCAGCCAGTATCCCAACCTGCAGAACATCCCGATCCGCATGGAGGAGGGACGCCAGATTCGCAAGGCGTTCGTGCCGTCCGAGCCGGGCTGGCAGATTATCGCCGCCGACTACTCGCAGATCGAACTGCGCGTGCTCGCGCACATTTCTGGCGACGAAGGGCTGAAGGAAGCTTTCCGGCTGGAAATGGACGTTCATACGAAGACGGCGATGGACGTTTTCGGCGTCAGCGCCGAGCAGGTGGACGGCAACATGCGGCGCAGCGCCAAAGCCGTCAACTTCGGCATCGTGTACGGCATCAGCGACTATGGCCTGTCGCAGAACCTTGGTATTACGCGGAAGGAAGCGGCATCCTTTATCGAGCAGTACTTTGCCGCCTTCCCGGGCGTACGCCGGTACATGGACGACATCGTGGCGCAGGCCAAGCAGGACGGCTACGTCAAGACGATGCTCGAGCGTCGCCGCTATCTGCCCGACATCCGCTCGTCTAACTTCAACCTGCGTTCCTTCGCGGAGCGTACGGCGATGAATACGCCGATCCAGGGCACGGCTGCCGATATCATCAAGCTTGCAATGGTGCGTATGGCCGAAGCGCTTAAAGCAAAAGGGTTAAAAAGCCGAATGCTGCTGCAGGTGCATGACGAACTCGTATTCGAGGTGCCGCCGGAGGAGCTGGATACGATGAAGAAGCTCGTGCCGGAAGTGATGGCTTCCGCGCTGCCGCTCGACGTGCCGCTGAAGGCGGAGGTTAGCGCAGGCGTCAATTGGTACGAGGCAAAATAAGCGACGCAAGCGGCGTTCGATTTTTAGCGAATCGATCAGTCACCTTAGAGAAAGGATGGACAAATATGCCGGAGCTCCCGGAGGTAGAAACGGTCAGGCGCACGTTGAGCGAGCTGATCGTAGGCAAGCAAATTCGATCGGTAACGGTGCGCCTGCCGCGCATCCTGCAAAAACCGGACGATCCCGACGTTTTCGGCGCGATGCTTGAGGGGCGTACGTTTACGGCCGTAGAGCGGCGGGGCAAGTTTCTGCGGCTGATCCTGGACGGACTCGTCCTCGTCTCCCACCTGCGAATGGAAGGCCGGTACGGCATGTTCGCGGACGACGCGCCGCTGGACAAGCATACGCATGTCATATTCCATTTTACGGACGGCACGGCGCTGAGGTACACGGACGTGCGGCAGTTCGGCACGATGCATTTATTTCCTGCAGGCGAGGAGCTCGTGTCGCCGCCGCTTGCGAAGCTCGGGCTCGAACCGCTCGAGGCAGGCTTTACCGCGGAGGCGCTGCGGGGCTCGCTGGGCCGCAGAAATACAAAGATCAAGCCGCTGCTCCTGAATCAGGAATGGATCGTGGGACTCGGCAATATTTATGTAGATGAGGCGCTCCATCTTGCGGGCATTCATCCCGAGCGCATGGCCGGCGAGCTTAGGCCCAAGGATTGGGGCAGACTGCATGAAGCGATCGTAACGACGCTGACGGCGGCGGTCGAGGCCGGCGGATCATCGGTCAAGTCTTACGTCAACGGACAGGGCGAGATGGGCATGTTCCAGCATCGGCTTCGCGTATACGGCCGCACCGGCGAGGCCTGCCCGGTGTGCGGAGGCCCAATCGTCAAGTCAGTCGTCGGCGGGCGCGGCACGCATGTGTGCGCCAAGTGCCAGAAGCCCCCGAAGGATGCCGCAGGACCGGCGAGCGGCGTCAGCGCGGCTGCTTCCAAGCGTTACCGCGAGGGCGGCAACGTCGTAAAGCGCAGGTTGGACGGATCGGCTGCCGACGAATCGTAACCGATTGTTCGAGATCGAAGCGGGCATTCGCCCGCGCTTCTGCATAGGATGAACAGAACCGTCGATCCCTACCCGGGTTCGGCGCTATGTCTTCGCCATGCAGGAGGTACGATCATGCTCGCTCATTTGGCATCATTATTATTTCTCGCGTTCGCGGTCAGTCTGGACGGCTTCGGTGTCGGCATTACGTACGGTCTTCGCAAGATTCGCATCCCGCTCCCGTCCGTCGCGATCATCGCGGCATGCTCGGGCGTGGTTATCCTCGTCTCCATGATCGTAGGATCGCTAATCGCCGGGTGGCTGTCGCCGTACGGATCCAAAGCCGTGGGCGCGGTGATTCTTATAGGAATCGGCACTTGGGCCTTAATCCAGTTCGCGCGTAATCGCAAGGCGGATAAAGAATCAAGGACTGAGGAGAACGGCGAGTTAGCGGACGGGGGACAGAGCGACGCAGCAGCGCTGAACGCCCAGGTTGGCGAATCCCACGCACCGAGGTCGGGCGCAGAGGCGGCGCATGCAGCTGACGCCGTTAGCGTCGTGCCGATGCTGACGCTTGAGCTTCGCGTGTTCGGTCTTATTATACAAATACTGCGAACGCCGTCGGTTGCCGACGTCGACAGGTCAGGCATTATTACTTCCGGCGAGGCGCTGCTACTCGGCATTGCCTTGTCGCTGGACGCGTTCGGAGCGGGCATCGGCGCTGCGCTCGTCGGATTTCCCGCTGTGCCGACTGCGATCTTGATCGCGGCGGCGAGCGGCATGTTTCTTTGGGCGGGCATGCGCGTCGGATTTCTGGCGTCGGGAATGCGCTGGGTGCAGAGGCTGACCGTGTTGCCGGGCATTATTTTAATCGTAATGGGCATATTCAAGCTGATGCAGGCTTCTTGAGGTCCGCGGTATAGGCTCGATTTTTACGACTCATGCCATTATCCCATTGACTCAGCAGGCTCATTTGGCAGCCGGTTTGCACAGGAGCTTCATTCGGCAGTCAGATGCGCAGCATGGGCAGCTCGTAGCTTTATCTGAGCCGAGGGGATAATGGCATGGCAGGGAGTGCCGGAGCTGAGCGAACGGTATAATCGTACAAAGGACGGCAACCCTTTCATTTGGAGCGAACGACGGCATACTTTGCCGCTGCAAGGAGGTTGGCAGGATGAACATCGGATTGACCGGCGGCATTGCTACCGGCAAGAGTACAGTCGCGCGAATGTTGGTGGCCCGAGGGGCTGCGCTCGTCGACGCCGATCGAATTGCCCGGGAAATTGTCGAACCAGGACAAGCTTCCCTCGCGCGGATCGCAGAGCGATTCGGCGCAGAGGTCATCCGCGAGGACGGTACGCTTGACCGGCGGATGTTGGGTTCGATCGTGTTCGCGAATGCGGAGGAGCGCAAGGCGCTGGAGGCGATCACGCATCCGGCCATTCGCGAGTTGATGCGCGAGCGGATCGACGCGCTTGAGGCGGAGCGGCCGGACCGATTAGTCGTGGCGGACATTCCGCTGCTGTACGAGTCGGGGCTGCAGCATTTATACGAAGGCGTCATGGTGGCTTACGTTCCTCGGGAAATTCAGCGGATTCGCCTGATCCAGCGCGACGGGCTGTCGCCTGAAGAAGCGGACAAGCGACTTGGCGCGCAAATGGACATCGAAAAAAAACGGCAGCTTGCCGATTACGTGATAAACAATAGCGGTACGATCGACGACACTGAAGCGCAGCTGGATCGCTTCTGGCGGTCGCTTCAGTCAGGAACGGTTTCGTTATGAGCAAAAAAAGGACGAGGCCGAAGCGAAAACGCTGGTTTTTGCTGCTGTTCCTCATTATCGTCGCGCTGCTGTTTATCCGATCGGAATGGCTCGGCCAAATGGTGTACCCCATTCAGTACCAAAAAGAAATTCAATCGAACGCGGACCGCTATGCCGTGGATCCTCGCCTGATTGCGGCCGTCATACGGGTAGAATCCAATTTCGAGCCGAATGCCGTCTCTCCGAAAGGCGCGATCGGCATCATGCAGATCATGCCGGATACCGCCGAATGGATCCTCAAGCAAGACGACTTCGGCAGCATCACGGCCAAGCTCGCGGGAGAGCGAGCAGACGCGGGCATTCGCCTCGGGTCCTGGTACCTCAAGGAGCTGCTGCGGCAATTCGACGGCGATGCGGTCAAGTCGCTGGCGGCATACAATGCTGGGCCAGGCAAGGTGAAGCAGTGGCTCCGCGACGGAAAATGGGACGGCCGCGAAGAGACGATCTCCGATATTCCATACGGAGAAACCCGGCGGTATGTACAAAAGGTGCTTTTTTACCGCAAGAAATATGACGAACTGTATGACAATTGGTCTTAATCGCGTTAAAATGGAAAAGAAGCCCTGAAGCGCGAAGCTTCAGGACTCCTTGTTATTGAATTACCTAGGTGAAGAGCGTGAACTTAGAAACGGCCAGCGAGTTGTTGCTCGGCGATTTGTACCAGACGCTTAGTGATGCTGCCACCAATCGAACCGGTGTCGCGAGTAACCATGTTCCCGTAGTAACCGTCTTGCGGGATTGCGATGCCGAGTTCTTGAGCAACTTCATACTTCAGTTGGTCAAGCGCACCGTGAGATTGAGGTACCACTAGGTTGTTGCTGTTGCTGTTGTTTCCTTGGCTCATGTTGTTCACCTCCTCGCGGTTGGTAAACGTATTATGTGCCTTATCCCAGGAATCATGTAAGGGAAGGCTTGGAAATTTAAAAAAAGTTTCTCTCGTCGAAGGAGAGCCGCATCCATATGAAATGTCCTTATTGCGACTACAACGGAACGAAGGTGCTGGACTCCCGTCCGGCCAACGACAACAAGTCGATTCGCCGCCGTCGCGAATGCGAATCGTGCAATCGCCGCTTCACGACGTTCGAAATGGTCGAAGAGACGCCGCTGATCGTCATCAAGAAAGACGGCAGCCGCGAAGAGTTCAGCCGCGAGAAGCTGCTGCGCGGCTTGCTGCGCGCATGCGAGAAGCGTCCCGTATCCGTCGGACAGCTCGAGATCCTCGTCTCCAACGTCGAGCGCGAGCTGCGCAACACCGCCCAGGCGGAGATCGACAGCAACATGATCGGCGAGAGCGTCATGGAGCAGCTGTACCCGGTCGACGAAGTCGCCTACGTGCGCTTCGCTTCCGTATACCGGCAGTTCAAGGACATTAACATGTTCCTTAAGGAATTGAACGTGCTCATTAACAAGCATGGGGTTTGATGTGTTGCATGTTTTTTCGTTTACAGGCGGACAAGCTCTGCGCCTTACAGGGGCAGAGCTTTTAAGCTTTATGTGCATGAAGAAAGTTCGTTCAAATTATTGTTGACAGGCCTTTCAGTCTTGTGATAAGATCATTCTTGTCGCCAACGAACGACACGTCATTTGGGGCCATAGCTCAGCTGGGAGAGCGCATCGCTGGCAGCGATGAGGTCAGGGGTTCGATCCCCCTTGGCTCCACCAAATGCAAACTTCAGACACGCCGATGAGGCGTGTTTTTTGCATTTGGTGGGGCCTCGGAGGGGGCGGACCCCGGGGGGCGTTCCGCGCGCAGGGAGCCGGAGGCGGACGAGCACGGCATCGATATCTACCGCAGCGCTCTACATCGGCGAATTTGCTTCGTCAGCAAGTTAAATCAGGATATCGTTATCCCCCTTGGCTTCATCAAATGCCAGTGCAACAAGCTCCAGGATGCGAGATTCAGAATTGATCTTGCGGTTGGCAGGGATTATGCTAGTAGCAGCTTGCGTAATCTGCTGCAAAGGAAGCTGCTTATGACAACGACGGTTCGGCTCTCCTATTTCTATTTGTTCTACTTTTTTATTTATATGGGCAACGCCGTATACGGCACTTTTATCCCGCTTTACTTCCGCGATGCGGGATTCGACGCCTCCCAGATCGGCATCCTGCTCGGCATCGGCCCGCTCGTCGCCATCTTCGCGCAGCCGGTATGGGGCGCTCTAAGCGACCGGGCCAAAACCAAAAACACCATATTGTTGCTGCTGATTGCCGGGAGCGGAGGCGCCATGCTGCTGTATCCGTTATCCGACGGATTCGGCTACTTGCTCGGCATGATCAGCATCTTTACCTTCTTCCAGGCCTCGATATTCGCCCTCAGCGACGCGATCACGCTTGAAGAATTAGATCGGCATCGATGGGCGGGAGGGTTCAGCCGAATTCGGCTTGCGGGTACGCTCGGATTCGCGCTCATGTCGATCGCGTTCGGCTTGATTGCCGAGAAGCGGGTAGACCTGATGTTTGCGGTCTATGCAATGGTCATGGTTGTGTCTTTCATGTTCGTCCTCCGCTTTCCGTCTGTCGCAGGCCATCAGAGGCAAGGAAGGCGAATCAGGATCTGGATCTTGTTTCGCAATCGCAAGCTCGTCTTTTATTTGGCGGTCAATTTCGTTCTTCATATCACGCTGGGATACTATTATACGTTTTTCCCCTTATATTTTCAGGAATTGGGCGGCAGCAACGCTTGGCTCGGCTGGTCGATGGTTATATCGTCGTTGAGCGAGATTCCTTTCCTGCTGCTGGCAGGGAAGATATTTCAGCGTGTACGCACCCACTACATCTTGTTCGGGGCAGGCATTGCGGCTGCTCTGCGATGGTATTTGTTCTCCGCCATCCACGATCCTTATTGGACGATTCCGGTTCAGGTACTGCACGGCTTAATCTTTATCGTATTGTCCGTCACGATGGCCACCGTCATCAACCGGGAAGTGCCGGACGAACTCAAAGCGAGCGGACAGACGTTAAACGCCCTGCTGTGCCTGGGCGTCGCCCGCTTGATCGGGAGCTACGCGGGCGGAGAGGCTAGTGAGATTTGGGGAATGCGCGACGTATTCATGTACAATGCGGTGCTCGCCATCGGATGCATTGTCGTGTTCGCGGTCTTGTTCCGGCGGATTGAACGCCGCTCGATTACGCAATCGCAATAAGTGCTGCGCAGTCCCAATGGACTGCGTTTTTTTGTTGAGATGACTTAAGCAGACGAACAAATGTGAGGGGACGTTCTACGTTAATGTTTAGATAAAGTTTAGCGGAATGTGATAGGATGCGATAAATAGGCAAGAGGATAACGATGCGGAGGGAAAGCCCGATTATGTCGAGATTGATTCAAATCAACAAGAAGATTTATGCCTTGTTCATGGCAGCGGTTATGCTGGTGACGTTGTTCGTGCCCGTTGGCATGACTAGAAAGGCAAATGCAGCGACGGATAACGGCAACGTGGTGATTAGCCAGTTGTTCGGGGGTTCCCCAAATGTATATAATAACGATTTCATTGAATTGTATAATCCAACCGCAAGTCCGATTAACATGAACGGATGGACGATTCGATATGCATCCGCTACAGGGACTGTTTTTTCATCAATGGGTACGCTAACCGGGACAATTCCTGCTCATAGTTATTTTTTAATCAAAGCATATGGATTCTCTACTAGTGGGACTGCTCTTCCTGCTCCTGATGCGATTGTATCATTTGATATGAGTTCTAGCTCGACAGCTGGCGGAAGAGTAATATTGGTAACTAATTCTAATAGTGTGACATCCAGTAATGTTCTCAACAATCCTGATGTTGTAGATTTTGTCGGCTGGGGTACCGCGGCTAATTGGGAGGGCGCTGCGGCAGCCCCTTCTGTGTCCAACATTCTGGGACTTGTCCGCAAAGACGGGAACAACGGCGTGTTCTCGAGCTACGCTTCTAGTCTGGATACCAATAACAATTCAACGGACTTTGTGGCTAGGACCCCTATTCCTCGTAATTCTTCGACTTCGCAATTACCCTATGTTCCGCCGATGTACACGATCTCCTCTTTATCGGATGTAACGCCGACTGAGCTGAACGCGGGCTATGCGCCGGAAACGCAGGAGACCAAGACGGTAACGGTGACGCGTACGGGAACCGGGGACTTGACGAGCTTGACGACGGCGTTGAGCGGAACGAACGCCAGCAGCTTTACGGTTACGCAGCCGTTGTTGACCACGCTAAACAGCGTGACGCCATCGACGACCTTTGCGGTAAAAGCGAACGACGGGCTCGTCGCAGGGACTTATACGGCTACGGTTACGGTAACGGCCGACAATATGACGCCTGTAACTTTTGCAGTCACGCAGGTTGTGAATGTCCCGCCAGCGGATACCACGCCTCCGGTGGTCACGGGCGTAACGGAAGCCGGCTTGTACAATACGAACAAAACGATTTCGTTTAATGAAGGTACGGCGACGTTGAATGGCTCCGCATTTACGAGCGGCAGTACGGTGAGCGCGGAAGGCTTCTATACGCTGATCGTGACGGACGCGGCGGATAATATGACGACGGTGCACTTTACGATCGATAAAACGGCGCCTACGGTAACTGGAGCGGCGAACGGCTCCAGCTATAATAATGACCGTACCCTTACGTTAAGCGACGGTACGGCGACGCTGAACGGTTCCGCATTTACGAGCGGCAGCACGGTAAGCACGGAAGGTTCGTATACGCTGGTCGCGACGGATGCGGCAGGGAATACGAGAACAGTGACGTTCATAATCGACAAGACTGCGCCGTTAGTGCTGGGCGTGACGGACACCGGATTGTACAATACAAGCAAAACAATAACATTTAATGAAGGCACGGCGACGTTAAATGGCTCCGCATTCACGAGCGGCAGCATGGTGAGCGCGGAAGGCTCGTATACGTTGATCGTTACGGACACGGCGGGGAATACGACGACGGTCAACTTCACGATCGACAAAACGGGGCCGGTGGTGACAGGTGTATCGGACAGCGGCCTATATAACGTCGACCAAACGATCACCTTCAACAAAGGCACGGCGACGCTGGACGGCTCCCCCTTTACGAGCGGCAGCACGGTGAGCGCGGAAGGTCCGCATACGCTGATCGTGACGGACACGGCGGGGAATACGACGACGGTAAACTTCACGATCGACAAGACGGCGCCGGTAGTTATGGGTGTAGCGGACAGCGGCCAGTATAATGTCAACAAAACGATTACCTTCAACGAAGGCACGGCGACGCTGGACGGCTCCCCCTTTACGAGCGGCAGCACGGTGAGCGCGGAAGGTCCGCATACGCTGGTCGTAACGGATGGGGCGGGGAATACATCGACGATCCACTTCACGATCGACAAGACGGCGCCCATCGTGACGGGCGTGACGGAAGGTTTGCTCTACAACATCAGCCAAACGATCACCTTCAACGAAGGCACGGCGGCGCTGGACGGCTCCCCCTTTACGAGCGGCAGCACGGTGAGCGCGGAAGGTCCGCATACGCTGATCGTGACGGACACGGCGGGGAATACGACGACAGTAACCTTCTCGATCGACAAGACGGCGCCGGTAGTTATGGGTGTAGCGGACAGCGGCCAGTATAATGTCAACAAAACGATTACCTTCGACGAAGGCTCGGCGACGCTGGACGGCTCCCCATTCACGAGCGGCAGCACGGTGAGCGCGGAAGACTCGCATACGCTGATCGTGACAGATGCGGCCGGAAATACGACGACGGTAAGCTTCACGATCGACAAGACCGCTCCGGTCATTACAGGCGCTGCCGATGCCGGAGAGTATTCAAGCGACCTGACGATCGCCTTCAACGAAGGCACGGCTACGTTGGACGGCGCCGGCTTCTCAAGCGGCGGAATCGTGGACGGGGAAGGTTCGCACACGCTGATAGTGGCAGATGCGGCCGGCAACAGCACGACGATTCAATTCAATCTGGATAAGACGGCGCCGATCGGTACGCTCGTCATCAACGGCAATGCCGATTCGACCGCGAACAAGACCGTAACCCTTACGGTCACCGGATCGGACGGCGGCGGCGCAGGCGGCATTCAAGCCCGTTTCTCCAACGACAATACCGATTGGACGGAATGGCAGGCCATAGCAGCCAGCCAAGCATGGACGCTAACAAGCGGCAAAGGCACAAAAACCGTTTATATGCAGCTCAAGGATTCCCTGGGTAATGTCAGCTCGAGCTATACCGATACGATCGCGTACAAATCGGTGCCGCAACTCGCCGATTATAAGCATTCCGGAATGGATAACCAGGCCGTTTCCTTATCAGCGTCCTTCTTCGGATACAGCAACGAGGATGGCAGTACACTGCAAAAAATCAAAATTGTCTCGCTGCCGGATCACGGCACGCTTATGTTCAATAACGTCGCGGCTGCCGTGAGTCAAGAAATCGATATCGCGCATATCGACCAACTGGTTTATACGCCTCAGCTAGGCTGGTCCGGCACGGCCAAACTGGTCTGGAACGCATACGACGGCGAATTATATGCCGACTGCAATGCGGCGGTCTCCTTTGTTTTACAAGCGAGTCCGAATCCGAACCCGACGACTCCGGTTGACTCGAATTCCGCCCAATTGATCGTTAACGGTGTCGTGCAGAAGCAAATGGCAACGGTCAAAACAGAAACATTGCCGGACGGCCGCAAGAGAAGCACCATTAAGCTCGACGATCAAGCGATGAATGCAAAGCTTGAGACGGAAGGCAACCATGCGATCATCATCATTCCGTTTACTAAGGATGAGGACCAAGCATTCAGCATGCTGAACGGACTGATGGCTAAAAACATGGCTGCGCACGAAGCGGTGCTCCAGGTGCAAACGAACAATGCATCGTACACCATTCCTGCGAGACTAATCGACATCGACACGGTGTTCGCCATGTTCGATAGTAATGCTGCGCTCAAGGATTTCTAATCTGTCCCCTGACGATCCGGCGATCGTCCTGCAGAAGCAACAGAACGGCAATGTCGAAATGATCGCACCGGCCGTCTCGTTCAAGCTGGTAGCCAGCTACGATGGCAAGCAGGTCGAGGTCAGCCGGTTCAACGAATACGTGGAGCGTACGATTGCCATTCCTGACGGTACGGATCCGAGCCGTATTACGACCGGCGTCGTGGCGATGCCGGACGGCACATTCGTCCATGTGCCAACAAAGATAGTCCAGAAGGACGGTAAATTCTATGCAGTGATCAACAGCCTGACCAACAGCGTTTATTCGGTTATTTACAATCAAAAATCGTTCGCGGACGTCCAAAATCACTGGTCCAAGGACACCGTAAACGAAATGAGCGCACGTCTCGTTATTAACGGGATTGACGAAAGTCATTTTGCTCCGAATCAGGAAATTACGCGAGCAGCGTTTATCTCGATTATCGTCCGCACGCTTGGATTGCATGAAGCGCACCATAGGATTGCCTATGCCGATGTAAACGAGAGCGATTGGTATTACACGGAGGTGGCTATTGCCCAGGAATATGGTTTGATCCAGGGGTACGGCGATACTAAATTGGGCCCGGACAAGCGAATCAGCCGTCAGGAAGCAATGGTCATTATGCAGCGGGCGCTGAAGCTCGCCGGTAACAATCAAACGTTGACAGATGAGCAAATTGCCGCACGGCTTGTCGCATTTCGCGATAGCGCGTCGTTCGGCGGCTGGGCCAAAGGCGCGGCGGCGCTCTGCGTAGAACTGCACATCGTCGAAGGCAGCGACGATATGCTCCGTCCAGCCAGCAATATCACGCGGGCGGAAACGGCGGCGTTCGCCAAACGTTTGCTGGAAGCGGCGGGTTTAATTTAAAGAAGCAGGGTACAGTTCCTTTATTCTCATAAGGGGGCTGTGCCTTTTTTTCATGAGTTAAGCAATCCGTCATCTGCTCGGATCATACGACTTCCCCAAGTAAAAAAAGTCCAAAAGAAAACGTAAGCATTGTACAATCGTATTTTCTCGCCGAAGGCTATAGTAGAATTATAAATGATAACGCTTTCACGCGGATTGGAAATGGTGACATAAGGGGGCGGAATAAATGAAAGCAAAAATCGCGGTAGAGTGGAAAACGGGGCCGATCGAGGGGAACGTTACGGCGACCGCCGGCACGCTCGTTACGGCAATCATGCGGGGGAGCGGCAAGTCCGAAGGAAATCGTTTCTTCACGGACGGTAATCCGGTGCGGCTGGAAGTGACATTAGAAACGGAGGAGGCGAACCGCTTCCCGGCGATCCTGGTGAAGATCGATGCGCCACAGTACCCGTTCAGCTTTTTTCTGAGCGACGTGAACAAGGGCTATCCGATCTACATCCCCGCTTACGGCGTCGCCGTCACGCAAGCGGAAGACGATCGGACCTACGACCAAATCGAGCTCGATATCAAGGCGAAGAATCTGGTCACCGATCTGCAGCGGATCGAGGAGGAACCGGAAGAAAGCTACGAGAACGCCGCCGCGCATACGCGGGAGCTCGCTTCGCAGACGTGGCTCGGGTTATCGCGAGACGTTCGGATTTTTGGCGTCGGATTTCGCGGCATCGGCGGGGAAGAGCGGCTATGGGATTGGGTGCAGCCGAGATTCCATGGCTTCGAGGCGAAGCTGCCCGAGAACGAGGACAAGCCTGTCTGTTACCGGTACATGCTTGGCCGAGGCGTCGGCTGCGTGGAAGGCATCTCCCGCAGGCTCGAGGACGGGGCGCTGCCCATCCTGCACGCATCCATCTCGGACAACGACGTCGTCTATGACACGGTATCGTTCGTCTCTTACGAAAGCAGCCCGTTAAATGCCGATACGTTAAGGGGCACGCACTATCTCGCTGCCGACGGCTTCGGTCACTTCCATATGCTGACGGAGGAACAAACGGCGCTGCGGGAACGGATCCTGCCGCAGGAGCTGGACCGGGAAGAGGAGACGGTGCTCTACTTCCGGGCGGTAGCCACCAACAACGCCCAAGTGCCCAGGTACGCCTGGTTCAAAAATGTCGTGCCAAACGCTTTTGTCCTGAACGACGACAAGCAATACGAATTTGACGGGGATACCGGGTTCGTCCGCTATTCGGAGGATCGAGTCTTCTGCGTATCCAAGTTGGACGGACAACCGCTTCGCATGGAAGAGACGGCCGTTCTCCTGCCTCCGGGCGCGTCGGTCGCCTTCGAATTTTACCTGCCTCACCGGCCGATCTCCAGGGAACGCGCCGAAGGCTTGAGCCGGCAGTCCTTCGAGGCGCGATGGACGGAATGCCGCGCGTTCTGGCGGGAGAAGCTGTCCCGGGCGGCTTCGATCAAGCTTCCCGAGCCGCGGATCGAAGAGATGGTCAAGGCGGGCTTGCTCCATCTCGATCTCGTCTCTTACGGACTGGAGCCCGGCGGAACGGTCGTCCCGACGATCGGCGTGTATACGGCGATCGGCTCGGAGAGCTCGCCGATCATTCAATTCATGGAATCCATGGGCTGGAACGATGTTGCGGAGCGGGCGCTGCGGTTTTTCCTGGATAAGCAGCACGACGACGGTCTCATGCAAAATTACGGCGGATATATGCTGGAAACGGGCGCCGCGTTGTGGAGCCTCGGAGAGCATTACCGATATACGCGGGACGCACGATGGGTTGTGCGAATCAAGGATCATTTGCTGAAAGCGTTCGATTATCTGGCGAAGTGGAGGGAGCGCAATAAAACGGAGGCGCTTCGAGGCAAAGGCTACGGTATGCTGGAAGGAAAGACGGCGGATCCGGAAGATCCGTTCCGTTCCTTTATGTTAAACGGCTATGCGTACATGGGGATGAGCAGGCTGGCGGAGATGCTGAGGGACATCGATCCCGGCAACTCCGCGCGGATCGAAGCCGAGGCGCAAGCCTTCAAAGCGGATATCCGTCAAGCTTTGTTCGCCGCGATGGCGAATGCGCCGGTCGTCCCGTTGGCCGACGGAAGCTGGGTGCCGACCGTTCCGCCTTGGGTGGAGCACAGGGGACCGCTTGCCGTGAACGGGGAAGGCGGCAAGTGGCTGACGCACGGCTCGGTCGCCACGCGGGATTCGCTGCTCGGCCCGCTCTACCTCGTTTTTCAGGAGGTCGTGGATTCCGAGGAAGACGCGTCGTCGTTCATGTTGAATTACCATCATGAATTGATGTGTACCCGCAACGTCGCGCTGAGCCAGCCGTACTACAGCATTCATCCGTGGGTGCACCTAAAGCGCGGCGAGGTCAAGCCGTTCCTGAAGGCCTATTATAACGGGTTTGCCGGATTGGCGGACCGGGAGACGTATACGTTCTGGGAGCATTTCTGGCACGCCAGCCCGCACAAGACGCACGAAGAAGGCTGGTTCCTTATGCAGACCCGCTGGATGCTGTATATGGAAGACGGGGAAGAGCGGTTGAACCTGCTGCCGGGCATTCCGAGCAAATGGCTGGAGAGCGGCAACGTCATCGAGCTGGACGGCATCGCGACTTATTTCGGGCCCGTCTCGCTGCACGTCGAATCGCATTTGGACCGGAAGGAGATCGTGGCGAAAGTCGTTTGCCGTTCGGACAGGAAGCCGAATACGGTCAGCATCCGGCTCCCGCATCCGGAGGGGGCGATTCCCGCAAGCGTCATGGGCGGAACTTATGCCGCGTCGCGGCAAAACGTCCTGGTTGAGGGGTTCGACGGAGAAGCCGAAATTACGCTGCGATTCGACTGACGATGATATAATGAAACAACTCTGCATCGCCATCTAGATCGGGCTTCCGCGTCAGGAGGTTATTTTATACGAACGAATATCGTTCCCCATTTCCAGAAGAGGATGAAATTCCTCTTTTTTGGTTTAAGAAATAAATTTATTTTGTTCAACACCGTCGTCGGCATCGTATTTATTACCGTGCTAAGCGCGCTGTTGTCGCATTTTATGGAAAAGTACACGAAGGAAAACATCAATCAGTACGTCACGAGCCTGAACGCGCAGATCAGCAACAGCATCGACCGCTACGTCGACGATATGCAGAAGGTGCTGATGATCCTCTCCGAGGATGCCAATCTCCCCGTGATCGCGGACAAGAAGTTCGTCGGAACGTACGAAGGCTATTCGGCTTACAATCATTTTTACGATAACATCCGATCGCTCATTTTTTTCAAAGGGTACAAGTCGCTGTCGGTCATTCTCTTCGACAGGCAGGAAATTCTGACGACGGATCTAAATGACGGCCAGGATTTCAAGTACATTCGCAACGCCTTGAATACGAACATGTATCGCGAGATCACCGATTCCGATCAATCGATGGTGCTGCTGCCCGGATTCTCCCTGCTGCCGGGCAAGGATAACAATACGCTATTCTCACAGGCCATCAAGTTATGGGACAACCTGCCCGGAGAAAAAGACTTTATGGTGCTGAGCGCCGACAAAAACCTGTTCTCGGATTTTCTCAACGGGGTCAACAACCAGGCCTTCGACGATATTCTGATTACGACGGCCGACGGGAAGGTGATTTTCAGCCTCAATTCCGACGTCTCGACGTATGACGAGTTCAGCGGCAAGGACATCGGCCGGCTGACTGAGTTCGATACGCTTCATTTCAACGGATCAAGCTACTATGCCAACGTTAAAAACTCCGCGACGACCGGCTGGTACGTCGTCTCTTTGATTAACCAAAACAAGATCGACAAACAAATCAACGATTCGAAAATCATCATCATGCTGACGGGAATCATCGTGATGGTCATCCTGATCCTCGCCGTACATCTCTTCGTGACGAGGAGCACGCGGGATCTCAAGCGGCTGTCCAAGACGATGAAAAACATCGAGAAGTCGAACTACAAAATCCGGAGCGACATCAACCGCAACGACGAGATCGGCGATCTCAGCCAGAGCTTTAATGCGATGGTCAAGAACGTGCTGGAAAACCAGGTGCTGCGCAACGAAGCCGAGATCAAGAGCTTGCAGGACCAGATCAACCCGCATTTTCTATATAATACGCTCGATGCGATCAGCTCGCTGGCCATCAAACGGGATCATGTCCGAATCAATGAAATGGTGGAAAAGCTGGCCGATTTTTACCGGTATAACATGAACATCGCAAGCCATAACGTCGTGGAGATCGGAACCGAAATCCAGCACGTGAAAAATTATCTGGAAATCATCCAGGTTCGTTACGGAAATCGATTAAGCGTCATCTATGAGATCGACGAAGACGTCTTGGCATACCGGACGATTCGGTTCACGCTTCAACCCGTCGTCGAGAACGCGATCAAGCATGCCTTTAACGAAATGTCCCAGGCTTATATCATACGGATCGGCGTCTATGCAACGGAGGATTCGATCGTGCTGGAAGTGTCGGACAACGGAATCGGCATCGAAGAGCCCAAGCTTCGCCAGATCAAGCAAAGCATCGACGGAGGCGGTTCCTTGCCTCATGCCGAGCCGCGCGGGGGCGTAGGACTGAAAAACGTGAACATGCGGTTCAAGCTGTTGTTCGGCGGCGATTACGGAATAGCGATTGAAAGCGAGAAGGGGAAAGGGACAAAAGTCGTCATTACAGGTCGCAAAATGCAGTGAGGTGCATCCAGATGAAGGTCATGGTCGTAGACGACGAAGAATTGAGCAAGGACAAAATCGTTTATTTGCTGCAAAGCAGCTCCATTTCGTTCGAAAGCGTGTTAACGGCGGGCAACGGCAGGGAAGCGCTGGACCTGATCGAAGGCGGCGAGCTTCCGGACTTGATTCTGACCGATATCCGGATGCCCGTCATGAACGGGCTGGAATTGATCGAGGCCGTAAAGGAACGGTATCCGGACACCAGGTTTATCGTAACCAGCGGTTACGCCGATTTCGATTACGCGGTCAAAGCGATGAAGCACGGCGTCACGGATTACGTACTCAAGCCGGTCAAAGCTCTGGATCTCATCCCCGTCGTGGAGGCGATGCGGGCCGCGATCGAGGCCTCCGGACAGGCGAAGGAAGACAGCAAGCGGATCGAGACGGTCAGCAGGGAAAATCGCCGTTTGGCCATGGAAAAGGAAATTTATCATCTGTTGACCGACCGGCGGGAGGACGAAGGCGAGAAATGGGAAGCCAAACGGGAAATCTCCCTTCTAAGACACGGCGTCTACGTCGTTGCCTCGGTCAGGCTCCATGCCGGCGAGCAGCCGGTCGGCGGCGAAGTCTATCGGGAAATGCGCGATCGGTTCGACGCTGAAACGGGAAACGGCTGGATGCTGGAAAATTACTTCGGCAAGGATACCTTCATTCTGATATTCGGCGGCGAGGACGAAAATCGGCTAGCCGACATGGCGGCTAAGGAGACGCATGGGCTTCGTGCGTCGCTGCGCGAACGGCACGGGTTGGCGGCGACGATCGGCGTCAGCCTGCCTTGCGGCGATCCGAGGACGGCTTACCGGCAAGCCGCGATGGCGCTGAAGAGCCGATTCTGCTTCGGAACGGACCGAATCTTTCGATATGCCGCGACCGAGATTCGCGGCAACGGCGCTTCGCAAGCGCTCGCGCTAAAGTTTAAGCTGGCCGAACAAAGCCTCGAAAATAAAAGCCTCGCGAAAGCGATCGGCCTTCTTCGCCATACCGCGGAGGATGTATTCGTTCGCTCGCTGGCCGAATGCCGGGAAGAGATTTCGATCGACTACTTGTTTAACGAATACGTCAATCTGGTGATCCGGTTCTGCTTAAAAAACGATTACGACTTCATCGAGCGGATCGATCCGGACGTTCTGTCGGGGAGGGCGCTCGACGAGCTCGAGGATCGCGGCGCGATCGTGAAGGCGATCGAGACGATGCTCGAGCGGCTGTTCCGCGCCGCTACCGGATCGGAGGGAGACGTACGCCGCAATGCCGCTCTCAATTCGTCGGTCATCGATCAAATCATCGTTTACGTGTCCAGAAATATCGAGGATGAATTGACGCTGCAGACGATATCCGATAAATTCGCCATTAACCCTTCGTACCTGTCGCGCGTCTTCAAGGCGGCTACGAACCAGGGCTTCGTCAAATACGTGACCGGGCTTAAGATCGACAAGGCCAAAGAACTGCTGGAGCACGGGGCGCTGGAGATCGCGGATATCGCCCACGGACTCGGCTTTTCCGACCAACAGTACTTTAACCGGGTATTCAAGAAAACGACGGGAACGACGCCGAACGAATGGCGGACGAAGCGTAAAAAAAGTCAAAAAAACGCGTAAGAATCGTGCAAGATCAGCGGTGTAAGGTGAGTTAAAGTAGACTTATAAGAAGCAACGCGCAATCGAGAAGAGGATAGAGGATCGAGTCCGTTACGAGCGAAGCTTTGGAAAGGTCAAAGCTAAGCGCGGAACGGGCGGTCCCGCTCAATCATTAAAGAAAGCGCTTTCATTATTTAAGGATTATTTTATAGCTAAGAAGGTGAAAGGCATGAACAAACTTTATCAGCAAAAATGGTTGATCGCGTTCGCTTTGCCCGGATTTCTGTTTTTCCTCGTGTTTGCCTATTTGCCGATGTACGGCGTCGTCATTTCTTTTCAGGACTTCGACGTCTTCAAAGGCGTGTTCCGAAGCGACTTCGTCGGATTCGATAACTTTAAGACGTTGTTCGATATGCCCGACTTTAACAACGCGCTCCGGAACACGATCCTCATCAGCGCCCTGAAAATGATCCTGCTCTTCCCCGCGACCGTCATTTTTGCCCTCATGATCAACGAGATCAGTACGGGATGGTTCAGGAAGTTCGTTCAAACGACCTCCTACTTGCCTTACTTCGTTTCATGGGTCATCGCGGCCGGGATCTGGTATAAGCTCTTGTCCATCGACGGCGGCGTCGTGAACGACCTGCTCGTCTCGCTTGGCATCCTAAAGGAGCCGTTTTACTTTTTGGCCGATAAGGACGCTTTCTACCCGATCATTTTATTGACCGAGGCCTGGAAAAACATGGGCTTCAGCGCGATTATCTTTACCGCTTCCCTGTCCGCGATCGACGTCCAACAGTACGAGGCGGCCAGGGTGGACGGAGCCAGCCGATTCAGGCAAATCTGGCACATCTCGCTGCCGGGCATCAAAAACACGATCGTGCTGATGTTCATTCTGAACGCCTCGAACTTGCTCAAGGCGGGTCAGGATCAACTGTGGACGATGTCGAACGTAACCGTTCAGCAGAAAGCCGAGATTTTGGATACGCTCGTGCTTCGATACTTGAAGGATATGGGACTTACGGGATACTCGATCGGAACGGCCATGGGCATCTTCCAAGCCTTTATCGGCCTGGCTTTGTTCGTCGTCTGCAATTATTTGGCGAAAGCCGCCAAGAGCGATTCCATCATTTGATAGCCGGAGGTTAGGCATGGAGAAGAAACGAAAACTAGACGCGTTCGCCGCGATTAACGGATTGCTGATGCTCCTCTTCGCGTTCGCCTGTATTTATCCGTTCTACTACGTCTTGATCGTATCCCTTAACGATCCGCTGGATGCGCAGCGAGGGGGGCTCTACCTGTGGGTAAGGTCGTTCTCCTTCGAAAATTATAAAGCGATCTTCAAGACGTCGGAGCTGTTAAACGCTTATCAAATTACGCTGTTTCGCGTCGTTGCCGGGACTGCGCTGCATGTCGTCCTGACCGCGATGTTCGCTTTTGCGTTAACCAAGAAGCACTTCGTCTTCCGAAAATTTCTGACCTGGTGGATGCTGATTCCGATGTATTTCTCCGGCGGCATCATCCCGACTTACGTTGTCATGGACATGCTCGGGCTGGTCAACAACGTGATGGTATACGTGCTGCCGCATTTGCTCGCCACTTTCCATATCCTGATCCTCCGCAGCTACTTGAACGAGCTGCCGGCCGCCCTGGAAGAATCGGCCGTTATCGACGGAGCCAGCGATTTCTCGCTATTCTGGCGAATCATTATGCCGCTGAGCACGCCGGTGCTGGCGACGGTCGCGCTGTTTATCGGCGTTTTCCATTGGAACGACTGGTTTTCCGGATTCACCTATATGACGAGCGAACACCTCTGGACCGCGCAGAACGTGCTTCTGAAAATCATCCAAACGAACGAAGCGTCCAACATCGCGTCCATCTCCAAGATGGATGCGGGCTTCAAAGCGACCGTTACGGCAGAATCCGTCAAAATGGCCATGCTGGTCATCACGACGGTTCCGGTTATCGTCGTCTATCCCTTTCTTCAGAAGTGCTTCGTCAAAGGCATGATGCTCGGTTCGGTCAAAGGTTAGTCGGACAGTCGGTATGAGTACCTTACGGTATTTATATATAATGAAATCATAGGGAGAGGTTCGCATGAGGAAGAAAAAGAAGATGATCGTATCGCTGGCCACGCTTGCACTGACGGTATCAAGCGTGCTGGCCGGCTGCGCCAAATCGAACGACGCGGCCCAACAATCGGCGCCCGCGGCTTCATCGACCGAACAACAGGCGTCCGCTTCGGCGGCGACTTCGAAGGAAGCGCTTCCTGCGGAGCTTACCGTATCCTCCTTTAACTGGGGATGGCCGACTGTAGACGAAGCCCGCGACAGAATCGGACCCGAGCTCGAGAAGGCGCTGGGCTTCAAGGTCAAGCTCAACGTTCTGAAGGCGGGAAGCTCGGACGAGGCCGACAAGAAGCTTCAGTTATGGGCGGCGACCAAGGCGGCTGACATGCCGGACATCTTGATGACGACAAGCTCCACGCTGGCGGCGCAAACGATCGATTCGCTCGGCAGAAACGGCATCCTGCTCGACTGGAACGACATCCTCGACCGGATGCCGAACTATAAGGCGCAAGTGAACCAGCTTCTTCCGATCAGTAGGGACGTAGAGACCGGCAAGCAGTTCCGCGCTCCTCAGAATTTCGAGTCCCCGCTCGGAACCAAGCCCGCGACGGCGCCGCTCATCCGCAAGGATTGGCTGGACGAGCTCGGCCTTCCGCTGCCCAAGACGACGGATGAATTGCGGGATACGCTGATTGCTTTCCGCGACAAAATCAAGCTTCCCGACGGACAGAAGGTCATTCCTTCGATCGATTTCGGAGAGATGTTCTGGAACAATAAATACATGTTCGATAATCCGGAATATTCCTATGCGGGCTCCGGCAACGTGACGGTCGGCTTGAACGACTGGTTCACGGACAAAAACGACGGCAAGGTCAAGCGGCATGACATGGTATTCACGGATAATCTGTACGAATTTGTGGCGTACTACAACTCGCTCTTCAAAGAAGGCCTGATCGACAAGGAAAGCTTGACGATGAAGTACGGTCAATATATCGAGAAGGCGTCCAGCGGCCGGGTGGGCCTGTTCGGAACCTGGGGCACGCATGTCATGACGGTCAACGATAGCCTGGCGAGCGTCGATCCAGACGGGCTGTTCGTAGGCACGACGGTATTCAGCAGCAAGACGAATCCGACGATGAACACGGATTTCGTCCGTAAGGCCATGCTTGGCGTCAACTCTTACTGGATCATCAAGAAAAGCATCAGCGAAGAAAACTTGAATGCATTCATCAAGTACATGGAATACACGATGGGCGAAGAAGGCTGGAAGCTGACGACCTTCGGACAAGAAGGCGTCGATTGGGAATACGACGCGGACCACAAGATCGTCGAGACGCAAGCGGCCGCGGATAAATTCAAAGGCAGCCTCACGGAAAAAATCCCCGAAGGGATCTGGTATTACAGTCCGACGCCGAACTACGAGCTCCAGGCCAAGTACTATGCGCCGACCGCGTACGACAAGCGGGCCGACGTCATCGAGACCTTGAAAAACATGGGTTACGTGCAGGGAGAGCCGGTCTACAGCTACATTACGGATAAAGCGCCATACGTCCTCCCGGGACCGATCGAATTGAAGAAGGGCGCAGGCTATGCTACCCGGTGGAAGGACATGGTCGTAGCCGGCGTGCTGGCTAAATCCGAGGATGAAATCCGGAGCATCATCGCGAAGTGGCAGGAAACGGAAAGGAAACTGGGGTACGACGAGATTTCGGAGGAAAGAACGAACAACTTGAAGACGGTTCCGGATTTGGAATAGTCCGAAGAACAGGGCTATCTCTATGGGGCTTCCCCTTTGAGCCTGCTCGGTTCTTCAGGCGGCAACTTAAGTGCGCGCAAGTGCTTCTAATGAGAAGCACTTTCGGCAGACGGGAACCCATATGTGCTCAAGTGCTTCCAATCGGAAGCACTTTGGGCAGACGGCAGCCCAAGTGTGCCTATGTGCTTCTAATGGGAAGCACTTCGGGCATGCGCCAACCCATATGCGCTCAAGTGCTTCTAATCGGAAGCACTTTCGGCAGACGGCAACCCATATGCGCTCAAGTGCTTCTAATCGGAAGCACTTTGGGCAGGCGGCAGCTCAAGTGCGCCTATGTGCTTCCGATGGGAAGCACTTTGGGCAGACGGCAACCCATATGCGCTCAAGTGCTTCTAATCGGAAGCACTTTGGGCAGACGGGAACCCATATGCGCTCAAGTGCTTCCAATCGGAAGCACTTTGGGCAGACGGCAACCCATATGCGCTCAAGTGCTTCTAATCGGAAGCACTTTGGGCAGACGGCAACCCAAGTGCGCTCAAGTGCTTCTAATCGGAAGCACTTTCGGCCCGCAGCAACTTAAGTGCGTTCTCACGGCCCCAGGAATGCCCATTCTTTTCTTCGCCAGCGCAGTGCAAAGCGTAAATCGATTTTGGAAAGCGCTCTCAACTTAAGGAGGTTCTATCGTGAGAAAAAAGACACCATTCCTTCTAGGCCTATCGGCGACGTTTTTCGTTTTCTCCGCTTTTTCTTCCGCGGAAGCCGCGATCCCCGATCCGAAGGTCGCTCCGTTTCCTATCGGGATCTTCTGGTCGCCCGGCCCTCAGGACACGACGTTTCAAAGTTACAAACAGATCAAGGACATGAATGCGACATACGTACTCTTAACGAACGGCGTCATCAACCAAACCCTGAACGATGCCGCATTGACGCAGTGCGCCGCGAACGGCTTAAAATGCGTCGTCCAGGAAGAAAGACTGGATTCGTATAAATTTAACGAATTGCAAAATCTAGGCGACGGGGGAGATTTCCTCAATTACGGCCATTCGTTCGGGCAAACGTTCACGACGCCGAATACGCCCGATATCGCGATCGACACCGTAGAGCTGTTCATGGATCAGAATCTGCCGGCGAGCGGTCAGAAGATGACGTTAAAACTATACGATTCGCCAAGCAAGACGACGCTGATCGGGAGTTCGTCGATTACCGGACCGGCGGGGACGATCCACCCCGTCTTCTATTTTTATAAATGGCTCACGCCGAACACGACCTATTATATGGAGCTGACCGCCGACGGGCCATCGGCTCAAAGCTACGTGATCTATCATAATTCCGACGCTTATAGCGGAGGAACGGCTTATCGGGACGGCGTTGCCCAGACCGGCCGCGATCTGTGGTTCAATCTTCATTTTGCCCGGAGCATGTTCGTCGGAGGGGCGGAGCCGTACGCGGCCGACATCGCCGATATTACGAGCCATTATCGAACGAACGGCGCATTCCTCGGCTATCATCTTCTCGATGAGCCTTCGGCGGAGAAGATGGTCGGCTTGCAGAGCACGATCGAGAAGATCAGAGCGGCGGATCCGGACCATTTAACGTACGTGAATTTGCTCCCGACCTATGCGGGCAACCTCGGATTCGGCGGCCAGAAGGGCGTATTCGTCAGTCCGGCCCAATCCGTCGGACAGTCTTTTAAAACCAATTCAAAGACGACGACAATATCGACGTTACAACTGTATATCGATAAAAATTCATGGGGAACGAACGAGCCATTAACGCTAAAGCTGTGGAATTCTTCCGCCAAAACGAACTTGGTCGCGCAGCAGACGCTGTCGGGAGCGAGCACGAACTACCCGCAGTTTACTTTGAATGCGGCCGTTAGCCCGAATACGAGCTATTACTGGGAGCTTACCCATGGAGGCGGCGGGGACAATTCCGTCGGTTGGGTCGTGAAGTCGGCGAACGGAACGGAATGGGAGAAGGATGGCACGGCTTACGTGGCGGGCAGTCCCTCCGGCGGCGATTTCTGGTTTACGCTGAATCAAAACCTGACCGCTTTTTCCTATGAAGATTACGTCTATCGCTGGGCCGGCAAAAACCCCGATTTCCTGATGTACGATCATTATCCGTTCAGCGCGAGCGGCGGCATCAGCACTGACTATTATTCGAATATGGAAATCATACGCAGGCAATCGTTGGCGGCGTCGGTCGACTTTTGGACCTATATTCAAGCCGTCGGCGTGACGGGGGCGCTAAGGGCGCCTTCGGAAGCGGAAATGAGGTACCAAGTGTTCACCAGCCTCGCCTACGGGGCCAAAGGCATCAATTACTTCACCTACGAGACGCCGTCCGGACAAGGAGAATCCTTCCATGATGGCATCCTGCTGCCGGACGGGACCAAAAACGCCTCTTATACGTATGCTCAAAATATTAACGCTGAGGTGTTAAAGCTCGGATCTAAGCTGTTGTCGCTGAGCTCCCAGGCCGTCTATCATACGGGTACGCTGCCCGCCGGCACGACCGCGCTGCCTTCGAGCTTTTTCCTTCAGCCGTCCAATTCTTCGGATCCGCTCGTGATCGGATACTCGAAAGGTGCCGACGGACGTCCATATGTCATGGTGACGAACCGGGATACCGTCAATTCGCGGACCGTCTCGTTCACGCTTCCGCCCAAGCCGAGCGCGGTAACGGAGATCTCCAAAACGACCGGCGCTGAAGTCGCCACGAATTACAACGCGGCCACGGGCGCGATGTCGGCCTCCTTTGCGCCTGGGGAAGGCAGATTGTTCGCTCTTCCATTAGCGCCTTCGAATCTGGCGCTCAATGCCGCGGTCGCGGTAAGCAGCGAATATTCGGGATGGCCGAAGAGCCGGCTTACGGACGGCAACAGATCGACCAATTTCTCGACGCAGACGGGAATAACGAGCGATCATGCCGAATGGATCGAGATCAATATGGGATCCCCGGTCAAGTTTAACAAGGTCGTCCTTGTCGGACGTACCGAGCCTTACGGCTATCCGAAAGATTTTAAGATTCAAGTGTGGGACGGCACGAATTGGCAGGATCGGGTCACCCGGACCAACGAATCCCAGCCTGCCTCGGGGGCGGCGCTTGCCTATACTTGGGGGTACGCCGATACGACGAATAAAATCCGAATCTCCGCATCGGCGCTGCGCCCGGACAATAACGGGCATTATGTTCTCCAACTGGGAGAAGTCGAAGTTTATTACGAGCCGTAAGGGCAAACATGGGCGGCGAAGGCGTGGTGAACTGCTGCCGTAGGGAAAAGGAAAGTGGAAGGTAAGGGAAAGGTAAGGGAACGGGAATTAACGAGACATGCAGACGGCGGCCCAAGCGGTCGCCGTCTTCTTGCCTGAGCACCGAGTTGTCTAGAAGCCGGCGTCGTCCCCTTCGTTCCGGTAGGCGAGAGGCGTTTTGCCCGTTTTTTTGCGGAACAGCTCGTGGAAAAATTTCAAATCGCGATACCCCGACCGCGCGGCGACCTCCTTGACGGGCAGCGTCGTTCGGCGCAGCAGGTCGCAGCTTTTGCGGATGCGCAGGTTTTGCACGTACTCTGTGAACGATTGTCCCGTCGCCCGCTTCAGCATGCGCTGCATGTAGCTCGCGCTTACCGGGAGAAGGGCGGCGACTTCGGCCAGCGTAACCGGGCGTTCGATGTTGCGTTCGAGAAAGTCGAGCGCGGCGGTCATTCGCGAGCTTGTCGAAACGGAAGCGCTCTCTGCCGTCTCCAGACGGTGCAGGCAGACGAGAAGCTCGGTCAGACGCGCATAGAGAACGGCTTCGTACCCGGGCAATTGCGAGCTGTATTCCCGGTAGAGCGCCTCCATGCATGCTTTCCCCTCATGATATAGATCTTTGAACCGGCGGTACGGCCGGTCATCCCCCGACAGCAGCAGCAATGCGGTCGCGGGCAGCGGGTATGTCCGCGAGAGAATGCCCGGAACAGTAGGGTCGAACAAGCAGTTGTAGACGATAAGCTCGTCCTTGGAAGCTTCGGATGCGGGACGATAGACGTGACGGGTGCCGACAGGAATGATGAACAAGTCGCCTTTTTCAACGTAAATCCGTTCGTCCCCGATATAATGGAAGCCTTTGCCCTCGGCAACGAATTGAATTTCCACGAAATCGTGAATATGAATCGGCAGCGTGAATCGCTCGCGTTCCCGCGTGACCGCAATGGGAAATTCGGGCTGCCAGAAGATCTTGCCTTCGAGCTTAAACGGAGTAGCGGGCACGAGTACGACTCCTTTCAATCAGGATGCGATTGCCCTATTCATATCATATGCCCCCCTCTACAAGCAACCGCTCGACTCTTGTATGCTAGTGAAAAATGAAACGGAGAGGATGGCGGCATCGTGAACGCAAGCCATAAAGAGCCGGGAACGGCAGCGAGGCATCGACCGGATCTGGAGGTCGTATGGGAGGCGGAGTGGATATGGAGATCTCGCCGCATCCGAATCAACGATTTCGCTTATTTCCGCAAGGAAATCAACGTGCGTGGGGCGCTCGCTTCGGCCAAGCTATTTTACACCGCGCACCATACGGCGAAGGTCTACTTGAACGGGACTAGACTGGGAGGGTTCGTCTCTCCCGCGCCCACGAATCCGGAGAAAAGAAAAGCCTATCTGGCCTACGACGTAACGGAGCTGCTCGCGAGCGGCACCAACTGCCTGACGGCGGATGCCCATTATCTCGGCGGCAGCGGCCAGAATTACTGCGACGGATTGCCGGGCTTCAGGCTGCAGCTCCATCTGGCCTACGAGGACGGCACGGAAGAAGTCGTCGGGACCGACGCCTCTTGGCGGGTTCTGAAGGAAATGCCTCACGAGACGGGGACGCCCTATCAGCAAAATCGCCGGATATCCGCGATCGAGAAGTACGACGCGCGCAAGCTGGATTCTGCATGGCGCTTCGCCGGCTGGGCGGAAGAGGAGACGCTAAAAGCGAAGGTCGCCAAGATCGATCGCGATCAGTGGCCGATGGCGGTCCAGCAGATTCCGGAGGGCGCGATCGAGGAGGAAATCGTCTGCGAGAAGCTGCCACAGCCTGCGGGGAGCGATGTCGACGGGGAGCGGCCGCAGGTGTTCGATCCCGGGCGCATTGTCTCGGGCTGGCCGAAGTTTAAGCTTAAGGGAATCGAGGGAGTGACGATCCGTCTCCGGATGTCGGAGGATCTCGACGAGAACGGCCGGGTCAAGCATAACGTGACCAACGAGCATTCGGATCAATATTACGACGAGTATACGATGCGTGGAGAGGAGACGGAGACGTGGCAGCCGGACTTTTCCTTCAAGGCGTTCCGGTATGTCGAGGTGACCGGATATCCGGGTGAGATTCAGCCCGGCGAACTGACCGTCTGCTGGGCGCACACCGATATGGCTTACGTCGGCGGGTTCGCCTGCTCGGACGAGCATCTGAACGCGCTGTACGCCGCGGCCATCCGGACGCAGAAAAACAATACGCTAGGTCAGACCGTCGATTGTCCGCACCGCGAGCAAGCCCAATATACGGCGGATACGGACTTGCAGGCGGAGACGCTGCTGTACAACTTCGACGCGATCGACATCGTCGACAAGACGCTCTCCGACTTCACGGACGCGCAGCTGGCCGACGGCACGTTCCCGTTCGTCGCGCCGGTCAACTATGAACACAAGGACTTCCATATTCAAATTCCGGAGTGGGATCTGCACTATGCGACGCTGATGTGGAAGCTGTACGAAGCATCGGGGGATGCAGCGGTGCTCGAGAAGCACTATGAGACGGCGCGCCGGATGGCCGACTACTTCGTCGGCATCCGCGACCCGAAGACGGGGCTCGTGCCGCTCGACAAAGGCTGGCATATCAGCGACTGGCCGTACCCGACGGTCGAACACGCGGGAGAGCATCTGACCGTGCAGCAGATCAAGCTCGTGCTGGCGCTGCGGATCGTGAGCCGCTCGGCGGACTTGCTCGGCCGGAAAAAAGAGGCGGCCGTCTACGCGAACCTGGCGCTAGAGCTGTCGGACCGGATCGTCGGCCAATTGTATGACCGGGAGGCGAAGCGGTTCCGGGACAGCTCGGACGCGTCCGCGACGCATCAGGGCGTGACGGCCATCGCGCTGCTGGCGGATCTCTTGCCGGCGGAAGACCGAGAGGCGGCAATCGATTCCGTGGCGCGTCAGCCGTGGGAATGCCGCACCGTGCTCTCGCTGCCGCTGCTGCGCATGCTGTTCGAGAACGGACGGGAGGCCGAGGCGTTCGCGCTGCTGGACCGGAGGGAATATCCGGGATGGGGATACATGCTGGCCCAAGGGGCGAAAACGATGTGGGAAGGCTGGGAGGATATGGAGAGTCACTCCCATGCATGGAACGGTTATCCCGCCCGGCTGCTGCAAGAGTTCGTCGTCGGCATCCGGTCGGAAGCGCCGGGCTTCGCGAAGGCGGTCATCCGCCCATACCTGCCGGATGGCCTGACGTTCGCCGAAGCTGAAGTCGGGACGCCGCTCGGCGTCATCCACGCAGGTTGGTACCGGGAAGAAAGCGGAGCCGTCCGCGTGCGTGTCCGGATTCCGGAGGGGATGGAAGCCCGACTGTCGCTTCGCGTGGGCGGAAGGACGATCGATCGCGATCTGAAGCCCGGAGACAACGAATGGTCGACGGACGGCTGACGGCGGGGGATGAAGGCATTCCCCTCAATATATGCAGGCAAACAAGCTCTCGCGAAAGACCGCGAGGGCTTGTTTTTCTTAAAAGACAGGAAAGTATAAATTGGGGCGGTCATTTGCGGAAAGGTAAGCGCGATTTCGGCGTACCGGAGCTTTATGGAGGTTTGGCGGGCAAAAAAGCCTGCATTTATACAGGTACTTTGTGCCGACATGCGCCGCTGGATAAAATGCTTGCAAATGCTCCTAGGCCCCCTAATCAAATTGGAGTCCCTCCCTACAATGTTTTAAACTAGGGATAAGGGAGATGAGCGGGATGGGAAAAAGGTTAAAGGAAGAAACACGGCTTAGAATTGTTAAGGAAGCATTG
>NZ_JBHRYU010000029.1:0-120521 GCF_042649185.1 Cohnella sp. GCM10012308
CTTTTTTGAAAAATTTTATAAGATTAGGCTTCATGTAAGCCAATTTATGCAGCGGATCAACAAGCATCCGTTGCAGACCATTGATCGTCTGCTTGTTCGGTTATGATATTAATTGCGGTCTATATAGTTTCCCGAACCCATCATTTCCGTCAACCACTCTATTCCATTGTCGATCCGCCATATAGGTATCAATATATCTAAAATCCAGCTTAGAATCTTCTAACTGCCTTACTAATAGTCGAGGCCCCTCGTAAGGATACTTCACTTCATTTTGTACAATATTTAAATCACACACAGAAGTCCATCCGTAAATATGATTTGAACATTTAGAATCTCTAATAGAAAGCACAAAATGATACATACTTAAAAACTTGTTATTTTTACTACACAATCGTGCATATTCAGAACAATGATCATCCCATGTCCTTATCATAGCCATTCTCCAATGACAGTTTTTCATTCTAGACACAAAACACAGTTACTGAATGAGGTTCCCATTCCAATCAACGAAAACGAGTTGTTCTTTTGGACTCAGGCACCACTCGATAATCTTCTTAACAAGTCCAGGCGTGATAACTTGGTCATCCCAAGTCGGCGTTTGGACTCTTACCCACCCCGTTCGATCATGGTTCTCTAAGCCGACAAACTCCAATCCCTTTATTACAATATGCGGCGTTTTATTTTCAACTGACTGAGCAACGAGGAACGATACTATAAATTTCTTATCTTCGGAGACAATATTAAGGCTCATCCGCCCGTAATCTTCATCGTTTTGTTGAACATACCAAAAGTAAGACCTGCCGTTGTGCTCAAGCTTTCGTTTTCCTTTTTGTGCTACTCCCATCTGCTTGTCACCTCCACCGATTGCGATACTCGTTATATTGAAGAGCTATCAACACCCCATACTACGAATTCTCCGTCTATTGTATTTGCAAAAATAGTAATCTCCAATCCCAGGTAATCCTCTTCGCCTGCAGGCAAATATTCAGTTAATCTGGTTTCAAACATGATTTGAACGCCTTGCGGATTTAAGCTTTTAATGTAGGAGATAGAATCAATATAACAATTTCCAGACAGTTTACTGCGAATCGGAAATGAATCTTCCGAACATAATTGATCGTCATTAATATAATTAAATATTTCTTGATATATAATCGTTGATATTTCGTTCCATCGTTTAGATAGTCCCTCAAATTCCGTTAAATGAATACCGTCATAAAATCTAATTTTGGATTTTATTTCTTTTTCTATTAAATTTAGATTCACATCACGCACATCCTTTATAAGTCTTCCTTTGTCTTTTTGTTTTGTCTGTAACGCAGTATGGCAAAAGGTAGGTTCACTACTCCAAGAATAAAACAAGATATAATAGGAATAAGTTGAGGAATGGTGGGATAATTCGGTTTTCCGTCTCCTACAGGTCCTGTTTTAGGTTGATGGATATCCCACAAACCATACAAAAGACCAATAACGGGTATCAAGATACAAGTCACGCTTGCAACGATATAAATCACATATTTGTTCATCCTCACTCTCCATCCATCTCAATATTTATACTTAATCCCGAAATGCCTTAATAAACACTTTTGAATTTTATTGAAATGCGTCCATCTTGTTCCTTGGTCCAAATGACAAGATAATAATTATCAAATTGGCTATGAAGCAATTCTCTTGGAGTTCTTTTAAATTTGTGAATTTCAAGTCCATTTTCTATATCGAATAACCAACCACTTAAATCTTCAACATACATTCCTGTATGCGGGTCAATAAAATCTCGTCCCTCGCCAGTATCTAAAAAGAATTCTTTTCCTTGTTCACGCGCTTGATCTCGGACATAACGAATATACGTGTCAGAGTCTAATTCCATGTGACTCACCTCAACGATTTCGTAAAATGAATTAAAACTCCTTCTTTTTAGCCAAACAGCCTGCCGGATCCCGCCGGCAGGCTGTTGAATTAAAGTAAAGCTTCCGCTCGAGCGGAATACTTTATACGTCTCATTTATTTCTCCACCGCGTAGCGCGTCGCGATAATGCCCGAGTTAAATGTTCGGCTGGACAGCAGCTTGAGCCGGATTTTTTCGGCGCCGTCGAATGCCGACTTTCCGCTACCCAGGACGACAGGACAAATCGTCAGCAGGAACTCATCGATCAGGCCGAGCTCCAGCAGCGTCTTCGCAGCCCCAGGGCTACCGAAGATTACGAGATTTTTGCCCGGCTGCTCCTTGAGCGCCTTGATCTCCTCTGCGATATTGTCCTTGATCAACATCGTATTGTTCCATTCCGCCTTGTCCATCGTGCTGGAAATGACGATCTTTTTCACATCCTGCACCCACCTAGCATGCTCTAAGCTGTGCGTTGACTCGTTCGGATCGTCCAGCACCGTCGGCCAGTAGCTCTCCATCATCTGATACGTCGTACGTCCGTATACGGGAGAGCCGACTTCGGCTACGACCTCCTCGGCGTATTTCTCAAATTCCTCGTTGTACGGAATCCAACCCAGTCCTCCGTTAGAATCTGACGCATACCCATCCAAAGACACATGCATGAACAATACGAGTTTTCTCATGTCCGTCTCTCCTTCGATTTCGAATTTATCTTGTTCGATTTTTTGACAGTTGCCGCGTATTTTGCCCTGCTGTTACGTTTACTATAAATCATTACGTAGCGTAATGTTCAAGAGGGAGTCTAATTTTTTTTAGCAGACAACCATGTTCGGAAGATAACAAAAAAAACAGCCGCCCAAGCTGGACGGCCGCCGGTTTTCTGCTTACACGTATGAATGCGGTATATATAGCTCTTCCAATCGGGTAATTTCTTCAGCAGTCAATCGAACCGACAGTGCCGCAACGGCATCTTCAAGATGACCGCTCTTCGTCGAACCGATAATCGGAGCGGTCACCTCTTCTTTTTGCAGCAGCCAGGCCAGCGCGATTTGCGCGCGGGGAATTCCGCGGTTAGCTGCCACTTCCGCGACTCTGTCCGCCACTTTGCGATCGGCCTCTTCCGTTCGACTAAATAGCGCCTTTGCCACCTGATCATTCTCCGATCGGTCGGTCTGCGCATTCCAATCCCTGGTTAGCCTCCCTGCAGCGAGGGGCAGATAAGGAGTGACGCCGACGCCCTGGTCTTTGCAGAGGGGGAGCATCTCCCTCTCTTCTTCACGATAGAGCAGGTTAAGTCGATTCTCCATCGAGATAAACCGCGTCCAGCCATGGCGCTCGGCGACATGCTGCGCTTTCGCAAACTGCCACGCCAGCATGGAGGATGCCCCAAGGTATCTGACTTTTCCCGCCTTAACGAGATCATGTAACGTCTCCATAGTCTCTTCGATCGGCGTATTCGAATCCCAACGATGGATTTGGTATAAGTCGACATAGTCCGTTCCAAGCCGTCTGAGACTGTTATCGATTTCGCTCAGGATCGCTTTACGGGAAAGTCCCATTGCATTCGGACCTTTGCGCATCGGGACGAATACTTTAGTAGCAATGACAACTTCGTCACGACGGGCGAATGCTTGCAAGGCACGTCCCAGGATTTCTTCGCTGGTTCCATCGGAATACATATTGGCTGTACTGAAAAAGTTAATGCCTAAATCCAGTGCCTCCTTAATGATCGCTCTGCTTTGCTCTTCATCCAACGACCAAGGCGTATTGCCGCGTTCCGGCACGCCGAAGCTCATCGTTCCAAGACTGAGCTTCGACACCTCTAATCCGCTGCGTCCAAGCTTTACGTATTCCATCTGATTGCACACTCCTTCGTCTTCTCAAGTTGACATATCAACCAAATGACCAAACCAGTCCCTTAAGTTGATGCGTCAACCAACACAACTACGATAACTGATTGCGGTTGACGTGTCAACCATGCTATGATGATGGCATGAACAGGAATGAGCTAAGCGAAGAAGAAATGAAAATATGGAATATTTGGAAAGGTTCCTTCAAACGGATCTTTGGACGTGTCATCAAGGACATGTCCGAACATACCGGCCTGTCCGAGGGCGACTTCGGCGTTTTGGATCGTCTAGTCCAATTCGGCAACGGCACGCTTCGCCAGCAGGAATTAGCCGACTCGATGGACTGGGACAAGAGCCGCTTATCCCATCATTTGACGCGCATGGAGAAGCGCGGACTGGTGCTGCGAAAACCGTCGGACACAGAGCGCGGCGTTGAAGTGACGATAACCTCCGCCGGCAAGTCGGTGTTGGAGGATGCGCTCCCCATCGTATCGAAGGCGATCCGCGAGCATTTTCTCGATCAATTAACCGATCAGGACATCGAGTCGATTACGAAGCTGTCGGCGAGAACCAGGAACCGAACGTAGTGACGTGACCGACGCTTCCGGAACTGGCGTATTTGCCTCCGTTTGTAGCCATCACTTCAGGCACCACGCTTGCCACGTATTAAATTAGCCAAATAAAAGCAGAAGCCGACGGCTCCTGCTTTTATCGTATTATCGGCCTTACTTCTTACTCGCTTGCTCCACAAGGATAATCGCCATTAAATCCGCTTGCTTCATGACCGTGATCGGATCGCTCTGCAGGAACATGTCGTAATCCAGTTCGGCGACGCGATCGTTTTGCACGGCTGGCAGATGGCTCCAGATTCCGAGCCCGCATGGACAAGGTGTCCCGCCTAACACTTCGTTTGAAACTTCGCTTCTCCATCCAGGATAGCCTTCAAAAACGCCTTCGATTTTTTCAGTTGCCGCTGAAGATTTTCGATTTCCGCGAGCTTCTGCTCCACCACTTTTTTCTTGGCCTCGGCTGAAAAAGGATGCTGCTGATCGACCAGCAAGCTTAACTCTTCGATTGAAAATTCTACGGACAGAAGTGTCTTCACGTCATTGAGATAGTCGACGACCTCCTCCGAGTATATGCGGTAATTATTCGGATCCCGTTTAACGAAGGTGTCCGGGATTATGTTTTTGCGTTCATAGAATCTCAAGGTGGAGATCGGCAGACCTGTCATTTTAGAAACGTCATTTATTTTCATGATGAGCCTCTCTTCTACCTGTTGCTATGAACTTAAGTTCATAGTTCATAATGCGAATAGGATAACCAATGGCGCATGCCAAGTCAATAAATCAGGGTTATACGAGGGAGCGATTATATGTTTAAAAATATCCAAAGCAACGATTTTACCAGCATTGTGACGGGCCGGCGTTCCGTTCGCAACTATGACGAAAACGTTAAAATATCGAAAGACGAGCTGCGCGAGATCATTTCCGAAGCCAGCCTGGCTCCTTCCTCTGCCAATATGCAGCCTTGGCGCGTCGCGGTGGTCGATACCCCGGAGGGAAAAGAAAAACTTCGACCGCTTGTACGTTTTAACACGCTGCAAAACGACACTTCATCCGCCATGCTCATCATTTTCGGAGATATCCAGAGCTACGCCTATGCCACAGAAATTTACGATGCGGCGGTGGAGCAAGGTAAAATGCCGGCAGAGGTGAGAGACAGCCAGCTGAAAACGATCCTGTCGATGTTCCCGACGCTGCCTAGAGAACTCCTGGTTGAAGTCGCCAAAATCGATAGCAGCCTATTTGCCATGCAGCTCATGCTGGTCGCTCGCGCGCACGGATACGATACGAATCCGATGGCGGGCTTTGAAACGGATCAGGTGGCCAACGCATTTGATTTGGACGAGAAACGCTATGTTCCGGTCATGATTATTTCCATTGGAAAAGCCAAAGAAGAAGGGTATGAATCCGTTCGATTAGATTCGGAGAAAATCACGTTCTGGAGATAATACGAATAGAAGCGCTAAGAGGGCCGCAACAGCCTGCCTCCCGGCAACCTGTCGCGGCCCTCTGGCTCGCGTCTATAAACTTTGCTCGGTCACTCCCGTTAACGGATCGAAGGTCAGCATCTTCGTCCCGATCTTGTCGATGAAGAAGCGATCGTGGCTTACCGTAATGACCGCGCCTGGAAAATGAATCAGCGCCTGCTCCATCACCTGAATGCTCGTGAGATCCAGATGATTGGTCGGCTCGTCCAGGATGATCACGGCCGCACCGGAGAGAAGACACTTGGCCAGTGCCACCCGCGCCTTCTGCCCGCCGGACAGATCGCCGATGACCTTGCTTAGATCTGCCTCCGAAAATTGCAGCATGGCCAGGAATTTGTTCACCTTTTTACGGGGAGCGTCCAGTCCCAATCCGTACGTATTCACCGCGTGGCTGACGGTATCCTTAGGATCGAGCTCCCCCCACATCCGGTTGAAGTACGCGTAACTGACGCCCTTCTCCCAGACTACCTCTCCGGACTCTGGCTTCTCCTGCCCGGTAAGCGCCTTGATGAGCGTAGACTTCCCGCTTCCGTTAGGCCCCACGATGACCAAGCGGTCTTCCTTCTGAATATCGAAGCTGACATTCTCGAAGATCTGCCGCCCCTCGTAGGTCTGCCCGATCTTCTTCGCTTCGCATAGCTTGTCCGGAAAGCGCAGCCTCTCGTAAATATCGGTAATCAGCACGTTGACGGGGTGCGGCTCGATTCGCTTTTTGTTATCCGCCAGCTTGCGCGAGAGCCGGTCCTTAGAGCCCGACTTCCTGTTCGCGCGGTCGTCGATCGCCTCGGACTCCATGAGCAGCAGCTCTTCCTCCCACTCGAACTGACGGTCCAGCTCCTTCTTGCGCATCTTCTTTTTGCGAACGTAATCGGTGTAATTGCCTTCGTACTCCTGAAAATGATAATTCTCGATCTCGATCGTGCGCGTAACGACCTTGTCGATGAACTGCCTGTCATGGGACACCAGAATCATGGCGCCCTTGAACCGGTACAGCCACTGCTCCAGCCAAGCGATGCCTTCTATGTCCAAGTAATTGGTCGGCTCGTCGAGCAGCACGACGTCGGGCAGCTGGATCAACATCTTCGCGAGCGCGGCGCGGTTGCGCCACCCGCCTGACAACTCATCGATCGGCTGATGGCGCGACCTGTCGTTGAATCCCAGCTTCGTCAGCACCGTGTTGATCTCGACGGACACGTTCCAGCCATCGAGATGCTCCATTTGCTCGAATAACTCCGCCTGCCTGGCGAGCAGCCCGTCCATCTCTTTGTCGTCGGTAACGGTACCCAGTTTATCCCCGACCTCTTGCAGCTCCCGTTCGATCGCCGCGACCTGCTCGAAGCACGCCTCCAGCTCTTGTTGAACGGACAGGCTGCCCCTCAACTCCGAGAACTGCGAGAAATATCCGATTTTCACCTGGGGATCGATCTCTACCTTGCCGGACGTCGGTTCCTCCTGCCCCAGGATGAGCTTGAATACCGTCGACTTGCCGGCGCCATTCCGTCCGATGAGACCGATCCGCTCTCCTTGCATCGCCCGAAAATAAATATCGCGAAAAACCATCGAATCTTCGTACTTCTTCGTGACGTTCTCCAAACGTATGACGCTCATGCCGATCACCTCTCCGGTTGCAACTTCTAAGGTGATTATAACATTGTTGATCGAAGGAGATCGGCCACGCGCGTCATTTTACAGTTTTACGCCCTCGGAAATGTCCTTGCCAAAGTATTTCGTCGAAATCCGGGCGTAGGTGCCGTCCGCGTGCATCGCCTTCAGCGCTTCGTCGAAGGCCGCTATCGTATCCGCATTCCCCTTCCGGAACAGGAATGCCGCGGTCTCGAGATCTTCGGACTGGTCGACCACTTTGATCTTGAGATCGGGCCGCTTTTTCTGCAAGTCCAGGAAATACAAGCTGTTATAGATGAGCGCATCGACCCGCTTCGATTGCAGCAGCTCGACGGAGTCGCCGTTTTCCGGCACTAGCGTCGCCCCGTATTTTAACGCAAGCGCCCCTTGCACGGATTCCGCCAGCCCGTTCGTCTTCTTCCCCTTCAGATCCGCGAAGCCGTTGATCTCCTTGTTCTGCTCGAGCACGATCAGGGTCAGATTGGAAAATTGATAGGGATCGGAAAAGTCGTACTTCTTCTGCCGCTCCTCAGTGATGGACAGCTGCGGGATCGTGTCGAAGCGGCCGCCGTCCAGGCCCGAGAACATGCCGGCGAACTCGACCTCGGCAAACTTCACCTTCAGGCCGATCCGCTTGCCGACCTCATTGGAAATATCGATATCGAAGCCGGTTAAGCCGTTGGCGTCGTGGAACGAGTAAGGCGGATACGTGCCGGTGGTGGCGACGACGATCTCCCCTTTTTTCTTTAACTGCGCAAGCGTGCTGGCGGTTTGGGCCTTGTCGGCGCTGCATCCGCTCAGGAGCAGTCCTGCCGCAACCATGAGATACATCATTTTTCTGAACAAGATGAACCATCCTCCGATAATAGAAAATTAGATCGAATACGCAGGAATAAGCGATGCGACACCCGGTGCCAGACGGCTCACGAATTGCCGTACTCGTTCCTGACGGGAATGCACGAAGACCGCCTCCGGGGTTCCGTTCTCCAGGATCGTGCCCTGGTCCATGAACAGCACCCGGTCCGCGACCCGGCTGGCGAATTCCAGCTCGTGCGTCACGACGACAAGCGTGATGCCGGAGCGGCTCAAGGCGCGCATGACCTCCAGCACCTCGCCGACCAGCTCCGGGTCGAGCGCCGAGGTCGGTTCGTCGAACAGGAGAATCTGCGGCTCCATCGACATCGCCCGGGCGATGCCGACCCGCTGCTGCTGTCCGCCCGACAGCTGGTACGGATAGCGGTCCCGGAAGGCCGCCAGGCCGACGTGCTCCAGCAGCGCGACGGCGCGTACCTGTGCGTCTGTACGGGTTAACCGGCGGGCGGTGATCGGGCCGACCATGACATTCTCGAGTGCGGTCATATGGGGAAACAGGTGGTTCCCTTGAAAAACCGTACCGGTCTGCCGGCGGAAGTCCAGGATTTCCTTCGGGTTCGGCTTGTCCGCTTGCGAGAAGCGAAGCTGCGACTCGCCGAGGCGGATGCTCCCGCCGGTCGGAAGCTCCAATAAGTTGATGCAATTCAGCAGCGTCGACTTGCCCGAGCCGGACGGCCCGATCACGACCGTCGTCGTCCCTTGGGACAGCTCCAGGTCGATCGCCTTAAGCACCGGTACGTCGCCGAATTGCTTCGTTAAGCCTTGAAGGGTAAGCAGCAGGATCGCCCCCTCCTTCCTTAGGTTTAGGTCTGATAGGCGCCAAGCCGCCGCTCCAGCCGGGACTGCCAGATCGTCAGCGCGGAGCAGAGAACGAGATAATACGTGCCTGCGATCAGATACAGCAGCATCGGCTCGAAGGTCGAGGCGGCGATGAGCTTGGCGGCGCCGAACAAATCGGGGATCGTCACGAGCGCGGCTAACGACGAGGTTTTAAACAGCGTGATGAACTGATTGCCGAAGCTTGGCACGCAAATCCGGAACGCCTGCGGCAAAATCACGCGGAAGAGGTTCTGGCTCCGGGACATGCCGAGCGCGTAGCCTGCACGCCACTGACCGCGCGGGATCGACAGGATGGCCGCCCGCATAATCTCCGACGAATAGGCCGCCTCCGAGATCGTCAGGCTGATCACGATGCTGGCGAACGGCGACAGCAGCATGCCTAGGCTTGGCAGACCGTAGAATATGAGAAAGAGCTGCACCAGAATCGGCGTACAGCGAATGATCCACACATACACCCGGGCGGGAACCCGGGCATAAGGGTTGGCCGATAAGCCTGCGAGGGCGATAACCAGCGCAAATACGAGTCCTAACGCGAAGGAGAGCAGCGAGATCGGAATCGTATACAGGACCGTCCCCTTCAGCAAGGGCTGCAGCGACATGGAGATAATCTCCATGATGCGGTCTAAACGATCTGAAGCCATGAATGTCACCTCGAACCTGCGAGTGCCGGGAGAAAACGATTGAAGCGGCTCTGCCGTTTTGCTAAAATATTGGGTAAATAAATGGAATTACTCGGTTTTATAAATGGGGGGACCCGCATGATTCAGTTCAGGGATAAAGAGTACCGCTGCGCCTCCGAGGTCGCGATGCAGCTCGTAAGCGGCAAATGGAAGATTCTCATCCTAAGCCTCTTGAACGACCAAACCTTCCGGTTCGGCGAGCTGCAGAAGCTCATGCCCGGCGCTACCCACAAGATGCTGACCGAGCAATTGCGCGACCTCGAACGTGACGGGCTGGTCGTACGCAGCGTGTATCCCGTGGTCCCGCTCAAGGTGGAGTACGATCTGACGGACCGCGGCAAGCGGCTGGTCCCCATACTCAAGCAGCTGTGCGAATTCGGGGCCGATTATATCGACAGCTTCCCGGCCGACGCCTCGGCGACAGAGGACCAGCGCGCCTGATCCTGCCCGGGGCGGAGGAGAAACTTGGCGCCGAATCGCTTGCCTGCGTTTTTTGCCGCCTCAAGCTCTTCTGCATCTCCGCGTTCGAGAACAATGACATTTTCCGGGTAGAGTTTTCCCAGCAGCGCCCTCGTCACGAGTTCATTTCCTCCGGTCGCGATCTCATGCGTTCCCGCTTCGTTCGTCACCAGTCCCGAAAGAGAGAAGACAGCGTCCGCGGCGTGATGTGCGATATCGAGCTTCTCATGCGCCTGGGACGCGCCGGCCGGCTTCTTTTCTGCAGAACCTGCACGGTAATGAAATCGATGGCCCCGAAAAATTTGGCCCAAGTCGACGTTATAGGTATCGGTATCGGTGTCGGCACCCGCAGACAGCTGGAACGTAATGACCGCCTCATCGTTGCCGATCAGGGACGCCTGCAGGCTCGCTTCGGCGATGCCGCCCAACTCCGCCTCTCCTCCCCTGCTCTCCCGTGAACCGGGCCCCAGCTGCGATCGCGGCGCCTTGTAATAGTCGGGATATTCATACGCAAAAGCGATCGCATCCCTTTCGCCGGACTCGACTGTCTGCACCGGGTACCACCGAAGAAGATAACGCGGCGCCTCCGCCAGTTCGGTCCCCAGGCTAGCCGGCAGAATCGTCCCGTGCCGATACTGAAAACCATAGCCGCCGGCAGCCAGCTCCGGCGCCAGCAGGCTTGCCGCATAGCGAACGAGCGACTTGTGGTCCAGCGGCCTGGCCAGCAGCTGCGAGAGGAACGCGGTATGCGCTTGTTCGGTATACCGCAGCCCCCGGGATGGCCGCGCCGTCAGCGCAAGCGGCACCTCCTGCCAATTCTCGAACGGGAGAAGCGCGTCACGGAGGAGAACGATCTCGTGCAGGTACTCGTTGAACAGCTGCATGACGGATGGGCCGCCTGCCGGCCCCGTGAGCATATCGGTCACCTCGTGCGTCCAGAGATGATTATCGCACCGGCTCCGGAATACGAGACGCCCAAGCACCTCATCGCCGAGCTCCTGTAATCCGCGTGCTTCGCCGTCGAACGCGCGGGCCCACTGCGATAGCGTCATCCCGATCCGGCTGGCCTGCTCGGACAGCTCTAGCCTCCCATAGTCGCTTAGCTCCAAGGCGGCCAGCGGAAGCGCCGTTTCCCGCCCGGCTATTGCGAGCGTGTTCTCGATATTCGCCAGCAGCGCTTCGCGATTTGCCGACTCCCCTAATTGAACGGCGATTGCTTCGAGCAGCACGCTTAACGCCTTAACGATCTCTCTGGCTGTGTACACGCCGTTCGGAATGTCCCATTCCCACAAGCCGTTGTCGGCGGACGGCTTCACGGTCTCCCCGCCCGGTCCGGCATTCTGGCCGGCGGCAGCTTCCAGCCGGGTCCCCCAGACGATCCTCTGCTCCCCTACATCCAAACGATACGATGACATGCGGCACCTTCCTTTCTATTGGGATCATCCTATCACAGCTATTCCGATGCGGATAGAATGCACTTTTTCGAGCGATAGGCACGGTTTGGTAAGATAGTTCCCGAACGGGAACTATGCCTCGTTGCAAAAAAATACATCGCCCTGGCGCTGAGCCGCTTGGCGATGTATCTTCGACGTTTAACTTATTGGGGCGAACCGGGCCAGAGCTGAAGCGCCATATCTACCACATGCCGCAGCTTGGACTCGCTGGCGCCGGCCCCGCCCTGGACCGCAAGTCCTTGAAAAACAGTGCTGTAAAATGCGGCCAGACGATCCGCATCCACGTCCAATGGAATCTCGCCGTCTGTCTGCGCCTGCTTGAACCGTTCCCGCATAGCGGCTTCGCCGCCCGCACGTCTGGCATCCAGCTCATGCTTGACGGCTTGGCCCGCCTCTCCCGTCGAGATTGCGCCATGGATCGTCAGGCAGCCGCCCGGGGTCTCCGGATCCGTTGTTGCATGCGCCGCGCCGTACAATAAAGCTTCGATCATTCCGCGAGCGGTCGTCTGTTTAAAAGCGTCCATCATATAAGCGGCCGGACCTTCCGCATACCTGTCCAAAATTCGTAAAAAAAGCTGCTCTTTATTGCCGAACGCTTTATAGAGACTGGGCGTATTAATGCCCATCGCTTCCGTAAGATCGGAGATGGTCGTGCCCTCATAGCCTTTTCGCCAGAACAGATCGAGGGCCTGATCCAATGCAGTCTCGATATTAAAAGCGCGAGGTCTTCCTTTTGCCATCGCTTTCTCCTCCTGTCCGTCGATTTTATTTCAATTTAATACAGGTAGAAGTAGTTCTAATTATAGTGGAACAGTTCCACAGCGCAAACCGGCAAGATCATTTTTGACATTAATGTATCGATCGCTAAATTAATCATTGACAACCCGCCTGTTCGGATATATATTTAGCGTACGCTAAATAAATAACTAAACAACGGGAGTGAGTTCAATGGCAAAACTTCAAGGTAAAGTGGCAGTCGTTACGGGTGGAACATCGGGGATCGGATTGGCGACCGCGCAGCGGCTGGTCAAAGAAGGCGCATATGTGTACGTCACCGGTCGTCGTCAGGCTGAACTCGATGCGGCCGTAACGGCAATCGGTTCGAATGTAACGGGTGTCCGGAGCGACGTGTCCCAGCTGGCCGATCTGGATCATTTGTACGAAGTCATTCGCAGCCAGCATCGACAAATCGATGTTTTGTTCGTAAACGCAGGCGGCGGCGAGTTCGCTCCGTTGGGGGATATTACGGAAGAACATTACGAGAAGACCTTTAACATCAATGTAAAAGGAACGATCTTCACCGTTCAAAAAGCGCTGCCGCTCTTGAAGGACGGCGCCTCGATCATTCTTACCAGCTCTTCGGCCGCTTCGTCGGGCATGCCGGCCTTCAGCGTATACAGCGCCACGAAAGCGGCGATTCGCAGTTTTGCCAGAGGGTGGATCGTTGATTTGCAATCGCGCAAAATCCGGGTTAACGCCGTCAGCCCCGGCGTCATTCATACGCCCGGATTGACGGGACTGGCAAGCAGCGAAGAAGAATCGCAGCAGTTTTTGCAGCAAATGGCGCAGCAAATTCCGTTGGAGCGCGTAGGAAAGCCGGAAGAAGTCGCTAGCGCCGTCGTATTTCTGGCATCCGAAGACAGCAGCTTCATTAACGGTATCGAATTATTTATCGATGGCGGGCAGAACCAGATTTAAGCAGGTCCGCCCCGAACGCTCTCTAAAGCCTGCTTTTCGACCATGTACGCATGCGCCTGTCCTCTGCTGAATATCCTGCTAGTGGAATCTTAATCTACGCAGGAAAGGATGATTCTGTATGATTGGTGCACTGACGTATTGGATGGAGGTTGCGCTGTGGGTTGTGCTTGGCTCGATGGCGGTCGACTTCCTGGTCGGACTCTTCCAGTCGCTCCAAGGAAACAAGTTTGTTAACGCGAATGAAGCGGTTCTCGTCTATCTGAGGGAAATCGTCGTCTACTTGCTGCCGCTCCTCATACTGTCTGGTATCGCTTTGATGGACGAGACGGGTTGGATCGTGAAGACAGCTTATTATATAGGCGCCGTCGCCGTCGTCATCAAGTACCTGAAGGACATCAAGGCGAAGCTATAATTAAAGGCGAAGCTGTAACCGGCAGCCTCGCCCCCATCTCGGAACTCAGCCCTCTGCCGTTCAGGCGGAGGGCTTTTTGGCGTTCAGGAGAATGACATCCTGCGTCTTGGATCGCCGCTATTCTACGATCTCTTCCACCTTCTCCTGGAAGAATAGCTTGTAAATGTGCGTAAACAAAATTTTAACGACAATATAGACCGGGATGCTCAGCAGCATGCCCAGCACGCCTGCGAGATCGCCGCCAAGCAGCAGGAGCACGATAATGGTGACGGGATGAATCGCCATCGTCCGTCCGAAGATGATCGGCGTCAGAATATGATCCTGGATCTGCTGCGCAACCAGAATAATGATCAGCGACCAGAGCGCCAGCATGGGAGATTGCATAAAAGCGACAACGAGGACCGGAATAGCCGCCAGAATAGCGCCGATGTACGGAATAAAGTTCAGTACGACGGATATAAGCACCAGCAGCAGCGCGTATGGAAGCCCGATGATCAAGAAGCCGACGTACATGAGACCGCCGAGAATGATGTTCAGCACAACCCGGCTTACGATAAACGAACCGAGTGCTTCATCAATCTCCGACAGGGCCGCACGCCCTTCGGCCTTGTATTTGCGCGGCACCAGATACAACAGGGAATCCTCCAGCTTGCGCCCGTCCTTGAGCATAAAGAAGAGAATGACCGGCACGACCCCGATCAGCACGACGGCACGGGAAATGACGGAAATGATGCTCGTCAGGTACGTAGAGGCCCAAGCGCCGGCCTTCTGGGCGTACTCCGAAATGCGGGTTTCCAAATCAAACGACTCCGGCAGGACCGAGGAGACCACGCTCCCGTCTTCGGTCTGATCCTGAACCTGATCGCTCAGATCCTCCACGACCTTGGGCGCGTTGTTGATAAAGTTGTTCGTCTGATCGCGCAGCGTCGGCCACACCAGCCAGACAAACAGGGCGATTAAACCTGCAAACGCCAAATAGAGCAGCGTGACGGCAAGCCAACGCTTCATCCCCCGGTTATGTAGAAAGCCGACGATCGGGCGAAGAAGGTAATAAAGAAAGCCGGATAGCGCAATCGGCAGAAGCAGAATGTCGAACATCCGAACGATCGGCGCGAACATGAAGCGATCAAGGAAGAGAAGAAAGATCGCCAGCAGCACGAAAATAACGCTGAGAATGATTCGAAAAAACTTCGCATACGGCATGGCAGCCCCTCCTTTTGGCTCTATTACCCGCCGAATGAACGAACAGAAACCAGATGGCCGGCAGGAGAATTGCGCAGGAAGGCTTCCCATCCGATCCGCTCAGTCAAATTTATTTTGCTGCCGTTGTCACAAATCGGCGCCCTGCATTGTTATATGTGCAAATCGCAAAAGGAGTTGTTTTCACATGGTAGGGACGGAGAGCCAAAAACAAGAAATTTTGAAAGCTCATCAATTCAGGTTCGCTTGTAGGTCATTCGACCCGAACAAAAAGATTCCGGATGAAGATTTTCACTTTATATTGGAGACCGGAAGACTGTCTCCAAGCTCGGCAGGCCTCGAGCCTTGGAAGCTTGTCGTGATCCAAGATGCGGCGCTTCGTGAAAAATTAAAACCTGTAACCGCCGGTGCCCAAGGTTCTCTGCCTACCGCGAGCCACTTTGTCGTGATCTTGGCCAGACAAGGCTTAAAGCATGATTCCGCTCATGTGACCAAAATGGTGAACGACGTTCATCATTTCCCTGAAGCGCTTATTCCGCATTTCCTGGGTTCCTATCAAACCTTCGTGGAAACGGAGCTCGAAGACAACGATCGTCTCCTTTTCGAGTGGGCCAGCAAACAAACCTATATCGCATTGGGCAACATGATGACCGCCGCGGCTCAAATCGGCATTGATTCGTGTCCGATCGAAGGCTTTGACAGAAAACAGGTGACCGCTATTTTGCAAAATGAAGGAATTATTTACGGCGGCGATTTCGGTTTAGCCTGTATGGTCGCTTTCGGATATCGTCAAGAGGATCCTAAACGTCCGAAGGCAAGGCAAACGCTCGATGAAATTGTGGAATGGCGGTAAACGATTCCATTTTAAAGGGAGTGTTGCACCGTGGCGATTAAACCGTTATTGGATCAAGCGAAGGAACATTTTATCGCTGTCGCGCCAGAAGAAGTGCAATCGCAGGTTTTTAGGCACATCAAGGAGCAGCAGGCGTCCGGTGTCGTCTTCGGTTTGCAGGAAGGGGACCCAGCACCGAATTTTACGCTGGCTAGCCCGCTTGGAGAGCGCGTGAATCTATATGACGAGCTTGCGAAAGGACCGGTCGTTCTGACCTTTTACCGCGGCAGCTGGTGTCCGTTCTGCAATCTCCAGCTTCGGGCTTACCAGCAGTTGCTGCCGGAGATCGGGAGGCTTGGCGGGCAACTGATGGCCGTGTCGCTGCAAAGCCCCGACAACTCGCTGTCCCATCAGGAGAAGGAGAACCTCACCTTCCGCGTGTTAAGCGATTCGAACGGCCATGTCGCTGACAGCTACCGGGTGCTGTACGAATTGCCCGATTACTTGCAGAACCTCTATGAGAAATCCGGTATGGATCTCGCCAAGTTCAACCAAACGGACCGGTGGATTCTACCGATTACGGCGACGTTTATCGTGGATAAGGGAGGCATCATCCGCCGCGCGCACGTGAATCCGGACCTCATGAAGCGGATGGAGCCGGAGGATATTATCGATCAATTAAAGAAGCTGACCGAATAAGAAAAATGAGAACGCCCGCCTGTACGCTTGCGTATAGGCGGGTTTCTTTGGAAAATAAAGAGGCGAATATAGGGATACGCCCCAGGAAAGGGTGAGACGGCAAATGGAGGAACTGTACGATCAATACAAGGCGCTCCTGTTTACGCTGGCCTATCAGTTGACGGGATCTGCGGCGGACGCGGAAGATGCGGTACAGGACGTATTTATCAAGGCGGGCGAGCTCCATCCCGAGCGCCTGGAAGAGCCGAAGGCGTATTTGTGCAAAATGGTCACCAATCGCTGCCTCAACCTGCAGAAATCGGCGCGGAAGAAGCGGGAAACGTACGTCGGTCCCTGGCTCCCCGAGCCGATTCGGACGCAGGAGGCGGATTCGCTCGAGACGGCGGTCGTCCGCCGCGACCTGCTGTCTTACGGTATGCTCGTGCTGCTGGAGCGGCTGACGCCGACAGAGCGGGCGGTGTTTGTCCTGCGCGAGGCGCTGGATTTCGATTATCCCGCAATCGCCGAGCTGCTCGGCAAGCAAGAAGCGAATTGCCGGAAGCTGATGAGCCGGGCAAAAAGCAAGTTGGAAATATCAGAGGAGGAGCAGGTCGCGGCCGCAGCGGTCGATGTGGATTGGGTGAGCCGGTTCCTCTCTTCCCTCGAGCAAGGAAACGTCGATCATATGCTGTCCCTGCTGACCGAAGACGTCATGTTCGTCTCCGACGGAGGCGGCAAAGCGGTTGCGGCCCTTCGCCCGGTACAAATGCGCGTTCCCGTGGCCCGTTTCTTGCTCGACGGGTTCAAAAGCGTCGTTCAGGCGAATCTCCGCTTCGAGGCTGCCCAGCTCAACGGCGAGATGAGCTTGATACTCCGTTCGGGGGACGAAGCCGCGGGGGCTCTGTTCGTACAGCTCCAAGGCGGGCAATTTGCCAGGATCTTCGTTGTACGAAATCCGGATAAGCTAACCCGGGTATGAAAAACGAGGGCAGGGGCGGCCGCGGATCCTCCCCCCTCCTCTCTGTACATGAATCAACAAGAAACAAGCAACCTCAGTTCTCTAGAGGCGTCCTCGAATTCCTTTTCATATAACCGGTCCGTAGTGTTGAAGATTATCAATTATGCATCCGTACGTATTACGAAAAGATATTGTTTTTGTTGCTTCCCCCAACTGGCCATAATGGTAATCCCTCTAAAATATTTCTTTGATTTATCGAATTGCGAGCTTAATGAGGAGGCCGGTTTTTTTTGAAAAATATATTCTGAAACCCCATCTTCAATGGGGAGTGGCGTTACGGAGGACAAATCATCAGGATAGATATACTCACCGTTCGAGTGTAGTAAGCTGTCGCTTACACTAACTTTGTCCGGAGACGAATTTCCGAAATTAATCGTTATTTTATCCTGCATTTTTATATATTTAATATGCGTTAAAGGTTCTTCTTGAAAAGCGAATTTATATCGATAATCTTGTCCGTTTTCTGATTCGGAAGGGTTATACATAACATAATCAACTGATTCTCCCCCGACAGTTAATGTCATTTTCCGGTTATCGTCATTCACTCTGCACCCCGTAATTCCCATTACTATTATTAATAGTAATGTGCTTAAGACATATTTCAAAGTACCTCCCCCTCCATGTTATCAACTTATTCTTTGCCCCCCGTCGCTTCGTCTTGGTGAACTTGTTGGAACTTCCATTATAGTAAATAATACATATTTTTGTTGATTAAAAATGATGCAACTGCTTGTACCTTTTACAATATGCTACGGTCAAGTTTGAGATCTTTTGTTAAAATAGGGGGACTGCCGGAATTTACCTGCCTGGAGGAGAGGTTTTATTGTTAAGAAAAGGATGTACGATTGTGTTCTCCATGCTACTGTTTTTGTGCGGTAGTATCGCAGCATTTGCAGCAGAGGACGCTACCGTGGGAACAGATGGGGCAACGCCTTCCGGAATTCCGCTAAGCGGTTTGGAAGCTTTTGTCGACGATTATGTGAAAACGTACATAGGAAAACAAACCGTAGGCGCGTCGGTTGTTATCGTGAAGGATGGCCAGGTGGTGCTGTCCAAGGGTTACGGCTACGCAGACGCGGAGCAGCAGATTCCTGTCTCGACGGATACGGTCATGGAGTGGGGCTCCATCAGCAAGCTTGCCGTATGGGCGTCCGTGATGCAGCTGGCGGAACAAGGGAAAATCGATCTGAATGAGGATATCCGCAGCTATTTGCCGGAGAACTTCCTGACCAAGCTGAAATACGACGATCCCATAACGATGCTTCATCTGATGAACCACAATGCCGGGTTTGAAGAGTATATGTTCGATATGGCCTATCAATCCCCCGAGGAAGTACGGTCGCTGGAGGAGGGACTGCAGCTTGCCCAGCCCGCACAGATTTATAGACCCGGCGAGGTTGTGGCCTATTCGAACTATGGCAACTCGCTCGCTGCGTATATCGTGGAGAGAATAAGCGGTCAGCCTTTTCACGAATACGTACAGCAGCATATTTTTGACCCCCTGGGCATGAATCATTCCATTGCGCATTCCGTCGTAGAGGATCGCCCGGAATTGCTGGAGCATAAAGCCAAAGGTTATTTCTTCAAAGGCGAAGGTTCCTTCACCCCGGGATCGTGGAACTATATGTCCATGTACCCGAACGGCGGCAATAACGGCACTGCGGAGGATCTGGCCAAGTTTGCGATGGCCTTCCTCCCTCCGGCCGGACAACAGTCCCCTCTGTTCGAGAAACAGGGGACGCTGGGTACGATGCTGACGCAGAGCCATACCTCTGCTGAAGGAATGCCAGGCATTGCCCATGGATTCTGGGAATATCCCGGACAACACCGGACGCTCGGACATGGCGGGAACACGATTGCTTTTTCCACCAATATGCAGCTTGTGCCCGAAGACCGGTTTGCGATCGTCATTATGACCAACCAGGCCGGCGAAACTGATATTGTCCATGGTCTGACTAAAGCGATTGTAGGCACGCAGACGCAGGCGGAAGCTATCAATCTGCCGGATGTGTCGGAGGTTCGAGGCGAGTTCGTGGCTGCACGCCGCCCTGAACATGGCTTCATGAAGCTATTCCCCTATCTTACGATGATGAAGCTGAAGCCGCTGGGAGCCGATCAGCTCCAGATGACGCTAGCGGGCAGGACCGGAAGCTATAAGCAGGTGCAGCCTTACCTCTATGAGAAAGTGAGCGGAGACTCAGCGCTCGATGCCTGGCCCATGCTGTATGCGACTGTCAGGGATGGAGAGGTAAAGTCGATCTCGGTCTATACCTCCGATTATTTACCGCTGCCTGCAAGTAGATCCATGCCGGTGCTGATCCTGAGCGCCGCGCTGGCGGTGCTCGCCATCGTTTACTTTGTGATCGCTCCGCTTGTGTTGCTGATACGGGCAGTCTGGAACGCGCTGAGAGACAGAAAACGCCGCCCCGCACCTCGTACCGTGAGCCGAAAGCTGGTGGTTGGCCTCACCTTGACGGGTACCGGTATTATGGCGAACAATCTGATTCTTGCCTTGCGGATGCTCAGCAACAATGAGCGTGCCTATGCCGAAGTCTATCCGCAGATTTTAGTCAACTACGGTTTGACTGGGCTGGCTGCGATTTTGGTAGGTGCGCTGCTGCTATCCTGGAGGAAGAAACGCTCTGCTTCAACGGCGCTGTACAAGTGGTCGGCCATTCTGCCTGTTGCGATGATGGTTGTTCTGGTCGGGCAGCTTGTATTTTGGCAGTTCTATAGTTAGGTAGATAGGGTAAAAAGTTGGCCGTGTGCTAACTTCGGAAATGTAGAACAAGCCGCCATGTAGCCCGAGGGCTTTGGCGGCTTGTTTGCTGTAAGGATACGTTTATGCGTCCTTCGGGCTTCGTCGCCGGTGGCGATCGGGTCGTTGGGGGAGATGATCCCATCGCTTTTGCCGTCTTGCGGCATACATAAGACCAGATTGGAGGACGCCAAAATATGGCATGTTGCCCCGCTAGCGCCATTGCTCCATCGTCCTGGCAAACTAGCTCCCTCAAGCTCGAAATGGAGCGATAAAAATCGACACGGCGACCCATAAGCACCGCTGCATTGGGAGGAGGGGAGCGGCGGACTCAAGCAAGCAAACCAGGTCGAAATATTTGCGGTTCAGTAAGTCCCAAGAAATTACCTTTATAATTTTACAATTTTAGGCACAACGCCCTGTTTACACTTCAAACTCATAGTGATATTCTGCATTAAGATACAACTTTTGGCAACTAAGGTTTATATTATGCATAATTTTGCAAGGTGATAATAGGAAGAACCAATATCAGCTAACTTTGGACGGTGGGCTGATATTGGTTCCGTGAGCTACGTACAATGCGAAATGCATTGTACTAGTCCTCTCTATTTTATCATGCAGAATTAGCATATGCCAAGCAAGATGATAAGCTGGCCAGCTATCATAGATAAAATATGGGAGGCATCAACTATGAAAAAAACGCTTGTATCAGGTTTTACGGCATTAATTTTTATTTTTGTTATGGCTATACCTGTTTTTGCAAATTCTTCATCCTGGAATATTTATGACTATGATGGTAGATGGTTATATGGAAGTGTCAATCATGCTATGACCGCCGGTAATTTGAAGGTTACCGGTGAAGTGTGGAATGTCGGCGCTAATAACGGATCCGCACCAACCCCAAATCAGATTACAATCACTGTTTGGAAAGCAAACAGCACCGGAGGAAATACTTTGGTAGGTACTGGTTATGCCACGCCTCCATGGTCACAAGCAGCAACAGATAGCTTCGTAATAAATGCAGGTAGTGTAGTTGCTGGAAATTATAAGTTAAATTTCGACAAGGGTGGGGTTGATAACTGGATTATTGAAGGAACGGGTAAACTTGAGACCACCACTCCTTGATATTTTATAACCTATATGCTAACCCCAAATCATATTTGGGGTTAGTTGCTTCAACATCGGGATTACTAAATGAGGTGACTTTTAATGTTAGATTTTAATTACCTAGTAATGGGTTGTAGCTTATTTATTTATCTAGTTATTGTTATATTTCTTTCCTTAATGAAAAAAGGATTTATTTATATCATTTTCTTTTCTCTTTTTTATCTTTATCTAATCCAATCAGTCAAATATACATTCTTCCCCATTTTGTACAATACCGATGTATTTGGAAAAGAAACCTTCAGTCAAATGATCAGACAAATAAACTACAATCCCTTGAGCCTAAAACTAAACAGAGAAAATTTATTAAATATTTTACTTACAATTCCGTTCGGGTTTGGTATTAACTTCGTGTCTAAAATGCTCAGTAAGAATATGTTATTAACTAGTTTTATAGTTGGCTTTTCTATTGAAACAATTCAATTAATAATGAATATTATTTTAAAGATATCCTATAGAACTATCGATATCAATGATTCAATAATGAATCTTATTGGTGTTTTAGTTGGTTTTCTAGCTTATAGAATTTTTAAGAACATATTTGTAAAGACTGTCGATAAATTAGACATAGAAAAAGCCGGATTAATACAATATGTTTATAATCAAAAATAATCCTGACTTTCGTATTCCATAGGGTCAGCAGCAAATCAAATGGGGACGGGAACTCATTGTGGATTCTCGTGCCCCCCAACCCAAGAGACAACTCCATTCTCCATGTGAAACTTTGGCTATAGCAATTCCAATCGAGCCACTCGATGGTGTTGACTTCGAGCCATAAAAAAATACACCTCCCCGGTCTACAAGCACCGGATGGTGTATTCATTAATCTACATACTATTATACGTCTTTCGGTTCTTCTTCATCGCCGGTAGCAATCGAATTCCCCTCATAACTAATCCAATCACTCCAACTGCCCGAATAAAGCTTAACGTTGTTATATCCCGCCTCGCAAAGCGCCAGCACATTCGGCGTCGCCGAGATGCCGGAGCCGCAATATACGATGATCTCGCCGTCTTGCGGCAGATCGTCGAACCAGTCGCGAAGCTGCTCCGGCGACTTCCATGCCCCGCTCTCTTCCAGCGTGTCCTTCCAGAAGTAGTTCGCCGCGCCCGGGATGTGCCCCGCTACCGGATCGAACGGCGCCTCGCGCCCGGTGTACTGCGCCGCGTCACGCGAGTCCACCAGCGCCGCACCGCCCCCGGCGGATGCGGCGCGAACTTCTTCCACGCCGACGAGCCAATCGGCTCTGGGCACGGGCACGAATTCGCGCGGAGCCACGGCCGCTGCCGGCTCCGCAGACACATCGCCGCCGGCTGCCGTCCAAGCCGCATAGCCGCCGTCCAGCACTTGCGCGCGATCCGCGCCCAGGTAGCGGAGCAGCCACCACAGCCGCGAAGCGGCCGGTCCGTTGCCGTCTTCGTAGGCGACGACGGCGGTCTCGCGGTCGATGCCGAGAGACCCGAACAGAGAAGCGAGCCGCTCCGGCGACGGCAGCGGGCTGCGCCCGCCATGCTCTTGGGCCGGGTCGGTCAGATCGGCCTTGAAGTCGATGAACAAGGCGCCCGGCAGGTGCCCCTTCGCATAGGCATCCTTGCCATACGCCGGATCCTTCGGATTAAACCGCACGTCGAGCAGCACGATGCGCTCGCCGCCCGCCAATCTTTCCTGCACTTGCGCCACGCTCGCTATACTGGACAATGACATATCTTCCACGCTCCTTCGCATTTTTTCCGTGATGACCGCTTGTCTTCGCGGTCTCCTTTGCCGTTGTTGTCTTTGCGCTCGCCTTTAGTTAGATCGTAAACTCCAAACTCTCCTCAGACTTCACCTCGTGAATCGCCGCGTAAATATCATTCTGGATCTTCAGCAGCTCGGCGTCGTCGCGCTTTCGCGGACGCTCCTTGGGCACCTGGAAGATGCGATTAATCCGCCCTGGCCGCGGAGACAGCAGCACGACCCGGTCGCCCAGGAATACCGCCTCGGACACGTCATGCGTGACGAATACGACGGTCTTTTTCTCCGCTTCCCAGATTCTCAGCAGATCGTCCTGCAGCTGCAGCCGGGTCAGATGGTCGACCGCGCCGAACGGTTCGTCCATGAGCAGCACCTCCGGGCCATTCGCGAGCGCTCGGGCAAGACCTGCGCGCTGCTTCATGCCGCCGGACAGGTGATGGGGATACTTGTGCTCGAACCCCTTCAGCCCGACCAGGTCGAGATATCGCTGCGCGCCTTCCCGCCGTTCGCTCTTCGCGGCGCCTCGCATCTCTAGTCCCAGCTGGACGTTTTTCGCCACCGATCTCCACGGATACAGCGAAGGATCCTGGAAAACGACGCCACGCTCGATGCCCGGCCCCTTCAGCTTCGCTCCGCCGAACCATACCTCGCCCGAGGTGGGCAGCTGCAGCCCGGCCAGAATCTCGAGCAAGGTGCTCTTGCCGCAGCCGCTCGGACCGAGAATGCTCAGAAACTCGCCGTCTTCGATGGTCAAGTCGATATTCGAGAGCGTCTCCGTCGGCGTCGCCCCACCGTATACTTTAGACACGCCGCGGACCTCGAACCCCGCCATATGATCGCCCCCGTTCGCGTTATTTTTTCGGAATGAACCGCAGATCCAGTATTTTGTCGACGTCGTAAATCTTATCCTGGAAGCCCAGGTCAACTTGCACCTGCTGCGTGTCCTTCAGCGCGTTCAGGTCTACGTCCGGATTGTTCTCCCACAGTACGTTCTCGCGCTCGAACGCCTTGTCCACCGCGGCCGGATTGATCTTCACGTTTTCGAGGAAGTACTTCTTGTACTCGTCCAGGTTGCTCTTCGCATAATCCTGCGACTTGAAGTACGCGCGCAGCAGCTTCTCGACGAGCTCCGGATGGTTCTCGATGAAGTCGTTGCGGGAGGCGAGGACGCCGGTATGGAACGTCGGCAGGTAATCCCAGCCCTTGGCGAGAATCTTGCCTGTGCCTTCAATCTCCGCGAGAGAAGCGAACGGCTCGTGGATAATCGTCGCGTCGACTTGGCCTGACGTCAGGCTTGCATAAGCCGCGTCGTTGACGCCGTCGGCGAGGTATGTAACATCGTCCTTGCTGAGGCCATGCGCCTTCAGGATCGTCTGGGTGTATACGTCCAATCCGCTGCCGAGCACGGCTGCGCCGACCTTCTTGCCCTTGAGGTCTTCGACGCTCTCGATGCCCGTTCTGGCGACCAGGTAAAACGGCCCCTTCGTGCGGAACATCGAGGATACGATCTTGATCGGAGCGCCCTTGCCCGCAGCCACGATGGCGTTGGTCGTCGCAACGTCTACGATGTCGACATCCTTGCTCGTCAGCGCTTCGATCGGATTTTGGGTGGAGATCAGTTCGACGTCGAGCCCCTCGTCCTTGAAGAAGCCCTTCTCGATGCCGAAACGAACGGCCAGACCGCTCACGCCGTTAAACGGCGCGTATCGGATCTTCTGCAGCTCCGCGGACGCTGAAGCAGATGCCGACGCCGACGCAGATGTCGACGGCGATGCCGCTGGCGATGCGCCTTCAGAACCTGACGGAGAAGCCGCGCCTCCCGCATTATTGTTGCTGCCGCCGCAGCCCGCAAGCACAAGCGCAAGCGCCGCCGTTACGATTCCGGTTCCCATCCATTTTTTCTTCAACATGGTTTCTCTCTCCTCAAAGGTCACTGTTTATTTGTCTAACTGTTAAGCGTGCTAACGGTTAAGCTCGCTAACTTCTTAAGAGGACTTCCACTTCAGCACGACGCGCTTCTCCAGCAGATCGATGATGCCGATAATAAGCACCGATACGACCGTCACGACCGTGATGATCCCGAACGCCTTCGCCGTGTCGTACAGGGAAGTCGCCTGCACCAGCAGGTTGCCGAGCCCGTCCTTGGACGCGACCATCTCCCCGAACAGCGCGCCGACGAGCCCGGTTGCCGCGGAGACTCTCAGCGAGACGAAGATCGTAGGCGCCGCCGACGGCAGGATAACTTTGACGATTGTCTGCAGCTTGGATGCCTCGAACACCCGAGCCACCTTGAGGTGCGCTTCCGCCGTCTGCTTGATGCCGGTGATGGTATTGAACGCGATGGTAAAAAAGCAGAACAGGAACACGATCGCGACCTTGTGCGACAACCCGATTCCCAGCCAGAGCATCAGGAGGGGAATGATCGTTACCTTCGGGATCGCCAGGAGCGCCGAGAGGAACGGCCGGAAGAAGTTTTCCGCGTGCGGCACGAGCACGAGGAACATTCCCGTAGCGATGCCCGCGAACGCGCTTAGCAGGTACCCCGCCGCGAATTCCTTAAGGGTCACGAGCAAGTCGTGGAAAATCTCGCCGTCCGCGAACAGCTTGTAAATCTCTTCAGCGACCTGGGTCGGCTTCGACAGGTACAAGCTGCCGACGATCTCCGCTTGTACGAGGTATTCAATGATACCCAGGCAAGCGAGCAGCAGCGCGACTTGCCCGATGAGAATGCGCCACCGGTAGCGCTTTTTGCCGTCATGGCCCATGTGGCTCTGCTCCCTTCCTTACTCGCCCGCCCCTTGCAGGGCTGCCTTCTTGGCGAAGCGATTCTCGGGAACGGACAGGCCGAAGTGCCCGCGGAACGTATCCGCCTCGTACTCCGTCCGGAACAGGCCGCGGCGCTGGAGCACCGGTACGACCAGGTCGACAAACAGATCGAGGCCGCCCGGCATGTACGGCGGGCAGATGTTGAAGCCGTCGGCCGCGCCTCCTTCGAACCACTCCGCCATCTGATCCGCGATCTCCTCCGGATTGCCGACGATGAGCAGATGACCGCGCGACGTGGCGGCGAAGTAGTGGAACAGCTCGCGGACGGTGATGTCCTCGCGGCCCTCCGCCTTCTGCGCCAGCGCGACCAGCCACCTGGCCTCGTCGCCCGGAAGCGTCGAGAGCGACAGGTCCGGAAGCGGCCCGTCCAGCGGATACGCGGAGAGGTCGATCCCGATTCTCGCGGACAGCGGCGTTACGTCGTAGTTGGTCACGAGCAGCGAATTCAGCTCCCGGTACTTGGCGCGCGCTTCCTCGGACGTGCGGCCGACGAGCGGCACGAGGCCCGGCAGGATGAACACTTCATCCGTGCTTCTTCCGTACTGCACGGCCTTTGTCTTGATCTCGGCGTAGAACGTCTTCGCGAGCTCAAGCAGGATCTGCCCTGTAAAAACGGCGCTGGATTGCTGCGCGCCCAGGTCGCGGCTGCGCTCGGACGTGCCCGCGTTCAGCAGCGGGATCTGTCCTTGCGGCGGCCTCGCCACGTTCAGCGGACCCGCGACGGAGAAGTGCTCGCCCTCGTGATTGATCCGGTGCACCTTGCTGCCGTCGACGAACTCGCCGGTCTCCTTGTTCCGGACGAACGCTTCGTTTTCCCACGAATCCCACAGCTCCTGTACGATCTTCACGAACTCGTCCGCGTAGTCGTAGCGCTTGGAATTGTCCCAGTGCTTCTCCCGGCTGTAGTTCTGGGCCGCCCGCACGTCCATACCGGTCACGACGTTCCAGGCGAGGCGGCCGCCGCTCAGGTAATCGAGCGACGCCGTCTGCCGGGCGACCGTGTACGGCTCGGAGTACGTCGTGTTCGCCGTTACGATCAGACCAATTTTCTCGGTGACCGCCGCGATGTTTGCGATCATCGTAAACGGCTCGAGACGCACCATCTGCGACGGGAACGTGTGCTGCATGTCCGCGCTCGTCGCGAGCGCGTCGCCGAGGAAGAAGAAGTCGAACTTCGCTTCCTCCAGCCTCTGGGCTACGAGGTGCAGAAACTTCGGATCGAACGCGCCGTCGGTCGCCGCTTCCGGCAGCCGCCAGCCGGCAGGGTGATAGCCTGTCGAGAACAAGAACAACCCCAGATGGAGTTGGCGCTTGGACGGCTTGGCTTGTGGGGATTGCGTCATGATGGTTCTCCTCCTAATTTTTAGTTTGCCAATGCGAAAACAAGGTTTTATAGCGTAAAAAGACCGATGCGGCGGGAAATATCGTCTATTTCCTTGAGTTCCTCTGCCATTAACCTCTCGCTGGCATGGGCAAGCGAGTCGCGAATCTGCTGCGGCTTCGAGGCACCGAGAATCGCGGAGGTCACAAAAGAGTGGCTGAGTACCCATGAGAGCGCATATTGCGCAAGCGTCCAGCCTCTCGCTTCGGCCAGCGGGCGAATGCCGTCGACGAGCGCGTACGCCGGATTCGCATCGAGTAACAGCTCCAGCCGCTTCTCACCATGAGCCAGCCGGGATTCCGACGGAGGCGCTTCTCCCTGGCGGTACTTGCCGCTCAGGATTCCCCTGCCGAGCGGACTGTAGCTGATGACGCCGACTTGCTCCGATTGCACGAATGGCGCGAGCTCCCGTTCTATGCCTCTCGTGATCAGACTGTACTCCGGTTGCACGCTCTCGAATCGGTGAAGGCCGTGCAGCGCGCTTACGCCATGCGCCTTCGCAAGCTGCCAAGCGGCATAATTGGAGCAGCCGAGGTAGCGGATCTTGCCCTGCTTCACCAGATCGTCCAGCGCCCGCAGCGTCTCCTCGATCGGCGTCTCCGGATCGAATACGTGAATCTGGTACAAATCGACGTGATCCGTCCGCAGCCGGCAAAGGCTGTTCTCCAGCGCGCGGTAGACGTGGTAACGGCTCTGTCCTCCGTCGTTGACGCCCGGACCCACATGAGCGCTGAATTTCGTCGCCAGTAAAATGTCGTTGCGGCGGCCCTGAAGGAGCCGTCCCAGAATCTCCTCGGACTCGCCGAACTTCGACCGGTCGCCGTTATCCATGCCGCTTCCGTACACGTCCGCAGTGTCGATCAGGTTGATTCCCGCCTCCAGCGCCGTATCCAGCACCTCGCCGGACGCCTTCTCGTCGATCCAGCGCCCGAACGCCATCGTACCCAGACTGACCTCGGACAACTTGAGTCCCGTTCTTCCCAATCTCCGGTATTGCATCAAGCTCTTCCTCTCTTCCGTTACGACTAAAAGGACAGACGCAGGCCGCTTTGAGAAATCAGCGACTCTCCGTCTGTCCGGTCGAGTTGTCGTATGTAATGGTAATCGGATCAATGTCGTTATCGTTTGCAAGCTAGTTCAGGAGCAGCTCTGCGGAAGCCGCGTGTCCGAGAGAGAGTGCCAATTCGTATGGCGTCTCGCCGCTCGCGTTTCTTACCGTCTTGTCGGCTCCGTAACCGAGAAACTTTCTGATCAGCTCCGCTTTGTCGAAGTAAGCCGCCACGTGCAGCACGTTGAAGCCCTTTCTAAGCTCGCCCTCGCATAGGGCATGAATGTCGGCGCCATACGCCATCAGCAGGTCTACGAGATGTCCGTAGTTCCCGAATACGGTGGCGTGTATCGCCTTGTTGTTCAGACTGCCATCGCGACTTCGCGCATGAATGTCGACGCCCCGTTCCAGCAGCAGCTCCACCGTCTCGGTGCTGCCGAATTGTACGGCCAGAGACAGAAGCGGGAAGCCGTCGTGGCTGTAAGCGTTCATCAGCTGCGGAGATTGGTCCAGCAGCTCCTTCACCCGGGAGCTGTAACCGACGGCGGCTGCCTCGAATACGTTTAGCCTGCCCGCCCCGTTTCGCAGCAGCAGTTCCTTGATGTCGTTCGCGCGAAGCAGCACGGCCATCAGCACGGGCGTCTCCCCTTGCGGGTTGCTGACGTTCACCAGGCTCGCGTCCCGGTGGATCAGCTCGGCGACCTTGTCGATGTCGCGATGCTTCACCGCCTCGAACATTTCATTCTTAAGCCGCTGAAGGTTGTCTGCCTGCTCTCTCGCCCGCACCAGCAGATCGTGGGAAGCCCGCACCCCCACATTAACGAAGTGGGCGACCGCCCTCGAACGATTGGATTCGAGCCCGGATTCGACAAGCAAATCCACGGCCTTGAGAACCTCGTCGTCCAGTCGGATGGAGAGCACCGCAGTGCTTTTTTTCTTCGGCATGGTTCTCCTCGTCGCTTACGTGTAATTAAAATTACAAAATTACTATAGCATGGGACGCGGAATATGAATAGCCCTAAATTCCGACTTTTTTAGATGGTTTAATTGGGGTGGTAAGCAACCGGAGAAACGAGGAGAGAAAAAGGTCCGATTCACCGCAAAAGGTCCCCGTTCAAATGTCAGATTTATCGAGTTGTAAATCGTCAAAGTAATCAATGTAGTATCCCTCAGATTCCCAGTAATCTTCGTACTGCTGATGGATATCTGCGATCTTTGCTTTCGGCGCTCCGCAGCGTTCAAGAAGCCAATTCCTTATATAATCCATATCTTTATTTTCATCATCCCAGATAAAGTCCAGAATGGACGACTCTTTCGCTCCACTGTCCGGGACATAAACAGCATATTGGGCTGTCAAAAATCGGGCTAAATCGTACACAAGTTTCCTTATATAACTTTGAATCTTTTCATTTAATAAAAAATTGCTCCACCTGATATAATGATGAAAATAGCATATCTTCTCCGAGAAAGTTAACAAGACCCCGCAAGGTCCGTCGATTTCTAAAGTGCCGTCAGTTCCATCGCGAATAATCCAAAGCAACCCTGCATCCTCCGGATTGTGTGGAAGAAGGTAGGTTACAAATTCACATACTTTAATCTTTTTGAATTTAGAGCAAGACATAATAGCTCGATATCCCCTGCAGACAAGTTATGTCCTAAGTAGGCTGTGACATCCATCCCCAAATCCGTTCACCTCACTCTATTATTAAGCAAACCAAATCCGTTACTCGATCTGATTTACAAAGTTCGTCCCGTACCTACTAAGATGCTCCCATCCATACTGAAGTTTCGTATCCGTCTCTAACACAAATAAAATCCAAGTTAGTCCCGGGAACGAGGGACTGCTGTGCATGCCTTCAAACGAAAGCATAACTTCGGAAGGAGTAAAAGGATCGTTTGTTATATTAGGCCTGGAAACGGTCCAGTTGGTACCCAGGTTATTAATGATCAGAAGCGTCTCAAAGACGGCTGCCTCCATCGTTATATCATCATTTAATTTCGTTACAAACGTCGATCCCAACAATGAAGGATCTCTCTTTAATCTCTCGAATTGTTTTGACACGATGGGGTGACCCGTTCTTGATTCAATTTGCTTTATGAGTCGACTTGCTTTGTCCTCATTTTTAACTTTGAAAAAAGCATTCCAAACGATTTGAAATCTCATGGTTACCCCGCTTTATTCTTGTTTTCAGTTCATTAATAGGAGAATAACTGTAGACTAGGTCCAATTCATTTCTCTATTTATTAAAAGTCCATCTTCCCATTTGCTTTTAAACCAATTCAAATCTTCACCAAAATTTTCATGAAAGTGTTCCATCGACTTCTTTTTAGTGCGACTAAATTTAAATACGAGAAAACATTCTTTCTTTGTAAGAATTACTTTTAGATAACCCATGTTATTTGACATCTTGATTAGAAATAATTTTTCCGGATTGGAGAAATAAGGCTCGAGTATCCAGTTTTCTTTTCCATCAAAATCAATTACGCTTTTTGGTGTACCAGGATCGTTAATATGGAAATGTTTGTTTTCCTCAGTCAATATGGCGGTTACAGAATTCTGGATTGTAAGATGGTTAAATTCCTCGTATAATCGAAAAAAATCATCAAAGCTTGCCTCTTCATCGTGCTTGTTCTTATCCATAATCATGTTGTACCAACCGGATGTGGACTCAAAATAACCTAATTTCACCCGTACGAACTCATGAAAGAAATGAAAAGGTAACGGAAACAATCTTGAGTGATCTTCTACTACTTGATAAACGGACTCCGCATGCAAAAAGCCATGAATGAATCCAAGAAGTCTTGTAAAGTTCTTCTTCCCTATATACAGACCTGGCTTTTCTTTTATTATGTTCATTTCGGAATTAAATTTGGACATACGTCCTCCCATACTCTTTAATTCCCCCATTACTCAAGTCCTTCAAAATTGCATCGCCAATCCGAAACCCACGCGAGGTAAAATCCCAAACGTTGAGCCACTCTTTGTGAAGCGATATTGCTGGCAATTGCGTCATAAACGGGTATATCGCCGCGTTTTAATAGTTCAAAATTTAACTCGTTTACAAGATAACTGGCCAAGCCCAAATTACGATACCCGGGCAAGACTTCGATGCCGATCTGCCACAGTTTTGAACAGGTTTTGCTTGCTCCAGCCACGCCAACGATTTCTCCATCTTGCTTTGCAAGTACAGCAAGATCCGTTTGCCAAGGGAGACTTATATCATAGATAATCGCTTCTTTAAATCTTGGAGCTTCGAATAAAAAGGCCATTTCCTCTCGATTAACGAGCTCGAATGAAAAGCCTGCGGGCGATGCTCCCCGATTTAGCTTTGTCACATCAGGCACATAGTGCAAGTAAAGCCCTCTAATAATCGGCAGGGAGAATACAGAATCCCTATCCTTTCCTTGCATCATGGTTTTGGCAATGAGCAGCCTTTCGGATGTAGCCGAGACTACGATTGATTTTCCCATAGACACGATTTCAAAAAAACGCGCCTTCCGTGGAAAAGGTCTTCGACCGGGATTCTCTTTAGCTTCAACAAAGACGATGTTATCCTTTTCACCGTTGAGATCGTCGATCGAGCAATTCAGATCGATAGCGAGTTGCGCTTGCACCATGAACAGAATTTCTTTTTGTGTGATCATCATTAGCCATCCTTTAGCTCAAAGCCGTTGATCGACGAGCACAACCAAAGCTTCAGCCGTCTCTTTTAAACGGTCTTTGGCATTCGCGGTATCCACAGGCTCTAGCCAACCAAAACCGTCAGACTCATAACGCGGAAAGACGTGCATATGATAATGGTTTAAATCATTGAACGTTCCGTTGTTTTGAAGAATCGTGATGCCATGCGGTTGAAAATGTGATTTTAACAATCTGGCGAGGAGCCTGGATGCACGCATAATCTCAATTGAAGCCGCATCATCTAAATCATCCACATCGTGAAAATGATTCTTTGGCAGGATCAGCATGTGTCCTTCATTTAAAGGGGCAATATCTAAGATACAAGTGACCCAGTCATTTTCATAAACAATATGTGCTTCAACCACTTTATTCGCTAGCTGACAACCTAGACAGGTAGTCTCGTTCACCTTCATACCCTCCCTTACGCCTGGCATATCGCCCTACATCACTTTATAGGATTCCACAAATATCCAAGCTCTCCTTCCTTTCAACATAATCAAACAGCCCGCCGAACCACGCCGGCAGGCTGTCTCCCCGAACCTATGCTGCTTAGCCCGCGTCTACAAACCGGTCCCTTGCCGCTCCTATACCGACTATAAACAGCAAGACTGAAGCGCCCAGCAAAATGAAAAGCGGCGGATTCCAGCTATTTGTCGCGTCATGCAAATATCCGATGAGGGCGGGACCGATCGCGGCCAGAAGATATCCGACGGCTTGCGCCATGCCGGACAGTTCCGCCGCTTGGTGGGCATGCTTTGTACGCAGACTAAAGAACATCATGGACAAACTAAAAGCGAAGCCAACGCCGATGCCAAGGATGATAATCCAAAATAAAATTACGCTGGAGCGTCCATAGAGTAATCCAAGCGTTCCCGTCAACAGCAAAAGGGTCGTGACGATCACCAACGAACGTTGGCTGGACATCCGCCCGGCAATAACGGGAACGATAAACGTAAACGGGAGCACGGCTAACTGCATGATGGAGAGGTACCAGCCGGATTGGCTTGAGTCAATACCTCGGTGTATCAAAATTTCAGGCAACCAGGCAATCAGCACATAAAAAACCATCGACTGGATCCCCATAAACAAGGTAACTTGCCAAGCAAGCGGGGAACGCCAAACATTCACGTGGTGGCTGACCGTCGGTTGTCTCGTCGAAGTTGCGTGCTTGGCTTGATTTCTTAATTGGGGCAACCACCAAAGAATCGATACAATGCTCAATATTCCCCATATCCCCAATGCGCCCTGCCATTTCAGACCTGCGTTCGCGGCAAGCGGTACGCTGATCCCCGATGCAATCGCTCCGCATAAATTCATTGAAATGGCGTAAACGCCCGTCATGGAGCCAATCTTTCTCGGGAAATCCCGCTTGATTAAGCTTGGCAATAATACGTTACAAACGGCGATTGCGAATCCAAGAATGGCTGTTCCGATATACAGACCTGCAGCGCCGGAGAGCGAACGGATGATAATACCGACAGTCAGAAAGATGAGAGCGATCAAAATCATGCGTTCAAACCCATACCTTCGCCCCAATTTGGGTACCAGAGGCGATAATAGGGCAAAGGCAAGCAATGGTACGGTCGTTATCAAGCCTGCCAATGTATTTGAAAGATGAACCTCATCCTTTATGAGACTTGCCAAAGGACCGACCGAGGTTAAGGGGGCCCGTAAATTAGCTGCAATAACAATGATGCCGAGTATTAACAGCCCGACAGAGGATGGTAGGGCCGCTGCTTTTATTCGTTTGTCCGACATTCTCCATGTCTCCTTCCTGATCAAGCGTATGTTTGTTTCTTCTCGATTAGAGAACAATGAATCTTCGTCCGCGCGAACAAGAAAAGTATATTATAGTATAATATTTTTAACAATAAGTATTTTAGAATATATAAAATTGCGTTCTGATGGGTTGGTCTATCGTTGGCCGGGACGTTCTATCGCTGCAACGCCTGCAAATATACATCTATTTCCGCCGATGTCGGCCCTTTTAAACAAGATAGATGCAAAAGCGCAGTTATTTTACGCCATCAGCCGGATTTCCGGCTTATGCGTTGAATTTACCTGCACATTTGCAGGTATTCCATCGGGTACCGTTGGTCTGCAGAAAATACATGTATAAATGCAGGTTTTGGGTCCCGCAAGCCACCGAAATGCTCCGGCATGCCGAATGTGCGCTTACCTGCCTAAGAATCGCCGCCAAAATTTTTATCCTTTCTAAATGTACGAACAAAAAAATACAACGCTGAGTCCCGGCACGGAATTCGGCGTTGTATCTAAAAAGCTGTATTACCTATGGGATTTTTTCGTCTTCAAAAACCATATTTTAAAGATATATGAAGCACCGCTTCGCGATCCGTATGATTGGTATAAGCGTGCGGGCAATCCGCACGGAAACTGATCGTATCGTATTGATTGAGCGTATAAGCCTCGCCATCGACCTGAATTTCAACGGAACCTGTCATGACGGTCGCAATCTCAGTCGTGTTCGCATGATGACCCTCGGGGTGATACGAGCTGTTGGGCTGCAAGTAAGCCCGGCACATTTCAATATCGCTGCTTGCGTTTTTGAAGAAAGGTTCGATGGTCCAATTCTTCTGATCGTTCGAAAACCGCATTCCTTCGCCCGCTCGATACAGACTTACGGATGGTTCGGATTTAAACAAAGAAAAGAGCGGCAAGGATATGCCTTTCGAGATCTTCCAGATGATCCCCAAGGTCGGGTTGGTCTCGCCGCGTTCGATATTCCCCAGCGTAAGCTTGCTTACGCCCGTTAACGCTGCTAGGTCGTCTAAGCTCATATTGTTTTCTTTTCTGTACTTCTTCAAGGCGCCGCCGATTTGCAATACGATTTGCTTGGAATCATCGACTTCATCCATTCGATATTCACCTCAACAAAAAAACAGTTACAGCTAGTATATGGTTTATCCGGCGCATTTTCCATACGGTTCGTATTTGACGGCGCTTACGCATCTATGCCAAATAACGCCTCAATCCAGACAGTTAGAAAATCGCTGCGTTATTTGGATGCCTCTATGCCAGTCCGTGCCTCCGTCTTCAATGGTCCACGTGGCTTCTAACACGCCCCGCGCCACGCCCCACATGGCTATTCTTCGAGGATCCAAGACAAGCCGATCCGCCATGATCGCAATCCGATTCCGAAGCACTTGGTCGCGGTCGCCGCCCCGATCCTCGTAGTTAAGCAGATACTGGATCGTATCAAAGTGAATATCCCCGACGATGCCTTTGGGATCGATGATAGCCCACGCTTCGCCATGGCGAAGGATATTGCCGTGATGCAGGTCGCCATGCAACAGGACATTTTCGCTTGTCGTCGCGATCAGATAGTGCAGGCATTCCTCGGCATTTTCTACCCAACTTTCAGGCAGCGGCGCAGACCGTTTATCGTCATCGAAACGCTCACGATATCGTTCAATGGCAGCGAAGTGCTGCTTGATGGACGGATACGGACTGCCAGGCGCTGCCGGAAGGTGAAGGCGGCGAAAAACATCGCAAAAGATCGCCGTCGCTTGCGAATCATCCTCTACACTCGCCAATGGTGTGCCAGGATCGGCGCCCTCCAGCAGGACGACGCCCTCCCCCACGTCCGCTTCCAGCACGCGAACAGCTCCACGACCGTCATAGTCCCGGAGGACATCGACTTCCCTGGAGAGCTCATCTTTCATAAACGAACACTTCAACACAGCCGGCTTGCCGTCATTGCACCTTACGCGCATAACGAAGTTATAGGTTAAGTTGGAAAATGGCGTCTCCGGGCTAATTTCAAACCGACTTGCATACTTAGCGATAAGCTCAGGCAGCGTCGCGCACCAGGCCACGCCTTCCTCGCCATGAAGCACGCGCATACGATCGATAAAGGGCTTCGGAATCATGATCATGCACCTTTTCTCCTTTCAAAAAGCAGCCTGCTGGCTATTCCTCGGGATTCCCAAGTCGCAATCCGCGCAGCTTGTTTAAGTCGGCTTTGGAGTTACCTCTGTTTGTCGGCGCAGCGCGAGACGCGTTTTTTAGAAGCAGCTCATATTCCAGGTTCCGTATCCGGGCATTCGTGTCTTCGACATAATCCAGAATGATGGCGATCGCGAAGAATAAAATTCCGGTGACGATCCCGCTGATCCACCACGTCATGGCTGTGCCCCATCGAAATCCGTCGGCGCCGTCGTTTCCAAGGATGATACCCGAGATCATCCCTACGACAATAAAGAATACAGCCAATCCGTTCAGTATTTTTGTCATCATGACGCTCCTTCATGTGGGTAAGGTTCATATATCCATTCATCTAAGCTAATCCATTCTGTCCTCAGATCATTTCCGCTTTTGATTTTCTTCTGCTCGATATATACATGAATATCGGTCCCCAAGCATTTCCCTGCCTTTCAAAGAAGTCCACCAGGATAAACCAACCACTAAATTTTAACATATACCGGACCAACCAAAAATGGCAGACGATCCTGTGATCGACTGCCATTCTTTCTTATAAGCGTTCATTAATCTTGATGAGCAATTCCTTTAACGTTTGCTTTTCCTCTTCCGAAAGGACTTGAACGATTTCGTCCTCGACCTTTTGGAAGGATTCATTGAAATCCTCGATCAATTCAACGGCTTTTGGCAAAACATAAATGTTTTTTTGCCGTTCATTATTGGTCGGGATTTTCCGCTCGATATAGCCTCTTTGCTCAAGACCTTGAAGCAGGCTCGTAATGCTGGCCCCGCGCAGGTGAAACCGATCGGCAAGATCCCGCTGGATTAATTCCTTTTCTTGGTTCTCATAAATATAGCCGATTATTTTTCCTTGCTGCGCGTTTAATCCTAGCTCTTTTATGCTCTCGTCCGCTTTTTTCTTTAATTTAAGGCCAATAATCTGGAACAAATCCAGATAAGGCGTATCCTTGCGAGGCTTCATGAGCGTCCCCCCATACTGTTAGACAGCTAACTGTAAGCAATTAAACTATATCGGGATCCAGAGAACATGTCAAACAAAAATTAGCTTATTGACAGTTAGATATCTAACAATTAAACTACGAATTATCTCAAGCATAACGCCAAGGAGGAACTACAAAATGAACCAAGAAATCCAAAGCTCTTCTGACAAATTGACGGCCATTACGAATGCGCGTATTTTCGATGGCGAAAAAGTAATCGCATCAAGGAGCGTTGTCATCAAAGGGGACACTATTATTGCGGTAGGCGGCAATATTCCGGAAAATGCAACGATCATCGATGCTGAGGATGCTACATTGATGCCTGGCTTGATTGATGCGCATGTCCACACTTCCATCGGCGGATTACGCGATGCATTACGTTTCGGCGTAACGACAGAACTCGAAATGAACGGGGATTTTACGGAAAGAGGACGAGCGATCCAGTTAAAAAATGTGGATGACGTCGCAGATGTCCGCTCTGCAGGAACGGCAATCACCGCTCCCGGAGGACATCCGGATGAGTTGCTGCCCGATGATGGCGAAATTCCGGAATTCATACTAAAGGAACTGGAGAAATTGTCGGAGGAAGACCGGGAAGCGATGTTAGCGGCTTATGCTCACGATCATGATGAAGTGCCGCAAGTAACGACTGTGGAAGAAGCGATTAAACATGTGCATGCTCAGGTTGAGAATGGCGCCGATTATATCAAGATCATGATTGAAGAGGGAACCGTCATGGGTGCCCCTGGCCTGCCTGTACTCAGCGACGAGATTTTAAAGGCAGCCGTAGATGAAGCCCATAAGTTCGACAAATTGGTCATCGCCCACGTTTTAACTGCCCGTTCGTCGCAAACCGCCATCGATCTTGGCGTAGACGGATTGGGTCACCTGTTTATCGACAGGCCCGAATATACGCCGGAGGTCGTACAATCCATCGTCGATTCTGGCGCATTTGTAACGCCGTGCCTCGTGTTGAACGCATCCATTATTGGGAACCCGGCAGCGGAGTTGGCGAATGACGCTCGCGTTCATTCCAAATTGAGCCCGGACTGGATCGATATTTTGAACGCCAGCTTCAATACTTATCCGCAAGGCAACTTGGAAAATAGCTTTAAAAACGTGATGGACCTTCACCGTGCCGGCGTGGACATTCTGGTCGGGACGGATGTCGCCCCCGTTCCCGTTCCGAACTTAGGCGGCCTTGCCCATGGGGCCAGCGTACATCACGAGTTGCAGCTGCTCGTTAAGGCCGGGTTCACGCCGGTCGAAGCGCTGCAGTCGGCTACCTCCAAGCCGGCCCGCCGGTTCGGTCTTCATGATCGCGGCCGCATAGCCGCAGGTGCGCGTGCCGATCTCGTATTGGTCGAAGGCGATCCGACAACGAACATTTCGGACACCCTGTCCCTTAAAGCCGTATGGTTTAAAGGTGTACCGCAACGTTAACAACAACCTTCTTGCGGCGGCAGGGCACCCTACTTTAAGGGGTGCCCTGCTGGTTGTTGTTTTTGGATTTCGTAGCCTTAAGCTCAACTCTTGTTATCCAGTCGTTTATTCAAGACTTCAACATCGTCAGTAATCAACAAGATTTCCCTGCTCTTTTTCTTTAACAGAACATAGTAAGTTCCTACGTCTAAATTTACTCTTTTATCCGGTATGTTATATCCGTAAAAGTTAACAAGGTGATTCGGGTCTTTTATTTCGACTAAATGCCGATCGGGTTTTTCTCCATAGATGTTGACGGTGTAGGGGCTTGTCTTCGCAAAGAGGAGTGCTCCAAAAATGACACCTACAACAAAGAGAACAAGAATACCCGTTCCGGAATAGAAGAGATATCGATTCACTTTATTATTCATGTCCATCGTCCCTTTGCGATCGCTTTAGGTCAATTATATCAGCGATTCGCAAGAACGCCATAATTTGGAATGCGTCTACGACTCAAATATTAAAATGCTACTCCGGTTTTCTAAACCGCGTTTTTTCCGCATGACCTAGCAGGTATAAGAACGCAAACGCCGGGATTCTCATAATAGGCGCATGATCCAACATCCCATAATCCCCAGCATGCTTCGTCACCAGCAGAGATGCCGTCGGCGCTCCCTCTTTTTTCGACCAGTCTACAATAGCCTCTGTCTCTTTAATTCTTGGATTCTCGCGATATTTAATCTCGATCAATATTTTGGAGTTGGGCATCATAACGACAATATCGATTTCTTTTTGTGAATTCGAATCTCTATAATATCCAATTCTTGGGTTGAAGTTATAGTAGAAGGTGTTGATGTGTTTATATACGGCAGATTCAACGATCATGCCCATCTGATCGGGATCCTGCAGCACCTCCTCGCCCTGCAGAAGGACGGCATTCCGAATAGCCGCATCCGCCAGATAAACTTTCGGTTTTGCTTTCAGTATTTTTTTCCCGGCCATATCGACCGGATAGCCCATATAGATGAGGTTAGCCAACTCGAGAAAATCCAGATACTTTAATGCCGTCGGTCGCGTGATGTCCATGTTGTTGGCAATTGTCGTTGCTTCTACGATATTGCCGGTCGTCAGGCACAGGTATAGAAATACGCGTTCAAGCTCGTCGATATGCCTCACATTAAAAAGAGATACCATGTCTCTCTTTAACACTTTATCGACCACGTCTTCACGAATAATCCTTTGGGCATACGGCAGGTCGTCCGTTTGTGCAATTTCGGGAAAACCGCCGATCAATAAATACCTGTGAAAATGACGCTCCAGCGGTTCCAGGCTTCCCATTAATCCGGCCAGTTCTTTCTGGCTTAATTCGCTTAAAGCCGTTGGTTTGATTTTTTGTTCGAGGATAGGGACTTCAATCCCGCGGAGCTCCAAATATTCATAAAAGGATAAGGTCGGGATACGAATCTGGACCCAGCGTCCCACGCCGCTTTCCGGCATTTTATCGCTTAAGACCGGACTTGCAGATCCGGTTGCCATCACCCGATAAGAAGGGTAGTTATCGTAGATCGTCTTCAACCACCCGTTCCACTCTTGGGCATACTGAATTTCATCCAAAAAGAGATAAATATGCTCATCTACGGCGACATTATTAATAAATATTTTCAAGATCCGGTCCATGGCCGACATTTTTAAAAGCGGATGGTCGAAAGAAACATAAAGAATGTTTTTAGATGGGATTCCTATGTCCAACATGTCTTGTATGGTCTGATACATGATCGTTGATTTCCCTACTCTGCGCGGTCCGGTTAAAATGACATGCCGCCTGATCGACGTGTGCTCAAAGCTTTGTTTCGCGTCGAAGTAAGCAAATCGCTTGACGGGCTTGGCGAAGTCATTAGGCACCTTGCCGATTTCCCACCACTTATTGTAGCCCCGCAACACTTGCAAGACACTTTCGTCGGTAATTAAATCCTTCATCCATACCACCCCCGTTTACCCCTATTATAATTATTATCTACAAAAGTGTAAAATATACTTTACGTTTCCCCCACTATCATAGTCACTTTCTCCCCTCTCAACAGTCGAATCGTCCGTCCCGCCACCCCTCCCAACTCTTTTATAATCGGTACTATCATTAAGATAAATCCAACTTTGCATAGGGTTTTAAAATCATTTTCCAGGAGATAGGAGACATCGTCTGCAATGGAAAGTTTCATTAAGCAAGCGGCGCAGGTCGTGCCTTCCGAGCGCCAGCTCAAATGGCAGTCGCTCGAATTTTACGCTTTTATCCATTTTACGGTCAATACGTTTACGGACCGCGAGTGGGGGGACGGCAACGAAGCGCCCGCCATCTTCGATCCGACGGAACTGGATGCCCGTCAATGGGTGGCGTCCGTCCAATCGGCGGGCATGCGCGGCCTTATTCTGACCTGCAAGCATCACGACGGCTTTTGTCTATGGCCGAGCGCTTATACCGACCACTCGGTCAAGAGCAGTCCGTGGCGGCAAGGACAAGGCGATCTCGTCCGCGAAGTCGCAGACGCCTGCCGCGAGGCTGGCATCCCGTTCGGCGTCTATCTGTCGCCTTGGGACAGGCACGAGAAGACCTACGGCGACTCGCCCGCCTATAACGATTACTTCGTTGCGCAGCTCACCGAATTATTGACGGGGTACGGCGATATTTTTTGCGTCTGGTTTGACGGCGCTTGCGGAGAGGGGCCGAACGGCAAGCGGCAGGTGTACGATTGGGACCGTTACTATGAGACGATTCGCCGGCTGCAGCCGGACGCGGTCATTTCCGTATGCGGTCCGGACGTGCGCTGGTGCGGCAACGAAGCCGGACATGTCCGGCCGTCGGAATGGAGCGTCGTGCCGGCCTCGATGCGCGACAACGAGAAAATCGCCGACAAATCGCAGAAGGAGGACGACGGGGGCGCCTTTGCCAGGCGCGTCGACTCGAGGGACAACGATCTGGGAAGCCGCGAAGCGATTGCCGGCATCGCCGATCTCGTCTGGTATCCGGCGGAGGTCAACACGTCCATCCGGCCGGGCTGGTTCTATCATGCTACCGAAGACGATCAAGTGAAGACGGTCGAGGAGCTGCTGGCCGTCTACCACGGTTCGGCAGGCGGTAACGCATCCTTCCTGCTCAACGTGCCGCCGGACCGGCGCGGCCTCGTCCACGAGCGCGATGCCGATGTGCTGCGTAGGCTTGGCGAGCGCCTGCGCGCAGATTACGGCGTCAATCTGGCCGAAGGCGCCGAAGCTGCCGCGTCTGACGCCATCGACGAGGCGCATGCCGCATCCAACGTGCTCGATGCCGATCCGGAGACGTATTGGTGCCCGTCCGAAGGCACCGAGCAGGCGGACATCGAACTCCGGTTTGCCGAGCCGCTTACATTCGACCGCGTCGTGCTCAAGGAGCACATCCGCTCTGGCCAGCGGATCGAACGGTTCACCGTGTCATGCCGTACGACAGCGGGCTGGACCGACGTTCACAGCAACACCGTCGTCGGCCACAAGCGCATTTGCCTCTTCGAGCCGGTGACGGGCGACGCGGTCCGCATCCGGATCGAGGAATCCCGCTGGCAGCCGACGCTTGCCCATGTCGGCGTCTACATGAAATCGAATTAAAGCCGGTTTAACGCGAGTGACCGGCTGCCCGGCCTCATGATCCCGATTCGTCGCGGATCGGGGCCTTTTTTCACGCCGGCAGGGCTGACAGGGCCGACCGGGACCATTCGCCCTATCTCACGAATTCGACGAGGAGTTGAAACCATGACGGATTTATTGTTCTTTTCTTCGGATCTGCGAAGACCGTGGGGCGCCCGATTCGAGCGCATGTTTCCCGCAGAGGCGCAAGCGGCCATAGAAGAAGCGAATCGTTTATGCGTGAGCGACTTTAACGGCTTCCATATGGGACAACCTATAAACTGGCTGTATAATCCAACGGGAGACAAGGAGTTTACTTGGGGGATTAACCGATTCAAGCATTTGAGGCAGTTAGGCATCGCATACGCCGTTACAGGCCATGAGAAATACGCTTCAGCGGCGCTGGAACATATAGAAGGCTGGATTCAAACGCAGCCGTGTCCGCGTCATCTGCCTGCCGAAGAGCTGCTCTATTTCCAACAACCTGGGCCTTGGCGTCTGCTTGAGACAGGGTTGCGGTTACGGCAATGGGTGTACGCGTATCACTTTTTCCAATCGTCGGCTCGTTGGACCCCTTCGTTCGAACAATGCTTCTTTCATTCGATTAAAGAGCATGCCGACTTCCTTTACGATTTCAAAGCCAGCATCGAGATCAATCACTCCATTATGCATATGATCGGATTGCTTAGCGCCGCATTGACCTTCGAGACGTGGGAGGATAGCGAGAAATGGCGCCAGGACGCATGCGCTCGGCTTGAACAATGCATGAGGGCCCAGGTTCTGGACGACGGGGCGCACAGCGAGCTGACGCCGCACTATCACATGGTTTCCCTGGAGCTGTTCGTCGACTGCGCGGTCATGTTGAAAAAACGGGGATATCGTTTCTCCGGCTTTTTTGATGACCGGATCTACCGGATGGTCTCTTTTTCCCGCTGCATGACCCGGATCGACGGCAAGATGGCGCCTTTCGCCGATTCTAACGCCAAGGATGCGCCGGATCTGAATGCGGCGGCTCTCTATTTCGAGAGGCCGGAATGGATGCTGCGGGAAGCGCTGCACGAACAATTTTGGACGGTCGGTCCTGACCGAATACAGTCTTTTCTAACCTCGGACCAAGCGAACTTAAAAGAGAGCCATCCGCCGGTGCCGTTCGCTTTTCCGTCGGCCGGCTATTACGGCATGGGTAACGAACGGCAAAAATTGATTTTTGACGCGGCTGCGCTCGGAGGTCCGCATGGGCATGCGGACGCGCTTTCTTTCGAGTATGGGGCATTCGGGAAAACGTTGTTTGTCGACCCCGGCGTGTATACCTACATGGAAACGCCCTGGAGGCGATACTTTAAAAGCACGTCCGCCCATAACACGGTCCTCGTGGACGGACAGGATCAGACGCCCTATTTACGTACGCAAAGTTGGGGAACGCCGGAAGCCCGGGTAAAAGTGATCGCCTGGAACCCCGAGTCGCAGATGATCTGCGCGGAGCATGACGGCTATCGCATTCGAGGGGTGACGCATCGAAGGACCGTTTGGTTTCCGGATACCGGAGAGTGGATTATATACGACTGGTTGACGGGAACCGGCACGCATACGTACCAGCACCGCTTGCACAGCCCGCTGTTGGAATGGGAGGTTTCAAAGCTCTCGGGCCAAGCCGGCCGCTTCCTTGCCCAAGGCAGCGGACTGCGCGACGACGCGGAAGAAATCGGCTGCGACCTCCTTTTGTTTGGCCCCGCATCCATGAAGCTTGACATCGAGGACGGCTGGGAGTCGCATCGGACGAAGAGCAAGTTGCCATTAAAAGTCGTTCAGGGACTGGTCCGGGCGGATACGCCGGTTTGGTTTATCACCGTCATCCGACCGAGCGGAGCGAAGGAAAAATTAACGCCCGAAGCATGGACCCTCCAAGCAGGCGATCCGGACGGGCCGCCCGTTTTACGGCATTCGACCGGCGATGCGCACCAGGAGTACCGGATGATCACGAATAGCTGAACGGCACGCCGGACCATCCGCATTTCGAATCTAAACGTATAAACGCGATCTCTGCGGCAGCCGTCAGGCTGCCGCTTCTTCTTGCCGTGAGGTCACTTCAGTTACTTTCTCCCCTCTATACAGTAGAATCGTCCGTCCCTCGACCCTCGCCCGCTCTTCTATAATTGGGACATCATTGGAGGAGGGTTGCAGGATCATGAAAAAAATCCAACCTTACGTATTTATACTGCCGAGTCTGCTGCTCACTTTGGTGCTTGGGGTTTATCCCCTTCTGTGGGCGCTCCGGTACATGTTCTACGACTACGCCGGCTACGGGACGGCGAACTATGTCGGTCTGGACAACTTTGCCCGCCTCATGCGGGATGCAGAATATTGGAATTCGGTCAAAAACACGTTTATTTACTCGGGAGGCAAGCTCATACTGACGCTTCCGCTCTCTCTCATCCTTGCCGTCGTGTTAAACAAGGCGTTCCGCGGGAGACAGCTGCTCCGGGCCATTTATTTTTTGCCTACCATTATCAGCGCGTCCGTCATGTCCATCGTCTTCTTCATTATTTTTAACGCATACAACGGCATGGCCAATCAGTTCCTCATGAAATACCACCTGATCTCTTCCCCGATCAACTGGCTGGGCGCGGACTATGCGATGCTCACCACGATCCTGATCGCCGTGTGGGGCGCCGTCGGCAACTACATGCTGCTCTTCCTCGCAGGCCTTCAAGGCATCCCGAACGATCTGTACGAGGCCGCTTCGCTGGACGGCGCGAACGCGACGCAGAAGATGTTCAAGATCACGATCCCGATGCTCGGTCCCGTCCTGCAGATGATCGTCATGTACGCCATTACGGTCGCGCTCAAGGGCTACGAGAGCATCATGGTATTCACGGGCGGCGGCCCTTACGGCAAGACCGACGTCATGTATCTCTACGTGTTCAAGCAATTTTTCCCGATCTCCGCGGACACGGCCAGCATGCAGCGCTTCGGCTACGGCAGCGCGGTCGGCTTCGCTTCGGCGATTATCGTCGGCGCCGTGACGGCACTATACTTCTACTTTTCCCGGAAAATGGACAAAATTTATTAAGAAAGCGAGGCGGCACCCATGACTTCGGCGAAAATGCTGGCTTTGCTGCCGAAAACGATCCTTTGGATATTCCTGCTGGTTACGGCCTTCATGATGCTATTCCCCGTCGCGCTTACGTTGCTCGGCTCCTTCAAGACCAATCTGGAGGTAACGACTGGCGCGACGATTCTGCCCAAGGTGTGGCAGTTCGGCAACTATGCGACCGCCTGGAAAGCGGCCAACTTCTCCCGGTTTACGTGGAACAGCACGTTCGTCAGCGTGACGACGACGGTCGGCACGCTGCTGGTGACGACGATGGCGGCCTATGCGATCGACCGCGCCAACTTTATCGGCAAGCGCTTCTACGTCGTCCTGCAAGCCAGCACCCTCTTCATCACAGTCGGCGCAGTCGTGCTGCGCCCGCAATTCGATATGATGATCGGCCTCGGCCTGCAAAAGTCGCTGTGGGGCGTCGTGATTATCCTGATCAGCGCCCACGCCTCGATTTTTTTCATGCTGATCGGCTTCTTCCGGGGGATCCCGCGCGACCTTGACGAAGCTGCCTTTATCGACGGCTGTAACTTCTACTCGGTGTTCTGGCGGATCGTGCTCCCGCTGCTTCGTCCGGCGCTCGCGGTCTGCGGCCTGTTCGTCTTCCGCGGCGCGTGGAACGAATACATCCTCCCGCTCGTGTTCACGATGACCAAGCCCGAGCTGCAGACGCTGACCGTCGGACTCGCCGGCCTTCGCTACAGCATCGGCTCCGCTTCCGAGACGCAATTGATGCTGGCCGGCGCCTGCCTGTCGATTCTGCCGATGCTGATCGTCTATATTTTCGCCAACAAGTCCTTTATGCAAGTATCCGCGGGCGCCGTTAAGGGATGACGCGCTGCGCTATAATGGGAGGCGGGGAGTGTTAACTCATGAAGCGTGCCTACTACCGATTATCCCTTAAGAAAAGAATTCAGCTCTTCTACATCCTTTTGACGGTGTTCTGCATTTTCGTGACCGGGATCCTGTCGGACTACTTCGCGTCCCGGGTCATGGAGCGCAATGCGCTCGGCCTCAGCCAGAATACGCTCAACAAATCCGCGCAGGTGCTCGACGAGCATCTGCGCCACGTCATTGTCTCCTCTTATACGCTGATGCTCAGCGACGCCTTCGTCCAGACGATGATCGACGTCCAGTCCAAAAACGACGCAAGCTACTACCGGAACCTGTCGGCGCTGCAGGTTCCTTTTGTGCAGCTTAAGCTGAACGAGCCGCTCGTGGAGTCCGTCCTGCTGAACACGCCGATCGGCGAATTTTATGCCACCAAGGATACCCGCTCCGCCTCGGGCGACTATCGGCAGGCGTTCGGCGAATGGCTCGACCGTCCTTCATGGAGCGTCCAGTGGATCGGCGCGCATGCGGACCCCTTGTTCGTCGGAGGCAAGCGCGTGGTGTCCTTGCTGCTGCGGCCGCTCAGCAGCCAGTACTCGCCCGACGTCTTCCTGACCGTCAATCTGAACGAGTCGCTCGTCAGGGATATCGTCGAGGAGAACCTGATCGACAACCAGGTCGGCATGTACCTGCTCGACGACAGCGGCGCGGAGATCGTGCGGCCCACCCATGCGTCCCACGTTTTCGACGAGGAGCCGGCCTTCATGAGCGCCATGTCCCAGAGCGACGGGAAGGGCTTTTTTCGTTTTTCCGACCGGTCGGGCGACCGGCAGCTCGTCAATTATGCCCATCTGACGATGAACGGCGGCTGGTCGCTCGTCGGCATCCAGTCCGAAGCGGCGCTGCTTAAGCCGATGAAGAACATCCGCTGGCTGATCCTCATCATAATGGCCGCGTGCGTCGTCGTCGCCCTTCTCTTTTCCAAGCTGCTGTCCGACGTGCTCCTCAAGCCGCTATACAAGCTGCACCGGCTGATGGTGAAGGTCGAGCAAAACGATCTTGAGGTCCGGTTCGAGAGTCCGTACGAGGACGAGGTCGGGCATGTCGGACACAAGTTCAACCGGATGCTGGAGCAGATTCAGACGCTGATCGAAGAGGTCAAGGCCTCGGAGCAGGAGAAGCGCAAGTCGGAGATCAAGGCGCTGCAGTCGCAGATTGAGCCCCATTTCCTTTACAACACGCTCAATACGATTTATTGGAAAAGCGAAAGCGAGGAATATAGCGACGTGCAGGAGATGATCTTCTCTCTCTCCCTGCTGTTCCGCCTCGGCCTGAACAACGGCAACGAGATCACGACGCTCGAGAAGGAGCTCGATCACGTCCGCCAATATTTGATCATCCAGCAGAAGTGTTACGAAGACCGCTTCGACTTCTCGATCGAGCTGGAGGACCCGGAGCTGCTCGGAATGCCCATCTTGAAAATACTGCTGCAGCCGCTCGTCGAAAATTCGATCCTGCACGGCCTTGAGCATGTCAGAGAGAACGGAAAAATAAGCATCGACGTCCGCCGGGAAGGCGCCTATCTGCTGCTGCGCGTCGCGGATAACGGCACCGGCATGGACGTGGAGCAGGTGCTGCGGCGAATGAACGATACGGATACGCCCACGAAGGGCGGATATGCGCTTGCGAACGTGCGGGCGCGCCTGCAGCTGACCTACGGCGTTCAGGCGACGATGACGCTCTCGAGCGTTCCAAGCCAGGAGACGGCCGTCAGCTTGCTTATCCCTTTGCCGAAGGAGGCTTACTAAATGGAACGAATCGTCACCATGTGCGTGATCGACGATATTAAGACGGTCGTGAACGGGATCGCGACTCGCATCCCCTGGGCGCAATACGGAATCGAGGTCGTCGGCACGGCGCTGGACGGCGCGGAGGGCCTGGCGCTGATCCGGGAGAAGAAGCCGGACATCGTCATCACCGATATCCGCATGCCCGGTCTTAGCGGCATCGAGATGGTGAGGCTGGTCGCTGACGGCGACCTTCCCTCCAAAGTCATTTTCATCAGCGGCTACACCGACTTCAACTACGCGCAGGAAGCGGTCAAGCTGGGCGCGTTCGATTATTTGCTGAAGCCGTTTACGCCCCAGCAGGTGATCGAAGCCGCCACCAAGGCAAGGGACGCTGTGCTGAGCGAGCTGTCCCGCCATGACGTGCTGCGCGAGATGGAACGGCAGCTTGCCGAGAGCATGCCCCATCTGCGGCAGGAGTTCTGCCGCCGGCTGCTTCGGTACGACTCGAGCCTGGAGTCGCTGAACCGGCAATGGGGCTTCCTCCAGATGGAGATGGCTTATTCGCCGCTGCTCGTCATGGTCGCGGAGATCGACAACTTCGAGGAAAAGGCCCGCCTGCTCCCGATCAAGGAAGTCGAGCTGGGCCGCTTCGCCGTGCAGAACGTGCTGGAGGAGACGCTCTCCTCCCATACGAAGTTCATTCTGCTGCGGGAGAACGTGCATCAATTCGTCGCGGTGCTCAATCCGCCGGCGGACCTCGACACGGCAGGGCTGCTGGAGCTGTGCCGGGAAAATATCGACCGTTGGACGTCGCAGTCCGTCTCGATCGGAATCGGCTCGCAGGTCGATACCATCCAGAGCGTCTACCTGTCTTACGAACAGGCGAAGGCTGCGCTGTCCTACGCCTTCTATAGCGGCGGCAACAGCGTGCTGCCTTATACGGAGAAGAGCGGCTTCATCTCTCCTCGCTTCTCGGCCGACAAGGAAAAGGAGCTGCTGTTCGCGCTTCGGTCCGGCAACCAGGACAAAGGCGCGAAGATGCTTGACGATATTTTCATGGAGTGCTCGCAGTACCCCGTGCCTCCCGAGCCGGCCGTGATGACCAACCTGCTGTACGGCCTGGCCTTCTCCATTTTCCGCGCGCTGTCCGAGCAGGTATCGGACGAAGAGCGGCGTCAGCTCGAGACGAAGCTCGCCGAGATGAAGGAGTTCGCCTCCCTGTCGCTCGGCGGCTGGCAGCGCAAGCTGCAGGATTACTGCGCGCTCGGCTGCGGCATGCTCGCAAGCCGGCAGAACCACGATGCGGCAAGGCTGATCGTACGGACCAAGATCTATATCGAGGAACATATCGAGCAGAGCCTGACCGTGAACGACTGCGCGAAGTCGGTCCATCTCAGCCCGAGCTATTTCGCCAACCTGTTCAAGAAAGAAACGGGCATGACGCTCATGCAGTACATCACCCAGCAGCGCATGGAAAAAGCAAAAGCGATGCTGGCCGATGGGCTTCAGGTACAGGAGATCGCCGCCTCTCTCGGGTATGAGGATCGCCCTTATTTCAGCGAGCTGTTCAAAAAGCACACGGGGCTGACGCCGACGGAATACCGGAACAAAAAGTGATTTCCTCCTCCCTGCACAGTAGGAATGTCCTTCTCCCCCCTCGCGGGTTCCGTCCTATAATCGAGTCAGTTACCGGACGCTCGTCAGGCTAACGCATACGACAAAGGGAGGTTTTTATACATGTTAAAGCAATGGGGTTATACGGCGCTTGGCGCGACGCTGGTCGTCGGACTGGCAGCCTGTTCATCTTCGAACAACGACGGCGCCGCTTCGAGCGCCTCGAATAGCGGTACGGCTTCTGCAAGCGCTTCCGGTCAAGCCGCTTCCGGGACAAAAACAAAAATCTCTTACTGGACGCCAGACCGTCACGACGCGGTATTCATGAAGGCCAAGATCGACGAGTTCAACAAGACGAATACGGACAATATCGAAGTCGAAATGACCGTCATGGCCGACAACTATGCGGACGCCGTTGACATTGCCTTCGCGAGCAAGCAAGCGCCGGACGTCCTTCAAGTCAACAACCTCGAGACCTATGTGAAGAAGGGCTACATCACGCCGCTGAACGCTTACATGGACGACGCGACCAAGGCGAGATTCGACTCGATCCTGATCGAGAACAAAAACATGATCGACGGACAGATCTATTCCTTCCCGAACATCGGCCAGACGTGGCGCCTTATCTACAACAAGGACCTGTTCGCAAAAGCCGGCATCGCCGAAGCGCCGAAGACGCTCGCCGAGCTCGTCGAGGACGCGAAGAAGATCACCGCAGCAGGCAAAGCTGACGGCGCGTACGGCTTCGCCAGCAACTTCAAGAGCTCCTCGGGCTTCTGGCGCCCTTCGATCACCGTGTCGACGGCCAGCGGCTCGACCGGCGCAGAGGGCTACAACTTCCAGACCGGCCAGTTCGACTTTAACTCGGTCAAGGATATCGCCGTGGCGCTTCGCCAAATGAAGGAAGACGGCAGCATGATGCCTGGCGTCGAGAGCCTCGACATGGATCCGCTGCGCGCCCAATTCGCGCAAGGCAAGATCGGCATGTACATCAACCATTCGGGCGAGCCGGGCGTGTACAAGGATCAATTCCCGACGACCGTCAACTGGGCAGCGGCGCTGCCGCCGACCGCAGACGGCACGATTCACGGCGCGGTCAACGTCGTAGGCGGCTCCTACATCGGCATCAGCAACGACTCGCCGAACAAGGAGAAGGCCTGGAAGTTCCTCCAGTACGTATACAGCCTTGATCTGCAAAAGGAATATTACGAGAGCGGCTATGGCGTATCGCTGATCCCGGACGTCATCCAAGCTGCTGCCACGCCTTCTCTTCCGGGCATCGAAGGCTTCCTGCCGACGAAGTACGACGCTCTCTATCCGGCCACGCCGCTCTCCGCGACGGAAGCCGACCTCGAAGGCACCAAGTACGGCGACGTGCTGACCAAATACGTCATCGTCGGCGGAGATCTCGACAAGATGATCGCGGACCTGAACACCCGCTACAACGCGGCGCTCGCCAAAGCGCGTGCGGACGGCACGACGAAGATCGAGGCGGACCCGAGCTTCGACGCTTCCAAGCTGCAGGGCACGCTCGCCAAGTAACCGATGTCTCGACGCTTCTGATCGGGGCTGCCTCAAGGTCATGCGATGACCGAGGGGCGGCTCCTTCGGTCATTTGGCCGTCATAACGGAACTCGTTTCCGCTATGCCTGCTCAAACCACACCATCGCGGCGCCATAGCGGAACTTATTTCCGCTATGCTCGCCAAAATCGCACCAACGCGGCACGATAGCGGAACAAAATTTCCGCTGTGCCCGCCCAATTCGCGCCACCGCCGCTCAATAACGGAACAAACTTCCGCTATGCCCGCCCAAACCGCACTACCCCGGCGCCATAACGGAACTCATTTCCGCTATGCCCGCCCAAACCGCACTACCGCGGCGCCATAGCGGCATACGGTGCCGTTATTGCACGCCCGGGCACGGCCACGCGCCGCCATAGCGGCATGCGTTGCCGTTATTGCACGCCCGGGCACGGCCACACGGCGCCATAGCGGCATGCGGTGCCGTTATTGCACGCCTTTCACGGCCACGTGGCGGGATAGCGGCATACGGTGCCGCTATCGCCCGCCCGGGCAAGGCCACACGGCGCCATAGCGGAACTCATTTCCGCTATGCCCGCCCAAACCGCACAACCCCGGCGCCATAGCGGAACTCATTTCCGCTATGCCCGCCCAAACCGCACTACCCCGGCGCCATAACGGAACTCATTTCCGCTATGCCCGCCCAAACCGCACTACCGCGGCGCCATAGCGGAACTCATTTCCGCTATGCCCGCCCAACCGCACCATCGCTGCGCGATAGCCACACACATTTTTATAACCATAAGGAGGCCCATCGCCATGATCCTTCATAACAACGATATCCCCAGCCGCAAGGTGGACGAATACGCATCCCGGAAAATCCTCGGGACGGGCGGCAGCCTGATGATGGTGGAAGTGAGCTTCAAGAAAGGCGGCATCGGCGAGGTGCATTCCCACGAGGCGCACGAGCAGACGAGCTATATTGTGAAAGGCAAGTTCGAGGTGTCCGTGGACGGCGTTAAGTCGGTACTGGTCGCCGGCGACAGCTTCTATGCGGGACTTCGCGTTCCCCATGGCGTCGTGGCGCTGGAGGATTCGATCATTCTTGACGTGTTCACGCCGCTCCGCCTAGATTTCCTGGAAGCCGAGGTGCCCGAATGAATCCGTTCTACGTGACGCACGAAGAGCTGCGCGAAGCCGCCAAAATCTTTCTCCAAGATTACCCCGAGCAGGCGAAAAAGGCGATCGACGTCGCCGAGCATGCCGGCCGCAACGAATTCCGCCTCCCCTACACGATGGTCAAGGACAGCTGGGTCCACATGGGGACGCCGATCGACTGGCTGCACAACCCGACGAAGGACCTCGAATTCACCTGGATTTTTAACCGCCATTGGCATATGGAGGATGTGGGCAAAGCCTACCTGCTCACCGGGCGCGAGGAATACGTCCATACGTTCATCCGGCACTTCGAGGAGTGGCTCGCGCAGAACGCTCCCGTCCAAGAGGTTCCCTACGAGGAAGCGACTTATTTCCAGCGTCCGGGCCCTTGGCGGTTGCTCGAGACCGGCCTGCGCGTGCAATCGTGGATCTGGACATACCGGATGGTCGAAGGGAGCCCCCGGATCTCCGATGCGTTCCGCGAACGGTTTTTCGCCGCGCTCGCCGAGCATGCGGATTATTTGACGCGGTACCTGGGAAGCGTAGAGATAAATCACGCGATCATGCATATGCAAGGGCTCTTCATGATCGGGGCGTTCTACGCGGATCATCCTCGCTCGCCGTTATGGCGCCAGCTTGCCGCCGAGCGTCTGGAGCTGTGCATGCTGCGGCAGGTCGGCGAAGAAGGCGTGCAGAGCGAGCTGACTACGCATTATCACAACGGCAGCATCGGCATGTTCAGCACGCCTTATCTCCTCGCCCTCAAGACCGGGTACGAATTTCCGGAATGGTACGCCCACAAGCTGGCCCGCATGGGCGCGTTTACCGAAGCGGTCATCCGTCCGGACGGGCAGGCGACGCCGATCGGCGACTCGGACTGGATCAGCCATGGCCGGCGGCCGCTCGGCTTGCTTGGCGCCATACTGAACGATGAGGCCCTGTTAAAAGCAGGCGAGGTTAGCGAAGAGCTGCTGTGGATGTTCGGAACGGACGTGTATTTGCGCATGAAGGACAGCCAGTCCTCCTTCTCGCCTGCCACGACCAGCCGCGCGTTCGAGCAAACCGGCTACTATTTCATCAAGAGCGAGAATCACCATCTGTTCTTCGACGCGGCCGGCATGGGCGGCGCGCATGGCCACGCGGACGCGCTCAGCATCGAATGGATGTGGAACGGCCAGCTCGTTTTCGCGGATCCTGGCAGGTACACCTATGAGGAAGGCGAATGGCGCCGCCTCTTCAAAAGCACCCATGCGCACAACACCGTAACGGTTGACGGCCTGGACCAGACGCCTTACGAGGCGACGCAGCGTTGGGGAGAGCCCGTCGCAAACTGCGAGACGCTCCGCTGGATAGATAACCCGAGTTTCTCCTTCATCGAAGCGACGCACGACGGCTACCTCCGGCTGGAGAAGCCGGTCCTCCACCGGAGATGGACGCTCGTCGGCAAGGACGTCGATCTCCTCCTCATCGTCGATTGGCTGGAAGGAGACGGCGAGCGCAAGATCGAGCAGCGCTTCTACCTGCATCCGGAAGCTCTCGTAGAGCTGGGCGGTGCCAATATCGATTCCGCAGCCAACTCCGGCAGCGTCGCGTCTTGGGCTAGCGTCGTCCATCCGTCGACGGGAACGCTGGTCAACATGCATTGGACGACGGCCGGCGGAGCCGCCTCCGGCTTCGCCGCCACCGAAGAAGCCGGCTGGATCTCCCGCATCTACGGGGAGAAAGAGCCGAACCGTGTTCTGTCCATGGGCGGCCAAGCGAACGTAACCGCGGGCATCGCTTGCATTGCCTTGCCGCAGCTGGATGCGATCGGCTCCACGGACGCCAGCCTAGAATCGTTCGACCTCGACGCCGAGCGCCAAGCAATTTCCGCCGTATATACGGCGAACGGTCGCACCGTCCGCGTGACGATCGATCGCGACGACGTAAGTTGGACGGTCGAAGGCTGAAACTAGCAGAGGGCGTTCCCCTGTCCTGATGGACAACGGGACGCCCTTTTTTTCACTCCGGCACTACGAACGAACAACCGACAGCTTATACGGATACTCGCCAACCGCGTACTCGCCCGCTGGACTTCCTTCAACCGTAACTTCCGTTCTAAACACTTTCGCTTTTTTATCGGAACCAAGCCATACTCTACCGATCGCCGACAAAATGAACAATCCGTCTTCATCCCCAACGGCAGCAAACGAATCATGGCCATTCTTATATTCGATCATCAAATAATCGGCGTGCATCGCGTTTTTAACCTTATTCACGTCGCTAACGACAAGCCCGATCTCGCTAATACTGCATAGACTGTCACCTGTAAACGGTGTATCGATGTCAGGACCGCGATCGTGCCTTGCGATGAATTCAACGATATTTCCCCCAGCGTCGTGAAAATAAACGGAGGTTGAATTCCAGGACTCGGAGTACACGCTGTTCGAATGGTCGGGGAACACATGGATGGCAACGCCGATCGATTCTAGCCAAGCCACCGATTCTTCGATTTTATTTCGAGGGATGTCGAATGCAAAATGGTAAAAGGGTTCCTCGGCATCATCGGTCTGCACAAAAGTAAGCGCCGAGCGCCCGATGTCCACAGTAAACGTGTCTTCAGAATCTTTCACCAAGGGAAGTCCGAGCTCGTTTATATAAAATGTCTTCAGGTGGTCCAAGTGTTTCGTCAGCAATTGTACATGTTGTATTCTCAAACGAGCCCTCCTTAAAATTTCTCTATCCTCACAAATTTTGTTCCATCCTCGTTACGGTTGCCGACAATATCCTTCTCATAAACGATAACCTCACGCACGCCAAGAAGGGCAAGTGGATTCATGAAAAAGCGCTGCGCGATTTCCGTCCTTTTTAAATTGAAGCGCTATGAATCTGGCAGTCGACGACTTTCCCGATCCCGTGGCACCTTCCACAAATACAAGCTTCATTGGATTCTCTCCTAAAAACCTTATCGCCCGATAATTTCCATTTCCTATACGGCAATGTTACCATGATTCTGTCCTTATAAAAGCCTAAAGTGGAGGAGCTGCCATGTCCGACTTGCAAGCGGCAATCTCGGAACCACAGATCATCCGCTATCTCGGTATCAAATTCAACGCAGAGGAACTCTCGCTGGCCGAGTGGTCTATGACCAAGCTGGATTGGAAAGCGTCGAATACGGTGACGGACGCCTTATATCGTATTTCAGGAAAGGTGCTTATCGATGGGAAGACGCTCGACTGGTTCTTTATCGTTAAAGTGATCGTTCCGGCGCCCGACACCGATGACCCCAACCACTATTGCTATTGGAAACGCGAGCCCCTTCTCTACCAATCCGGGACTGCTAGAGTCGCTTCCCGAGCCGGTGCGGGCGCCGCAATGTTATGGCGTTGAGCAGGGCGATGACGGCACATGGCAGATGTGGCTGGAAGAGATCATCGTAGGTTTTGATGAACATTGGGAGTTGCAAAAATACGAGGATATCGCCGAGATGTTAGGACGGTTTAACGGCGCCTACCTTGCCGGACTCCCCCTGCCCTCGGAACCTTGGCTGTGCCGTGGTTTCCTCCAGTCCTGGACGCACGAGTGCGATAAATACGACAGCGGAATCGCAAGACTTGAAGAGACATGGAATCAATCGCGCGTAAAAGGACTTTTGCCCGACGGTACGTTTGAACGCTATCTTTCGTTTTGTCAAAACAGGGATCTGCTGCTGGCAAGCCTTGAGAAGCTTCCGAAAGTATTCACCCACAACGATGCCTGGAGGCCGAACCTGTTTCCTGCAACAGACCGCGGGTTGACGATGATCGATTGGTCCAATTGCGGTCTTGCCGGCGTCGGCGAGGAGCTGGGACGTTATTACGGTTTGAGCCTAAACTCGGATCTTGGCGACCTACCCGATAAGCGAGCATTGGCGAATGAAATGGCGATTCGATACTGCGAAGGGTTGCGTAAAGCCGGGTGGCGCGGAGATGATCATTTAGCCAAATTCGGGTTTATGGCTTCTGCCGGCATACGGTGCGGAATGATGATACCCAATCTGCTGGAGCAGCTGTCTCGCCTCCCCGAAATCGAAGAGATTCCGGCTAAATGGAAGGAACGCTGCACGGTTGCGGTCCACCTGCTTGATCTTGCGGAAGCGTCCATCGAATTGGCAGGAGGCGCTGTATAGCGCCTCTTCGCCCCAGTTGGCCGCGCAGTCCCGCTATGTAGCTCTATATGGAGCTACTTCGCCCAGATTGCCCGCGCTGTCCCGCTATGTAGCTCTATCTGAGCTACTTCGCCTCATTTGCCCGCGCTGTCCCGCGCCGTCCCGCACTGTCCCGCCAATCGCCGAATCTCCTCGCACATCCTCGGATTAACCGGATACGCCTCTTCCAAAAACGCCAAAATGCATAGGGCCGATACGGGGATGCGGTCGTATCCTTGCATCATGTCGCCGACAATCTCCGCGAAGCGCGGGAATCTCTTCTCCAACCGTCTCTCGTTCCCGAACGGATCGGGATAGTAATCGACCTCGGGCTCCAGGAGGTGAAGCACCGACAGAATTCGGTCAATCGCGTAGCCTTGTATGAACCTTGCGGCGGATAAGCGCTCTCCCCTTGCGTAGCGGCCTAGCCCTACGTAAAGATTGGTTAGGGCTTCGTTCAAAGGAAAGTCCAGCGAATCTGCTTTGAGGCTGGGGATCGGAACGGAAGACTTGGCGATGGCCAGGTTTTCGTACGCGGGATCCCTCCAGACGATTCGGCCTTCCGGATAGGCGGCATTCGTCAGGTCCCGCTCCTCGAATATCGCGTATTCCCCGAAAATGCCGTCCTCGAACAGAATCTTGCAGCCGGCATCTGAATTTTTAAAGGCATAGGCAAGCGGAAACGTGTCTTCGAGCCAATCCAGACGATCGAGATACCTGCTTTTCTCCCCCGGCTTCACGATAACAAAGAAATCCAGATCCGAATATTGATCCAGCCGCGCCGTCTCGACCCCCACAGAACCGACGCCTAACAATAACAGCGCGCCTCCAGTCCGTTCGAGCGATTGGCCGATCTCGACCAAACGCTGCAGCAGCAATTCTGTTCCCCGCATACGTGCCCTCCCCCAATTTGAATGCAAAAAAGGCTCAACCCCACTACGCAGCGAGGTTGAACCCGAAGGTTGCATTGCCTTTATTCTATTGCCAAATTATCACGCAGCAATTGCCGCTGTCAATCGTAAGCCTGCCCCATCTTAATCGTTAGCCCCATAAATAACGCTTCGCAGTTCGTTCGTCAGCCCCTTGGATATTGTGTATCCCTGGCTGCTATCGTCCGTATTTACGAGCAACGCGGTTCTCCCCTCTTCGTCCGCGACGTTGAGTACGTATTTCTTTTGCGTACCGTCCCCGAAGGAGAGATACATAAAAAAATCTACGCCATAGTCCACTACGCCATTCATTTTTTCCGCGTTAACGATCGCCTTCCGGAATAACTTGAGCTCTTCGCCATTTTCTTTCGTAAACGTCTTTTCCGCAAACGGAGTCCCCGCTTTCTTGCAGAATTCCGCGCATTCGAGCTTCACGGATACGATTTCTTTTCCGTTCAGCACGACCTTCCCCTTGGTGCCCGCATCGTTCGCGCAGCCTGTCGCTGCCATACACAGAAGCAACAAGATCACCGTAAAAGATCTCATTCCGTTCTAATCCCCCCACCCTAATCGTGGAAAATCCCATTACAAGTTTAGAACGTTAAGCTTTCTTCAAAGGTTGCTCGGCTGCTTTCGCACCACGTAAAAAAGCCCGCCGGTTTGCGCCGGCAGGCTACAAGTTAACGTCCTTAAGAATTCACAGGCTCCGGATTCCAGTTCTTAACGCCGTTGTCCTCGATAATCCCGATCGTCACATCGGCAATGTCGCTGTCCAGCAGCAAGCGATCTCTGATCTTGAACTTGATATCGTCCGCGTCCGCAAGCGTTAGACCGGGGCGCAGCTCGATCAGTCCCTCGACGTGGTAATAACGACCTTCCTGCAAAATCCGCATTTGATAAATATCGGTCACGTAGCTGTTGGAGAAAATGATCTGCGCGACTTTGTCCTCGACATCGCGTGGAGCGGATACGCCGATGAGCCCGACCATATTATCGTAGCCGACCTTGAACGCGACCCCGACCATTAACAAGCCGATGAGGATGGTCGAGACGCCGTCCAGCAGATGAAAGCTCGTCAGCGACGTCACGACTACGGCCGCTAGCGCCAAGAGCGCACCGGTTGTCGCTACAAGATCCTCGTAAAAGACCAAGCGTGTCGGCGGCGCGGCGCGACCTACGTTTTTGAACGCCTGAGGAATGATCGCCATTCCCTTCGCTTCCGCACGCGACTCATGCACGATTTCCTTCATCGCTTTTATAAGAACAAATCCGTCGACTGCGACAGACAGGAGCAGCACAATAAGATTAAACCAGAAGCCATGCGATTCCGCGGAAGGATGCGCCAACAAGTGGAAGCCTTCCAGGATGGTCTCGTAAGCCATCACGGTTACGACGATAACGGCCACCATACAAAATAAGTTGATGACCCGGCCGAACCCGGTCGGGAACCGGCGCGTCGGCTTCTTCTCGGCCAGCACGCTGCCGGCGAATACGAAGGCTTGGTTCACGGCGTCGGCGATCGAGTGCATCGTCGATGCGAACATCGCCCCGCTGCCCGTCGTTACCGCTGCGATGCCTTTGACGATCGCGACCCCGGTGTTGCCGATGGCGGCCGCGGCCGACGAGGTGTTGCCTTTTTTCAATAGTTCGATAAAGCTGGTGCGTTGACTGTCGGATTCCACGTTAAAAATTCCCTCCTAAATGATTTCAATAGCTGTTTACGTACGGATCCGCCTTACGGTCGCGCTATATTTTTAATTTTTTGCACGCCTTCACGAATGCCTCGAATAGTCTAAAGTTATAACCATCCGTCTCGTAGTTAAACTCCGGATGCCACTGCACGGCTGCCACAAACTTCTTACCCGGCATCACGACTGCTTCTACCAAGCCGTCTTCGGCCTTGGCGGCAGGCAGCAACTGCCCCGACAACCGCTTGATGCCCTGGTGATGGTAGCTGTTGACTTGTAAAACTTCCGTTTCGACCAGGCCGTGGAACGGCGTTTCCTTCGCAATGTATACAGGGTGGACCGGCTCCGAGTAAGGAGGCGACTGCTTGTGGCCGACCTTCAAGTCGGACTGCATTTGCGTCGGGATATCCTGATACAGCGTCCCGCCGAGCAAGACGTTAAACAGCTGCAGGCCGCGGCAAATGCCGAATGCCGGCTTGTCCAGCCGTACGACCTGTTCGAACAGCGCAGCCTCCATCGCATCCCGCTCGGCGCACGGCTCCCCGCAGACGGCTTCCGCGTTTTCCCCGTACAGCTCGGGATTCACGTCATGTCCGCCCGTAAAAAGAAAGCCGTCGAACAGATGGGCAATGCGAGCGATTTGCGCTGCATCCGAGGTAAGCGGCAGCATGAACGGAATGCCGCCGGCCGCCTCGACTCCTTTCATATACCCGGGAAGCATCCAATAGCTATCTTTGTCTCCGTCATACAAGGGCAGCACGCCGATCGTCGGTCTCTCCATGTCCGATGCCTCCAAACCTATCCTTTTATATATATCTACTTATGGAATCTATTTTATCATCTCGGCCTTCGGACAATTGCGCGAACCTTTTGCACGAATCCGCCTATTAACGCAAAAACGAAAAGAGCCCCGCTGCGGCAAGGGCTCTTCCTTCTAACCTATGCTTGTACGCGGCGATACCAGGGCAGCCTGGCCAACGGCGCTTCCACTTCGACCACGCAGGGTCCGCTCACCGAACAGCCGTCGTCTCCCTGCCACGTCCCTTGCGGGAAGGCGACTTTTCGCGAGACGGCTCCTTTCTCCAATACCGGCGCCGCCAAAATGTCGTTTCCGAGCATGAACTGGTCTGAAACGGTCTCGAAGCCGCCTTCCGGAAACGCGTACGCCATATGCCGCATGATCGGCTCGCCCGTCTCCGCGGACTGCGCGACGAGCCGCTCGATCTCGGGTCCGAGCCGGCAGTGAAGCTGCGCCGCCTCCAGGCAATAGGCCAGATGCCGATCGTCCAGCACTCGCCAGGGCGCCGTGGAAAACTGGATCATCGGGAACAGCGCCGAGCACTGCGCGTACCGGACGAACAGCTCCTGATCGACCTCGAAGTCGGGGCGGATCAGATCCTCGTACTGCCCGCCGCCGACCATGTCCGGGCAGTTGAACGCGTAGCCGAGCAGCCCTTGCGCCAGGCCGTTCGGGATCAGGCTGGCGAGCCCGTCCCCGATCCAGCTGTGATTTTTGTCGCTCAGGCGCTGGACGATCGGCTGTCCGGCCAGCTTCCAGCAGGCCCTGTACTCGTTGAACGCGTAACGGAGTCCCAGCCGCGCCCATGCTTCGCACTGCTCGTTCGGCGTCGCCGGCCGGGCGCTGACGTCCGACGGCTTGTAGTACTGCGGGTCCCCGGCATCCAGCTTGAATCCGTCGATTCCGTACGTCCCGATAAGACGATCGAGCTGCCCGTCGAACCAGTCCAACGCGTCCTCGTTCGTGCCGTCCAAGATCCCGCTGTAGCCGTTCCACCACTTGCGGATGACAGGCTCGCCGTCCGCTTCGCGCAGCAGGTACCCTTGCCGGTAAAGATACCGGAACACCTCGCCGTCGGGACTGACGAACGGGCTGACCCACAGCAGGACGCGGAATCCGAGGGCGTGCAGCCGTTCGACCATCGCCTTCGGGTCCGGGAAGCGTCCCGCGTGGAACGTCAGCGTGCCGTAATCCTCGTGCCAATTGTCGTCGATCATCAGAATGCCCGGGGGAAATCCGTTCGCGACGATCGCTTCCGCATAAGCCAGCACCTTCTCCTGCGTCGGACCGTAGCTCATCTCCATCCAGGTATTGTACTGCGGCACGTTAAAGAACAGCGGGTCCGGAGAAGTACCTGACGGCGGAAAATACGCGCGCGACGCATGGCCGAACGCCTCCCTCAGATTGCCCCCGGATCGCTCGATCTTGATCGTTCCTGCTTGTCCCTCTACGACCAGGATGCCGTCCTCGAAGGCGAATCGGAAAGGCGCTTCAGACCACACGCTCCTCCCCCGGCTGGAGAGCAGCAGCGGGCTCGCTTGGTTATAGCCGGCATCGCCGTACAAATCTCTTGCGTGGTCACGCCCGGAAAACGGCATCTGCACGCCGTCGCTGACCGCTCCGCCCCACCAATATTCGTTTTCCAGCAACGGGATTCGAATCGATTCTTTATCCATATGGCCTCCTAAAGGGACTGCTTCATACCTCGATCTTACTGCCGGGCCTCTAGGAGGACAATCTTAATTTTGTGCGCTATACTATAACAAAATTGACTTCGGCACATAGGAGGCAGCGAAAAGATGGAGCCTTCCGTTTACGGATTCCGCCATGAAGAGCAGTCGATGTTGACCGTCGATTCGATCGGATGGCAGAAAATCTCGAGCGCCGGATACGCCTTCTCGGGCGACGACCGTCCGGACTGCGGACATGTCGTATTCCAATATACGCTTAGCGGGGAGGGCTGGATCGAATACGAGCAGCAGCGCGTTCGGTTGCCGAAGGGGTCGGCGTTCCTCGTCCGGATTCCGGGCAGCCACCGTTATTATTACGAGGAAAACGGCGCCCCTTGGGAAGTGCTCTGGATCAATCTGCGGGGCGACGAAGCGGGCCGGATCTGGGACCTCGTCCTGACGCAGGAAGGAACGGTCATTCGCAGGGATGCGGAATCCCCTTTGATCTCGCAGCTGTGGAAGCTCTATCGGGCGATCTCCGAGGAAAAGCTGACGGATAAGTACCGCTTATCCGTCCTCGCCTACGAGTGGATGCTCGCGCTGCTCCAATCGAGCCGGGAGTCGGGGCGGGAAGTCAGCTCGAAGTCGCACACGCTGCTGCACGAAGCCAAGCGGCTGATGAAAGCGAACTTCGCCTCGCCCTTAACGCTGGATGCGATCGCGCAGCGGCTTGGGGTGAACAAATATCACTTTTGCAGACTGTTCCAAAAAGCCGAACACACCTCCCCTCTCGCCTATCTGCGGGACCGGCGGATGGAGGCGGCGATCGCGATGCTCCGAACGACGGAGCTGCCCGTTCAGGAGGTCGGTAAGCGATGCGGCTTCGACAGCCCGAGCTATTTTGGTAAGGTGTTCCGGGAATATATGAGCATGTCGCCGCTGGCGTACAGGAACCAGAAGCTGGAGTTCCCGTACGATGCCATCTACTATGATTAACCTTGCGAGACACGGGAAGGAGACGATGAAATGACCGATGCGGCTGCGTACGGCACCTACGGCTTCCGCTTCGCCGATGCTCCCGAGCTGCCGCTCTGCGGCTTGTTCGCGGTGGGCCGGGAACGGGAGACCAGCGCCGCGTACCGCTGGGACGGGCTGACGCGCGACGACGGGCCGCTCCTGCTGTTCCAATACACGCTGGCCGGCGAGGGTACCGTCGAGATCGGGGAGCGCCGGGAAGCCGTAGGCGTCGGCTCGGCTTTTCTCGTCGAGATTCCGGGGAATCATCGCTACTACCTGCCTCCGGATAGGGACGAATGGACCTTCTACTATCTGCTGTTCAGGCCGCGTCTCCTCCTTCCCGCCTGGGAAGCGATCAAGTCCATGCTGGGAGACGTCGTCGATCTGCCGGCGGGCAGCGCCCCGATCCGCAAGCTGCGGGCGATCTTCGAGGAAGCGCGCGACGGCAAAATAACGGACCCGTTCACCGCGTCCTCGCACGTCTATCAATTCGTCATGGCGCTCGCCCGCTTCGCGTCGGCGCCCGACCGGGAGCGGGAGGCTTGGCCGGACGCCGTCCGCGCGGCCGTTCGCTTCATCGAGGCGAACTACGCCGGGATGGTCGGCCAATCGCAGCTTGCAGCCGAGGCGGGCTTGTCCAGGTATCACTTCCTCAGGACGTTCTCGCGATACGTCGGCCAGACGCCCAACGATTATTTGAACCGCGTGCGGATCGAACGCTCCGTCGAGCTGCTCGGCCGGACCGACTGGAGCGTCGAAGCGATCGCTTCGGCCGTCGGCTATTCGAGCGGCAGTTATTTTATCAAAGTGTTCCGCAGGCTGACCGGCCAGACGCCGGGGCAGTATCGCGAGGGCCGGCAGCTTCCGTACAGCCGGCTGTTCTACGATTGATGACGGATGGATGACGAACAGCAATTTTGTGCGATTTGTCGTCCAAAATTACGGTATTCAGCGCTCTCCGGCGGTATTATGATGAGGACACGACCGCAATTTTATCTTTTCGGACAGGGAGTGTCTTCGCTTGAATCATCATCTGATCGCCCCGACGCCGCCGATGGGCTGGAACAGCTGGGATTGCTACGGCGCCGCCGTTACGGAAAAAGAAATTCGCGCCAATGCCGACTATATGTCCATGCATCTGAAGGATTTTGGCTGGGATTACGTCGTCGTCGATATCCAGTGGTACGAGCCGGGCGCCGTCTCTTCGCAGTATCGTTCGTTCGTGCCGCTCGAGATGGACGCGTATTCGCGGCTGATGCCTGCCGTTAACCGGTTCCCGTCCGCGGCGGACGGCCAAGGCTTCAAGCCGCTGGCGGACTACGTGCATGGGCTGGGACTCAAATTCGGCATTCACATCATGCGGGGGATCCCGCGTCAGGCCGCGCATGCCGCCACGCCGATCAAAGGCACATCCACCACCGCTCGCGACATTGCGCATCCGAACTCGATCTGCCCGTGGAACACCGACATGTACGGCGTGGACGCGTCCAAGGAGGGCGCTCAGGCCTACTACGATTCGCTGTTCGAGCTGTATGCGGAATGGGGCGTCGACTTCGTCAAGGTGGACGATATCGCCGCATCCCGGCTGTACGATACGCATCTGCCGGAGATCGCGATGATCCGCGCGTCGATCGACCGCTGCGGACGGCCGATGACGCTGAGCCTGTCGCCGGGACCGGCGCCGCTCGCGCATGCCGACTTCCTGGAGGCGAACGCCAACATGTGGCGGATGACCGACGATTTCTGGGATCTGTGGGAGCCGCTGCTCGACATGTTCGACCGCTGCGAGCAGTGGCAGGGCCGGACGGGACCGGGGCATTGGCCCGACTGCGACATGCTGCCGCTCGGTCATATCGGCATCCGCTCGGTCGACGGCGGCGGCGCGGACCGCTGGACGCGCTTCACCCGGGACGAGCAGGTGACGATGATGACGCTGTGGACGCTGTTCCGCTCGCCCCTGTTCTTCGGCGGCGAACTGAACGACAACGACGACTGGACGCTGTCGCTGCTCACCAACCGCGACGTGCTTGCGATGCATCGCGACGGGACGGACGCCAGACTGGTGTCGCGGGAAGGCGACCGCATCGTCTGGACGTCGAACGGTCCGGGCGGCGGGCGTTACGTCGCTTTGTTTAATGTTGGCGACGCGCCGCTGCGGGTCGGCGTCTCGCTGGAAGCGCTGGGCTGGAACGATGGCGCGGCTGCGGCTGCGTTCGATATGTGGGCTTCGTCGGCGCTCGAGCCGGTCTCGAAGCGGCTTGAGCTGGAGGTCGCTTCGCACGGGGCGAGATTGGTGAGGTTGAGCTAGCGCGGCTTGCAGGCTGGCTGGACCCTTGGGTGGACAATGAGAGAGTCCCGGACGCTGCGTCCGGGACTCGATTTGTTTCTGGGTGGGACTTTCTGCGGGCGGCACGCAGCGTTCGGGTCAAGTTTGTTTCCGGTTGAGACTTTCTGCGGCCGGCGCGCAACAGACAGGCCATGTTTGTTTCTAGTTGGGACTTTGCGCAACCGAGTCGTTGCGAGCGCTCTGCATTTATTTCTGGTTGAGACTTCCGCGACCAGTTCGCCGCTTTCGGGCTATATTTGTTTCTGGATGAGGCCTTCTGGGGCCGCGCTATTCCCCCCGAACCCGGATGACCGTTACCGAATGCTTCGGAAATTCGTACGCGAATGCCGGCCGATCGAAGGTGAGCGTCTTCTTGCGCGGCGCGATCTTGGCCGGTTGCTCGAACGAATTCTCGTCTTCGAGGCCGTGGCCGCTCAGCACATGGACTTCCGCGACGAGCGTACGGCCGCCTTCCATACCCTCGAACGCCAGCTCCACGGTCTCGGCCTCGCCGCGGACGTTGACGACCTTCAGGATCGTATCTCCCGTCGCGTCCTCCAGGCTTGCCGAATAATAGAGAGGCTCGATATACGGAATATGATCTTCGGTTTCTGCGACCGCGACTCCGTCGATGGAGGCGACGATTTTTCTTCCCGTAACCCGAAGCGCCAGGTCGTACGTCACGCCATTCTGTACCTCGAACAAGCTTTGGGTGAGCACCGAATCTTTGCCGCCGACCAGGGAATGAATCATGGAATCCTGGTTCTGCCAGCTGCCGATGTCCCATTGCAGATGCTGCCGGTCGTCGGTCCACCCGAAGTAAACGGCGAATCCCCACTGGCCGCCGCCTGTCTTCTTTGCTTTGAGCGACAGCGTGTAGTCCTCCCAATCGGTGGCGCCCAGCATGGCGATGCGCTTGTCGCCCTCACTCGTACAGTCAAATGCCGTATCCGCCAAGGATAACGTCTCGCCCGTCGCATGATTGACCAGACGAATCGAGCCGTATTCGACCGCATTCGCATTTGCGCCAAGTCCGATCTCGCCACGAATGGGCGTTACTTCCCTATAAGGCTCGGGTGCCCGCAAGCCGGCGGCTTCGATCGGCAGCAAGTAGTCGCCTTGATGGTGCATGAACAGCTGCTGAACGTAATAATTGGCGGTTCCAAATGCTTCGTGATTGTTGAACCAGATCATATCGGGCTTCCAATTCACGTAATCGACGTTGCAGAGCAACGGCGCATAACATGCCAGACCGACCGCATGCGCATTCCGCTCCAGTCCCGTCATGAAGGCAGCCTCAGTCAGCGCATTGTAATAGGCGTTGCCCCAAGAAGCGTATTCGCCCAGGAACACCTTCGGATCGTCCGCCTTGAAGCTGTCGTACCGGCGGACATTGGCCAAAAACCACTCCGGCGACTGGTAGTAATGCTCGTCCACCAGATCCGACTTGTTCTCTCTCGCCGAGCGCCAGCCGCGTTCGTACTCGCCGCCCGCGGCGAAGGGGCCGCTGGAATTAATGATTTTCATCTCCGGATGCTTATCCTTAATGGCCCGATGGAAGTAGGCATACCGTTCGAAAAACGGCGCGCCGACCTCTTCGTTCCCGATGCCGATGTATTCGAGGTTAAAGGGCGCCGGATGGCCAAGCTTCGCGCGATGGCTTCCCCATTCGGTCGACGCGTCGCCGTTCGCGAATTCGATCAGGTCAAGCGCGTCGTCGATCCACTGGCCCAGCGCCTCGATCGGTACGGCTCGCTTGTGATGCGGATCATAGCCGGCCGGCAGGATCGGAATCGGCTTCGCCCCGATATCTTCGCAAAATTGAAAATATTCATAATAACCGAGCCCCAGCGTCTGATGGTACCGCCAGTTGTTGCGTCTGGGGGGCCGCTGCGCGACATCGCCGATCGTATTTTTCCAGCGGTACATCGAATCCCGGTCTTCGTCGTTCAATGAGCCGTCATGCACCAGGCAGCCGCCCGGAAAGCGCATGAACTTCGGCTTCAGGTCGGCCAGCAGCTGCGCGATATCCGCACGGAGACCGTTCGGCCGGTCGCGGAACGTCTTCGCCGGGAACAGGGACACCATATCCAGGTACAGCTTCCCCGTCCCTTGGGTCAGGATCGTCAACCGGCTGCTAAAATCGGTAGCGCCCGCAGTGAGTACCGCCTCGTACCGCTGCCAGTCGGAGGAACCGACCTCGATGACGGCCTCCGCATGAATGGCCCCTTCTGCGCTCTCGACCGCGATGCGCACGGGCTCCGCAAAGGAGGCGTCCCGCCTGGCGTAGACCGAGAACCGATACTGCTCGCCTGCCCGAACGGGAATGCCGGTATTGAAGCCCGGATTGGCGATGCCAACGCCGCCCCCTGCCTCTATAATCTCGATGACCGCGTAATGCGTGTTGCGCGCATGGATCGGATCAGCATGCTCAACGGTAAGCGCCGCCTTGCCGGCCCCGCGTTCGAGCTTCTCCCACCCCGACAGCGCATGATAATCCGGATGATCGACCGGATCGAACTCGAAGGAACGATTGCGGACAAGCTCGGCATACAGTCCGCCGTCCGCGGCGTGGTTGAGGTCCTCGAAAAAGATGCCGAACAGGTCGCCCAGCGGCGTCCCTCGTTGTCGCGTGTCTATCGTTAATTTGCCTGGAATCGTCACTGAGATCCGCTCCTTCGCGTCATTCGCCGAACGCGGCCAGCAGTCGGGCGCATTCTTCCGCGCGCAGCGGCAGAACGCCGCCGTGGCGCTTCTTTGTTTTTCCGAGGTTAAACGCGTCTTCGGGAACGACCGTGAATTCGCCGCTATCCAAATCGGATGTAAGCAGCGGAAGGTAGCCCTTCCCTTCTGCGAATCGGTCCACGATCAGGCACCATTCTTCACGGTCGTTGAACTTGTAGATTTGCGGGCCCTCAACGCCCAGCATGGCTTCCAATACAGGCGCGTGCACGTCGGAAAAAGCGTCGCTCGCCAGCGATGCGCCTTTCTCAAGCCGGATGTTCTTCGTCGTCTCGTCCTTCGAAAAACGGTAATAGCCGCCTTCATGAGCGATAATCGTCGTGTCGATGATATGATTTTCCCGTTCGATGTATTTCTCGGTTGCCGAAAAGGATCGGAAGTCCTTCGTCCGGGCGCTATAGATCTTCTGCTTGCGGTCCCGCTCATGCGGTTCCTGCGTGGCGGATGCCCAGAACACCAGGAAGTCGTCCGCGGCCTCGTCATAGATCGCCTCCGGCGCCCAGACGCAGCCGGCCTCCGGCACGCCGACCGTCGCCGCCCGCGGCGCGGACCAATTCACGAGATCGGCCGATTCCCATACGATGATGTCGCGGCTGCCATGATTCACGGCGGCATCCCAGCCTTTGCCGCTCGCGATGCGAAGATCCGTCGCGATCAGATAGAACTTGTCCGCCCTTGGCGAACGGATGAGGAACGGATCCCGCACGCCCTTCTCCCCGAGCTCGGAACGGAGCACGGGCAAGCCTTTATTCAGATCGTTCCAGTGCAAGCCGTCCTCGCTATATGAAAAATAGACCTGTTCCCCATCCGGCTGCTCCCCGATGAAGTGGACCAACAGATATCCGAATTTCTCTTCTTGCAAAGTCACTAGGCGCCTCTCCCTTCCCGCAGATCCGTATTCGCATGTTCTACCTATAGAATCTCATCTTTAATTCGCACCGTAAATGATCGATCATCGAGAAAAACCTGATCGATGATGCGAAATGAATGCGGTTAAAGGCAATGCTGCGGGTACGCAAACAGCCCAAGACGTCCTCTCGGACGACTTGGGCTGCTCTTGGCGCATCTCTATCTTCTGACGGAAATTACGATACGGTTAGATTAAATCGGATTTTTGCAGGAGCCGCTGCATGAGCGTCGCGACCTCCGCCCGCGTGATCGAAGCCTGCGGCGCAAGTCCCGCCTGGCCGCGGCCGGATATGAGTCCCGCTTGAACCGCATCCGCCAAGCCGCCGCTCGCCCAGTCGGATACGCTCGACGCATCGACGAACGCGCTTAAGATGTCTGCCGCAGGCGCGACCGGCAGCTTCGCCTTTAATCCGGTAATCGCCAGCGCCTTGGCGACGATCGTCATCGCCTGCTCCCGCGTGATGCTTGCAGTCGGACGGAACGTGCCGTCCTCGTAGCCTTGGATCAGCCCCTGCGAGACGGCTGCGCCGATCGCGCCGGCGTACCAGTCCGCCGCCTTCACGTCGCTGAATGCGCCGCTGCCCGCTTCCGGCTTCAAGCCGAGGCCCCTGACGATCATAGCGGCGAATTCGGCTCGCGTCACGTTCCGGTCCGGTTGGAACTGTCCGGCTCCCGTTCCGTCCACGATCATACGGGAACCCATGTCGTTCACCGCGGCTTCAGCCCAGTGGCCGACGGCGTCCGCGAAGGTCAGCGGATGCCAGACGACCGCATAGGTGCTGTTCGTCAGGCTGTTCACCTGCGCATAATAACGGCCGTCGGTCGTTACGACCTTCGTAGGCACATGCCGGACCGATCCATCCTGCTCCACGACAATACCCGTCGTGATCTTGCCCGGATCCACATGGTCCGGAAGGAGAATCGAACGTTCCACATAGCTGTTGAAGCTGGAGACATCCAGCGTTTGACCGCCGTATACCGCATGAATGCTGAATTCCAACGGCTGCGCCACGAGCGTGAATCCATCCTTCGACGCTGCGTTTTCGACGCTTTTCGCCGTACCGGCAGCCGGTGCGGCAATCTCGATTCGCAGCACGATATCCTGCAGCTTCACGTCAGCCCCAAGCTTGGCCGCGATCGCGCCGATATCGATTTGCGCAGCCGGAATCGTATAGTCCGCAAGGGCCGTCCGGATCCGGATGACCGCCTGCTTGTCTTCCATGCCTTGGACCATGCGGCCGTTCAGCTCGCCGACGATCGCGTCAGAGCCGCCCTTTACCGGAATCGTCACGACTGCCCGTTCGCCTTCCGCGGCCAGACGTTCAATCAGCTTGGCTTCGTCTATGGTTACCTTGGTGACGGTGCGTCCGTCAACGACGCCGGTCGTTGCCGTGCCCGCTTGCTCCACCTTGCCGTTGACCAACACCTCGACGCCTGTCGTTGCCGACGGGGATGGCGTCGGCGACGCAGCGTAGGTCGGCGATGGCGTCGGCGTCGAATTGTCCGGCGACGGCGTTGGAGCGTCCGGAGAAGGAGACGGCGTCGAATTGTCCGGCGACGGGGACGGCGTCGAATCGTCCGGCGTCGGCGATGGCGACGTCGATGGTGTCGGCGTCGCTTCTTCGGTCACCGTCTGCGCAACCGTTGCATCCGCGTACTTTGAAGACGTGAGCGTGATCTGATGGCTGCCGACCGACAGCTCGCCTGCTGCGAATGTCAGCGTGCCTGCGCCCAGCGTGTACGTACCGGCCGTTACCGATACGCCGCCGTCCAGCACATTCGTAATGCTGCCGCGCCAGTCCGGATTGTCCGTGAACGTAATGACGATATCGTGCGCCGGATCGTTGTCCGTCGTATCCGCCGCCAATACAGGAGCGGGCGGCTGATATCGGTAAACCTTGAGGCCGTTGGTTTGATCGAAATAAGAGACGTAAGGAATGCCTTCCGATGAAACGACGATACGATTAAAATAGTAAATCCCGTAATCGGGCGCGACGCCCCGCGGACCGACCGCTTGCCAGCTGCCGTCAGCCAGCTTCAGCACCGTGATCGTGGTTTTTTTGCCCGAATCCGTGTAGGAAACGTACGGCGTGCCGTCCGGGGCAAAGGCAAGGCTCGTAAAGTTTACCAAGCTGTCGATCCGATTTCCGACCGCGTTCCACGAACCGTCGCGATAGGCATACACCCGCCCTTTATTTCCGTCCATCTGGTCTGCTACGAACACATACGGCGCGCCGTCCAGCGGATTTACTTCAAGCGCCATCGCGGTACCCGGCGTCGAGATGCTGTCGAGCAGTCCCCCGGATAAGAGCGTCAGTCCGTTCGGATCGACGCGGTAGACGGCAACCTTTTGCAAGTTAAAATTCCGTACTGCAATATATACATGGTCCGCATCGCCTGCCGCGATTACGGGAGCTCCCTGGGACACGGTAAATGGAAGCGAGTCGACCTGCACCCAGCCGTTGCCTTCGTCTTTCTGCACGACAAGATGATAATCGCTGCCGCTGCCATAAACATAAGTCATATACAAGGCGCCTTCGCGATCAAACGCGATTTTCGGGCTCGGCATGTTCGTCGTCGCGACCGTTGCCGGATCGCCCCACGGCTGCCAGCCGGAACCTCCATTCACGTATATGTAAAGCTTGTAGCTCCCGCTGTCGCTCTTGGGCACTGCAATGTACACCCGTCCGTCCGGGCCGATCGCATAAGACGTCGTGCTGGCATAGGTAAAATCGGCCGTTGCTTCATAGGCGGACCAGCCGTTGCCGTCATACGCCTGAACGGAAGGCGGAGTAGATTGCGTTCGATTACTATAGTTCGGCAATCCATATGCAGCAATAGGTGTATTGTCTTCGCCCAGACCGAACCAATGCGCGGAGATGTCGGCAGGAGTTCTAAAGCCGCCTACCGGCACCCAGCTGCCCTTTGCTGCCGGGGCCGTCGGCACATTCGGATTTGTCGTCAGCACCGTGCTGTTCTCGATGCTGGCCGCATAGACATAGCCTTCGGAATCGACAGCCAACCCGCCGGTCGTCACCCATGCGCCGTCCGCCGGCACGATCGACTTCGCTGCGCCGTCTATGATCTCGTACACGCCCTTACTTGTGGAAAGGAGCGTGGTTGAGGCGCTTGGCGCGATAAAAAATCGGTCCGTTCCTGCAATTGCCAAATTCACGTTACCGGTCAAGCCGGCGGCGACCGATGTCCAGTTGCCATTCTCATACTTGTACAGTCCCGCGGTCGTCGTCCGGGGAAAGCCTTGCGATGTCACCTGCGCAAGCAAATACAGCGTTCCGTTCGCGTCGACCGCCGTGTCGGCGATCATCGCATTCAAACCGGATGCGTCGATCGTCGACCACGAATCGGCGTCTACGTCGTATACGTAAACCGTATCGAAGAAAGACCAATAGACATGCCTGCCGTCGCCGGCAACCGCGATACTGCTGTTGCCGGGAATGCTCGGCTTGTTCGTTCCCGCGACCTCGGTCCATTCGGTCTGACCGCTCGCCAGACGCATCAGCCGCAGGGAGTTACCGTTGTCGAGCGCATAAAGATCTCCGCCCCCGGCAGCCAGATCGTTCGGATAGCTAAAATCGCCTTCGCCTGAAATAACGGTCCATTCGTTGGCGCCGGGAAGTCTCTTTTTGATTACGCCTCTCCCGGAATCCACTGCGTAAATGGTTCCGTCCGCATCCCGCGCTATGCCGCTCGGGCGGTCAAAGTCCATATCTCCGGCAATGCTCCGCCATTCTGTCACTGCCGGCCCCGCCACGCTTCGCCCGGATCCTGCGAACAGCCCCGGCAACGCAAGCGCCAATATAAGCAGCCATGCGACCATACGCCTCATATTCCCTGTTACGGACAACTTCATCGGTCCCCTTTCGCCCTCTGCTATCGACACCATTCGCCAATCACTACCAAATATAAAGCGGGCGTGTCGAATTGAGAAGTGACGAAAGGTCACGACTTTCGTGGCGAAATGTCAGGGTGAACTGTCTATAAAAGAATGAAGCTGCCGGCAGCAACCGGCAGCTTCCGAATTCAGCGCGTTTCCCTTGCCGCCTCCTCAGACGACGAACCTTTTTACGAAATCAGCTCGTGAACAGTCTGCCGGTCGGCACGACTTGCTTGGCCTGCGACGCGCTGGACCAGGAAAGCTTGGCGTGCGCGTTGCCGCCGTTCTCGATATACTCCATGACGATGTCATACTTCGTGCCTGCGGTCAGCGTGATCGTGGCGCTCAGCTCGCCGTTCATGGATACCCAGTTGTTGATCAATTGCTGGCCGTTCACCCACAGGCGGACGCCATCGTCCGTATCGGTGTAGAACGTGTACGTCTCCGAATACTGCGGCTGCACTTTGCCCGTCCAGCGAATCGTGAACCATTCGCCCGGCACGTCGGCGGTCGGACGGCCGTCGCCCCAGTCGAAGTCGATCGTCGCGTCGGTCCGCGTCATCGCCAGCGTGCCGAAGTTGCCTGCGTAATACGCGCCGATCAGGCCGTTCGTCGGCGTCGTGCCCGCGTTCGTCGTCACGCTCAGCGCGCCGCTCGCCGCCGAGACGTTGCCCGCCGCGTCCTTCGCCTTGACGGTGAACGTGTACGCCGTGCTCGCGCTCAGCCCGTTGACCGCGAAGGTCGTCGCGCCCGTCGTCGAGCCGGCCAGGCTGCTGCCGTTATAAATATCATAACCCGCGACGCCTACGTTGTCCGTCGACGCGGTCCAGGACAGGTTCACGCTGGACGAGGTCTTGGACGGCGAAGTCAGGCCGCTCGGCGCCGTCGGCGCTTGCGTGTCGGCGGACGCGTTCGTCGTCACGTTAAGCGTGCCGCTCGCAGCCGACAGATTGCCCGCGGCATCCTTTGCCTTGACGGTGAAGGCATATGCCGTATTCGCGCTAAGGCCGCTGACGGTATACGTCGTCGCGCCGGTCGTCGATCCGGCAAGGCTGCTGCCGTTGTATATATTGTAACCCGTGACGCCTACATTGTCCGTCGATGCGGTCCAGGACAGGCTCACGCTGGACGAGGTCTTGGACGGGGACGTCAGGCCGCCCGGCGCCGTCGGCGCCTGCGTGTCTCCGCCGCCGCCCGCCAGGTTCACGTCGCACGTCTTGTACTGTCCGACGGCCGGATCCGTGCCGAAGGCATTGTTGGAGCACATGACGGAAGTCGTGAACGTGCCGTAAACGTAGCTGCCCGCGGCGCCGTAACGCACTTGCTTCGTGCCCGTGAACGAGCACAGGTTGTTTTCCCCGGCGCAGTTGACCCAGTTCGCGGCCGGATCGGTCGTGACCGTCAACGTATTGCTCGCCGCCGACAAGTTGTTGGAAGCGTCCTTCGCTTTGACCGTAAAAGTAAATGTCGTATTCGTCGACAGTCCGGTCAGCGTAACGGTCGTCGCGTTCGCGCCCGTCGTCGAGCCAACCAGCGAAGTGCCGTTGTAAATGTTATAGCCGGTCACGCCAACATTATCGGTCGAGCCTGCCCATGACAAGCTGACGCTCGTGTCCGTTTTTGCAGGAGAGGTCAGGCCGGACGGCGCGGTCGGCGCCTGCGTGTCGCCTGCATCGGTCGTGACGTTCAGCGTGTTGCTCGCCGCCGACACGTTGCCCGCGGCGTCCTTTGCCTTGACCGTGAAGTTGTATGCCGTGCTCGGCGTCAGACCCGTCACGGTGTAGGTCGTCGCGCCCGTGGTCGAGCCGACCAGCGTGCCGCCTCTGTAGACGTCGTAGCCGACGACCGCGACGTTATCCGTCGATGCCGACCAGGATAGGTTGACCGTCACGTTGGACTTGGACGGCGCGGTCAGGCTGCCCGGCGCGCTCGGTGCAGTCGTGTCGGGCGGTCCGGCGTTAACCGTTATCGTCTGCTCCTTGACGCTCGCGCGGCCGCCGTTGTCCCAGACGCCCAGGATGACTTTGTAAGTGCCCGCCTTCTGGTACGTATACGTCGGGCTGGCCGTCGTCACCGGGATGCCCTCGCCGAGATCCCACAGATTCTCGACGATCGTGCCGTTGTCGGTGGACGTATTGGTAAACGTCACGGACTGACCAAGCTGCACCGTGAGCGGCGCCGTGAAGTTGGCGACGGGCTTGGGATCCGAGAAGCCGCGGCCCGTCAGTTGCGTGTTCGTGCCGTTGCCGCTGACCGTATTGCCGCTCCACTCCAGATCCGCGGCGGACGACGGATATTGGTCGATCGACGGACCGGCGTTTCCGGTGATCGTATTATTGATAAAGCTGATCCGGTCGGTGCCGGTGGCCGTCGTGATCTCGATCGCCTTGCGGCCGTTGTTCAAGATCTGATTGCTGTCGAACACGATGTTTTTGGTATCTCCGTGAATTCGGACCGCATTGCCGTCATAGCCGGCATATGCGGCGGCAGGATTACCCGCTGCCCCGTTTTTCCATGTATTCTTGTAAAAATATTGGTACTGTTCCGTCTGCCCGGTCCCCGCTCCCTGGAGCTGCATGCCCCACATGACGATGTTCTGGACCGTATTGTAGTTCCACAGCTGGTAGCCGGTGCCAGGCGACTGCTGCATGCCGACCTGCTGACCGCCGTCGACGAGATTGCCCGACGTAACGCCGTGATCGACCATCACCTCGAGGCCCATGTTGCCCACGGAGCCGTCGTTCGCCTTGACGACGTTGTTGCGGACGGCGATGTATTTGGACCGCACGGCGCTGATCCAGTGGTCGACGTTATTGTTCTCGATAAGAGAATAGTCGGCGTTCGTGTGCAGCTCGATGCCGAGACCTTCCATCTTCTTGCCGGTTCCCGTAATCGTATTGCCGCGGACGATCGCATACGCGCTGTCGTCGTTGACGAAGATACCGCCACGGCCGGTATTCGAGATCGTATTGTTCTCGATAAGCGCATAGTTCGAACCCCAGCCGGTACGTACGCCTCCGCCCCAATCGGAATTCACGCCCGTGTTCGTCACGATATTGTCTGAGATCTCCAGATGCGTGGAACCGATTCCGTACAGCGCGAACGGACCGAAGCCCGAGGAAGCGGCCAGATCTTTGACCCGCAGATGGCGCATCTTGTTGCCGTCGCCGGATTCCGACGTAATGGCCGACAGCAGTGTCGTGCTGTTGTTGCCGTCGAGCGTCATGTCCGCGATCTCCGCGTTCGACACGTTGTGCAGGTAAAAGAATTTGTCGGAAGAGGAGCCCGACGTCAGCTTCACGGTCGTCGAATCGCGTCCTGCGCCGGCGATCTTGACGCCGGTCTTGCCGTTCACGTTGGCGGACAGATAATAAGTGCCTGCAGGCAGATATACGGTATCGCCTACCGCCGCCGAATTGACAGCGTTCTGGATCGCCGTAAGATCGTCCGCCGTGTCGCTTCCGCTTGCTCCGAAAGCGGTTACATTTATCGTCGCGGCAAAAGCGCTCGGCGCCGGTATGACCGGTACCACGATCGCCGCCGCGCATATCAAGCCGAACAATTTGGACTTCGTGGTGCCTGTCCGTTCAGTCCTTGGCATTACTCGCTTCATCAGTTCGTTCCCTCGCTTCGTTAGAGTCGTATGTTGTTGCTGTTGGGACTGCCCTGCATGTTGCTTGCGGCAAACCGGCTCTCCACCTCCTCTGCGATTCAGTTTGGCATTCTAATGCGCAAAATGTAACTATGAATAACGACAAAAGGTATGCCGTTCCGCTGTAAAAGTTGTATATTCCTGCACCTGGTTGTCGCTCACGCTGAGAAACGGACAGGACCAAGCATTAATTGGCCGGATTAGAAAAACGAGAAGCGGCGAATGGCGAATCCTGCAGATAAACCTGACGGATCTCTTCCGGGTCGTCCTGCACGGCTTGACTTATCCGACAACCGTTCCGATGGGTCCGCGTATCGCCGTCGCGTCGTCCCTTTGCTCCAGAATACAGTCCTAACTTCTTATTTACACATACGATCAAGTCCGATTGCGCTGATCAGCAAGCGTTGCTTTTTATTCCCAAGCAGCTGTTGGGTCCAATCTACGAAGCCACCATCGCCAATGTTGTGCTCGTGTCCATTCATTGTTGCTCTGATCGTAAATTGGAGTCCCTTATAGTAAGCATTATCAGAAGATACAAGGTTAGTAATAATCGTCATATCAGGAGCTTGTTCCCGGATGTGCCGCACGATCCGTTCAATCAGCCCTTCGCAGTCGGAATACCCCTCTCGCGCATTTATAATGAGTTGTATTTCCGACTGATACTTCTCTCGAAAAATCTGTCTGTACACTGCAATGTGCTCCCAAATGGACTGCTTCTCAAATCCGTATGACCCAACGTCCTTCCCGGAAGTAACCATCGCGTACAGGCTGAAATGCGCCAACATGCCAGGCGATTGGGGAAACTTCTGCGCCCTTACATGCCGATGCGTTGCAGCGAAACGAATCAGGCCGGAATGATTTTGAAAATGGCCTGACTTGATGCCGTCTGCTATATGGAGGGCCATTAGATTGGTCGCGTCCGCGACAACTTCCGTTCCCCGGAGCGCGGAAATAACTTTATTTTGATCAGCAGGCGCCACAACCGAGCACGTTCCAAACGGTGCTACCGGCGACAGTTGAATTGGTGTATACCGATTGCTCTGCGCGATTCCCAGCAGTTCTAACTCTAATTGCTTCAGTGCGATCGGATCGACAGAAGCTGGACTGACGAACCGGTTATCTTTATAACTACGCAACAGTTCGCTCGGCGAAATATTAGCCTTCCGCCGCTGAAACACTTCCAACAAAAGTGTATTTAGTTCGGAGCCTGACATGTCGTTGGATAGCAGCTCGACGAGCTTTTTCTGTTCAAGCTTGTGGCGGATGCCTCCGAACTCTCCTTCACCGCGCTCTTCTTTCTTTTCCATCGACAACTTGCCTCCATTTTCCCATATTTCATTTGAACGATTCTTATCGACAACGGAGGTGATTGTCTTCTTATCGATCCATGCGGACATTCTCAGGCTCGTCAACAACGATTCATTTTAACACATATTGGAACCTGAAAAGGGCCTCTCCGCTTGGCAGCGAGGAGGCCCTTTTCAGTCTTTTAATCATTATGATTTGCGAAGATCTATTGCGCGTCTCAGCACTTCGACCGTCTCCGCTCTTGTCGCATAGGCATGCGGGCGGAACGAGCCGTCCTCGTAGCCGTTAAACAAGCCCTTCTCCGTCGCAGCCAGAACCGATGCCAGCGCCCAATCGGCGATATCAGCACGATCGGCGAAAACAGGTTTCTTACCGCCGGCATCTGCCGGCTGAAGCTTCAGCGCCCGCGCCATTATGACGGCCATCTGCTCGCGGGTGATCGGATCGTTCGGCCGGAACGTGCCGTTCTCATAGCCGTCGACGATGCCGGCCGCTTGGGCCGCGGCAATGGCCCCGCGCGCCCAATGACCCGCCGTATCGCGGAAAGTGCCGGCCGCTGCGTCCGCCTCCGCGATGCCGAAGGCCCGGACGACCAGCTGCACGAACTCCGCCCGCGTCACTTTGGCGTTCGGACGGAACGTGCCGTCCGGATAGCCTTTGACATAGCCTTGGCCGACCATGCTCAGAATGCTCGCCTCCGCCCAGTGGCCCGATATGTCGCCGAGCGCGGGCAGCGGTTCTCCGGAAGGAAGCTGTCCCGGAGCGGTCAGTACGGCAAACTTGGTAAAATGAATCGTCTCGCCGCTGACCGTGCCGCGCTCCCGGTCGATCGAAGCGTTGTTCAGCGGCACCCACTCGCCGGTCACCTCGTTAAGCCAATAGACGGCGACCGTGTCGGCCTTCGGGTCCAGCCGTACGCTGTCGAACGGCAGCGTGATCGTGACCGGCTTCAGAAACATGCCTGACGCCGACTTGGTAATGTCGTATACGCGGCTTACGCGGCGCGACGCATCGGGCAGCCGGCTGCCGGTCTCCTCCGGCAGCGTCGCGATATTGATGCGGAACGCTGCGGGAAAGACGCCTGCCGGGAAGCGAATCGAAGCGCCCGATCCGGAGATCGTGCCTCCGACGGCCGGATCGATGCGCCAGCCGGCTTGCTCGGCCGGTTGGGCAGGCTGGTCCGTACCGCCGTTATTGCCGTTCTCGCCGCCGTTATTGCCTCCGTTGTTGCCGCCCGCCTCCGCGAGCTTCAACACGTTGACAACAAACGTCTTCGTCTTCTTGACGGCGCCCTTGGCGACGGTCGCCGTCAGCGTTACGGCGGCGTCGCCCGCTTCGAACGCCGGACGGCTCACCTTCCCCGTCGCCGCGTCGACGACCTGCGGCTTGTCCGACGACCAGACGATCGTCGTGCCGTTCTCGCCCGCGGTCGGCAGCACGACGTTCTTCGTCGCGCCGGCCGACCCGTCCCCTCCCGCATAACCGACGACAAGCGAACCGAGATCGGCCGTCACTGCCTCCAGATCGGTCATTTCGCCGCCGTTATTGCCGCCCGTCTTCGCGAGCTTCAATACGTTGACGACAAGCGTCTTCGTCTTCTTGACGGCGCCCTTGGTGACAGTCGCCGTGAGCGTCACGGCGGCATCGCCCGCTTCGAACGCCGGACGGGTCACCTTACCGTCCGCCGCATCGATGACTTGCGGTTTGTCGGACGACCAGACGATCGTCGTGCCGTTCGCGCTTGCGGTCGGCAGCACGACGTCCTTCGTCACGCCAGCCGGCCCGTCGCCCCCTGCATACAGGATGCCAAGCGAACCGAGGTCGGCCGTCACCGCCTCCAGATCGGTCATCTGTCCGCCGTTATTGCCGCCCGATTCCGCAAGCTTCAACACTTTAACGGAAAATGTCCTTGTTTGCTCGACGATGCCCTTGGTGACGGTCGCCGTCAGCGTCACGGCGGCGTCGCCCGCTTCGAACGCCGGCCGGTTCACCTTACCGGTCGCCGCCTCGACGACCTGCGGCTTGTCGGAGGACCAGACGATCGTCGTGCCGTTCGCGCTCGCGGTCGGCAGCACGACGTCCTTCGTCACGCTAGCCGGCCCGTCGCCCCCCGCATATCCGATGGCAAGCGACCCGAGATCGGCCGTCACCGCCTCCAGATCGGTCATCTCGCCGCCGTTATTGCCGCCCGTCTCCGCGAGCTTCAACACGTTGACAAGGAACGTCTTCGTTTGCTCGATGACGCCCTTCGTGACGGTCGCCGTCAGCGTCACGGCGGCATCGCCCGCCTCGAACGCCGGCCGGTTCACCTGTCCGGTCGCCGCGTCGATAACCTGCAGAGCATCCGACGACCAGACGATCGTCGTGCCGTTCGCGCTCGCGGTCGGCAGCGAGACGTTCTTCGTCGTGCCGGTCGGTCCATCGCCTTCGGCATAGCCGACGGCAAGCGCGCCGAGATCGGCCATGACCGCTTGCAGATCGGTCATATGTCCCCCCGACTCCGGAAGCTTCGACACATTGACAAGGAACGTCTTCGTTTGCTTGACGATTCCCTTGCCGACGGTCGCCGTCAGCGTCACGGCGGCATCGCCCGCTTCGAACGTCGGCCGGCTCACCTTGCCCGTCTCTGCGTCGATGACCTGCGGATTGTCGGACGACCATTCGATCGTCGTCCCGTTCGCGCTTGCGGCCGGCAGGGCGACGTTTTTCGTCACGCCGGCAGGCCCTTCATCCGCTGCGTAACCAACGGCAAGCGTGCCGAGATCGGCCGTCACCGCATCCAGATCGGTCATCGCGACAAGGCTGTGCTGATCGATGTCGAAGACGCCGTAATCCGTCCATGCATACTGCTCGTTCACCCGATAGCTGGCCGACACGACCGCCTGTCCTTGCCGCAGCCCCTTCAGTTCGCTGCCGGCAATCTCCGCGTACTGCTCGCCCGATAGAACGGTCCATTCGACCGCATCGTTCGGCAGCCGCACCGCATGGCCGTCGCCGTCGTAGGCGTATAGACGAAGCGGCTGGCTGGATGCCGAGCTCATCTCGCGCTGCATGCCGATGACGACCTTCTCGATGCGCCCGACCTTCGGATTGACGAGCCGCTGGACGTACGCGTTATCCTGGCCGAACGCATCGGACGCCACGATCTCGACGTCAAAAGCCTGCTCTTCCGGCAGCGGAAGCCGGTAAGTGAAGCGTCCCGCGTCATCCACCTCGGCCGGGTAGCCGTTCACCGTCACGCCGGCGCCGATGTCGGTCTGGCCCGTCAGCTCGACCTGGCCGTCCGGGAACGCCGGATCGTCCACCGCCAGCATCGGCCCGTTCTCCTTCACGACGACCCGGTACGTCTTCTCGTCGGCGTCGCCGTCGCCGTCGTATGCGGTGACCTCGATCTCGTTCGTGCCCTCCTTAAGCACGACATTCGTCGTCCACGCCGCACCCGCGTACACATCAGGCTCGGCGGCGGGATCGTACATGGACGGGTTCACCCGAACTTCCGTCCGGACCGCCTCGTCGCTCGTAAAGCCGAGCGTCACGTCGCCTGTGCTGCTGCGGAAATACGGCAAGCCCTCCGCATCCCGGTCCATCCGCACGACGCCGCCTGCCGGATCGACCGGCTGCACCTTGAGGTCGAACGCGGGCGGATCGGGCACCGGCAGCTTCAGCTCGACAGGCGATGACCACTCCCCGAAATAGCGCTCCGGCCGCTCTTCGGCCACATTGGCGATAACCGAGATATCGTAATCCGTGCCTGCGGCGAAGCCGTCGACCGCGATGTCCGCATACCGCTCCGGCTGACCGGAGGAAGGTACCGGATGCTCGAAGAGCACGACGGGCGCCTTGTCGTCCGCCGGCTTTCCGTAGATCGTGTACGAACGCACGCCGTCCGCTTCGACCTTGTCCCAGCTGATTTTTTTCTTGCCGGCGCCGGCCTCGGCGGCCTGCACGGCCTTCGCTTCGAGATCCTGCTCTACGACGCCGTTTACCGTAATATTAAAAGATTTGCCGGCAGGCAAGCCATACAGCGTCGTCTGATAATAGTCGCCGTCGCCGTCGTCATCGCCGTCGCTCTCGTCGCTGGCGTTGGGCTCGCCGTAATACGGAATCGCATACGATTCGCCGTTCGCGTCCGTGAGCCGGATGACATACTCCGAGATGCCCGCGATGGGCGCCCATGCGGCCGTGTATTGGCCCAGCTTGAGCGGATCGTCGACGGATGCCCAACCTGCCGCAGGATACCCTTCGTAAGGATCGTTCGCCGTGCCGCCGGGCGCTTCGCTTACCGCCTGCACGACGATGCGGTACGTCTCGGGCGTCCAGCCCCGGATCTCGGTCGCGTAGCGCTCCGTGCCTTCTTCGTAGGGCACGAACGTCCAGTTCGAGCCGTCCGCCGGCTTCCCTTCCCCATCGACCGTGAAAATATAGTATCCGGCCACATGCCCGCCTGCCGACGCGTCCCATTCGACCTTCAGCGCGCCGCGGCCGATCGCCTCGGCCGTCACGTTGCCCGGCGCGGTCGGCACCTTCGGGTTCGCGACGGCGAAGGGCGCGGAATCGCGGAAGCTGTTTTGCAATAGAGCGCCGCCGGCGTCGTACTGCTTCAGCACCGCCACAATCTTATAGGAGCCGCTCGGGATGCCGTCCGGCAGCGCCGGACGAAGCGTCGCTTCCTCGTCCGCGAGCGTCTCTTCCGCAGCGACCCGTGAGAGGAACGGCTTCGCGGCGTCGACGCTTTGCAGATACAGGTCGACCTTGGTCCGCCCGTCCGCAGGCGTCCGGGTCAACGCGAGATCGACCGCCGCCTGGCCGCCGTCCTGCACCGCTTGAATCGTCTCGATCTCCGGCGTCGGCGCGGCGTCGAACGCTTCGAATTCAGCCGGCACGCTGCTCGTCAGCGTCCAGGTGCCGGCTTTGCTCCGCTCGGCGGGTACCGCGATCGCGATATAGCTCTGAACCTCTCCGCTGTCCGGATCGACGTACTCGCTGCGGTACACGTTCGCTTCGTCTCCGTCCTCGACCAGCGGGACCTCGGCGCCGTCCGGATCGGCGAGCGTCAAGGCGATTTCGCTCCCTTTCGCGTACTTCGCTTGAACGAGCAGCGCTTCGCCGCCGGCGGATTCGAACGTCGACGCCGTTTTCGCGGCCAGCGTCCGCACGGCGCCGGATGCCTTCTTGACCGGAAGCTGCTTCAGATTCGTGCCGATCGCCAGCCGTTCGCGATCGGCCGCGCCTGCTGCCGACAGCGCCGACACCGTGGAGAACCCTTTCTGATCCGGATTGAAAAATTGCAATTGCTGCGTACTCCACGTGTAGCGCACGCCGACCGGAATCGTGTTCAGCGCCTTGGCGTACGCCTGAACGAAGTTCGTGTTCAGCGCCGCGGACGCGTCCGCGAGCTTCAGCCCCGGGAAGATCGGCGAATACGGCGGCAGCTGGACGGAACCCCGGACGTAGCCGCCGAAATAAAATTGCGACGATTCGTTGTTGTAGCTGAGCTCGACCGACGCCTGGCCGACGATAACGTCGAGCAGGGAGATGCGCCCGCCGACCAGCGCCCCGGACACCGGATAGAACATGATCTTGCCCGTCATGTCGGCGATCGGAAAAAAGTACACGTTCGCCGTCCCGCTCAAGGATGCTTCCCGCGCGCCGATGGACAGCTTGACGTTCGATGCGCTGAGTGCCCGCTTGCCGAGCAGGACAGGCGACACCGTATCGGTCACGCCGAACCAGAAGCTGCCCCCAAAGTCGGGATAAATGCCCTTGGAGATGCTGTCGCGGATCGTATGCAGACCCTTGATCTCCCCGCCCAGCTGATTGATCGTCAGCGGAATGTTCGGGATGTTGATGAACCCCGCGTTATCCGCGTACTCGGCCATGAATTCGTCCGGGAAGACGATCGCTCCGCCCTCCGGCGTCGGCACGGCGAAGATGCCGAATTTCCCCTGGATCCGCGAGTTGCGGTTGAAGCTGCCGCCCGAGCCTGTCGGGACGGACTCCAGGTTCGGCAGGCTTAACTTGGCATAGATGCTGTACAGGTTCTGGATCGAATCGATGCGCAGCCGCCCCTCGACCCCGCCGGTTTGATTGGGATTCAGGCTGTCCGACGTGACGAACGGCCCGATCTTCATCTGCGGCAGACCGACGCCCGCTTCCAGCGCGAACTTGATCTGTCCGTCCTCGTACACGCGGAATTTGTCGACCGCCACCTCCGCATACAGCAGCTTGCTGAATACGGCATTGTTGCTCGCCCCGAAGAAGCGGTACAGCGTCTTCATGATCGACAAAATGTCGAGCGAGCCTTTGAATTCGGCCGCGTATTTTTTCGCGTCCGGGTCGTAGACGACCGACACCTGTTTGATGCCGAGCACATAAGGTCCGACGATCGCCTGGGCGTCGTCGCTGAACCCGAATACGTTCGGATTTTTGATTTTCATATCGTTGACGTTGAAGGTGAAGGCATCCTTCCAAATAAGCGGCGAATTCGGAAGATTCGTCAGCTGCTTCAGGTAAATGCGGCTCTGCTCGTTGCCGCTGACGACCGCTTGCGTCGCCCTGTCGTAGACGAGGCCGTTGTCTTCGTATTCGTACGCGACCGGCTTGACGACGATCTCGCCGGGCAAGTCCGCATCGAATTCGGACACGGTCAGCTTCAGCACGTTGCCGAGCGATACCGCCTGCGACGGATGGGGCACGACGGAATACGTCCCGTCGCCCATGTCCTGAATGTTGCCCTGGATGCGGAGCACTTCCTCCTCGCCGGCCGGGACGGACGGCAGCGCGCCGCCTTTGGCATAATAAATCTTGTTCGTCCGCAGCGTATACTGCCCGCCGATGTCCGTGCGGGTCTTGAGCAGATCCTTCTTCGTGATCAGGAGCGTGCCGTACCCGCGCTTCATGACCGAGATGTCGTCGGTAATGCGGATCGCGTCGGGACGGTACATGCCTTTGCTCAGATCGTGCTCCACGCCGATGCCGTAAGAACCGAGCGGCAGCTGCGGCAGCATGACGGACAGCTGACTGTCGCTGTCGACGGTCACGTACTTGGATTCAATGTTCGTCCGCACGCCGCCGGCCGCCTGGATATAGACGTGCCAGCGGTCCGGGGCGTCCTTGAGAAAGTTCAGGTTGCTGCCGTAGATGACCGCCTTGCGGAACGTTTCTTTCTCGTACATGCGGTTCGGCGCGACGGCCGTGAACTGGATATCCGGCGGCTGCCGGAAGTCGTTCAGCACGACGATATGCGCCGTCTCCTCCCGCATTTTCACGCCGGGCGCGGCGGGATCGCCTACCGTAATCCGCACCTTGAAGGCAAAGACGTTGACCGCGTCGGCGCCCGTGGCGACGAACCGCCAGCGGAAGGAGAGCCGCTCGCCCTTGGCGACCGCCGGGATATAAGCGACGCTCTGGCTGCCTCCGGTCAACGTAGCGCTGCCCGGATATACGATCTCGACGCGCACGTCGCTTTGGGCGACCGACTTGGGCAGGTTGTTGGCCAGCTCTGCGGACAGCTCGAACGACGCTTGGCCGCCGGCCTCCGCCGTCACCTTCTGCGGCGCCGAGACGGTAACCGCCATATTGTCGAGCAGCGCCTGCCGCTGCTTCATCTCGCCCATCCCGATCAAGGTCGAGAACGACGCGGACGCGCCGCCGGCCAGGGCGGCTTCGTCCCAGTAGACGGCAACCGCGCTGTCCGCCGTTCCGTACAGCCCCCCGTCGGCCGTATAATCGGTCCACTGGCTCCAGTCGTACTTCCATTTTGTCGCCGACAGTCCGTTCCAGTGGCCGAAAATGACGCGCGAAGGCTTCTTCTCGCCGAAGCCGTACAAGGTGCCGTAGGCGATAACCGACGGATTGTCGATGTCGTCCATCGCCTGCCAGTACAGCGGCACGTCGGCGGGACCGAATTCGCGTTCGCCGAGGACCGGGGACAGCTCTCCCGGCGCCATCAGCAGCGGTCCGTCGTTGTCCCCGGCCTTGACGTCGAGCAGAATCCGCGTCCCGAGCTTGACGCTCTTGCCGGACTTGTTGTCCACCCGGTAAGACAGCTTGGCATTGCCAGCAGGCAGCGTCTTGTCGCTTTGCGGCACGAGCTCGACCGTCTGGCGGATGTCGACGCCCCTGTATCGCCACACCGACACGATCCGGTCGCCTTCGACGGCGGGCGCTTGCACGAAGTAGCCGTACGGCGCCGCTGCCGGGCCGTAGTCATGGCCGTAGATCGCTTCCTCGCCGTCGATCCGAAAGCTCGTAAACGACGTTTCCGGCATTTCCGGATTGTAGACGAGCGGCTGATCCTCGTCCCCGGCACGAACCGGATCGCCGCCGGTCGTTCCCACGCCGATCCGCCCGTTCTGCTCGTTCACGCTGACGCGAAGCACATCGTCCGAGAGCTGAGGCCGTCCGGCGGCCAGCGCCCACCCGGGCGCAAGGCCCGAGACCGTCACCGCGACCGCGATTGCCGCCGCAGCCGTTTTCATCCATCGCATGCGCATTGATCCGTTCTCTCCCTTTTCCTACTGCACATTGATCTGTCCGACGAAGGTTCGCCGCTCCCGGTCCTGAACGTAGAAGGTGTACCAGCCCGCTTCGTTAAGCGTAAGCGTCCGGCCGTCGATCGGCGTGCCGCCGCTCTTGAAGGCGCCCGCCGCATGCTTGCCGGGAAGATACTTGAAGACCATCTCGTCGCTCTCCTGGCCGGCAATATCGAAGCGCAGCGTTCCTCGCGATACCGCGACGTCGCCGCGCAGCCGGATGCCGTTGACGAACACGTTGATCCCGTTCATTTCCATGACGGACACGCCCCGCACCCCGCGCGCAGTGTTGCCCGCGCTGTCGGAGACCGTGTAGACGATCTCGTAATAGCCGCCTTTGTAGACGTCGACCTGACTGGACACGCTGACCTTCGCGGATACATCGCCGTCCCGGTTGTCGACGGCCGTAAAGCCGGGCTCGTCGAACGAAAACGGCAGTCCCTGATAGACCGGATAAGTCAGCGGTCCATTAAGCGTGAGCACCGGCGGTTCCTTGTCGATATTGGCAACCGTAGCCTTATACTCGCGGATGACGCCGTTGCCGTCCTTGACGAGAAAGACGAACTCGCCGTTTGCCGCAAAGGTATAGGAGGCGCTTCCCCCGTTGTTGATCACCGTAAATCCGCTCGGGAGCTGCACGGTCGCCGCAACCGGCTTGTTCGTCAGCGCCGCCGTGCTGTACGTGACGGATACGGCGGGCGCGGAACTGTCGATCCACGTCACGGCCGCCTTGCGGTTATCCTCGTTCGCATAGCCCTGAAGCGCGTTGCCGGCCAGATCCTCCACCTCGAAAAGATGCTCGCCGTTCGCCGCGAACGTATAGGACACCCAGCCGTTCCGGTAAGTGATGCCGTCGCCGACGCCGGGCTTGACCTTCTTGCCGACGTACATATAAGCCGTCACTTCTCCCGCGGTCGGCTGGCTGACCGAATAGATGACCGAGCCGCCTCCCGCCAGATGAGTAAAACCGCTCTTGTCGATCTGTCCGACCGACACCCGGATCGACTCGGCCTCTCCGCCTTCCGGCTGAATCAGAATCGAGAGGGGCGAACCGGGCGCTGTCGCTTCCTTGATCGCAAGCGTATGCGACTTGTCCGCGGCTGCGGGGTCGACGCCTTCCCAATTCAGGATCTTCACCGGTACGCCCGTCGTCAACGTCAGCGTCACGTCCCGGCTGGTCATCTCCGTCGTGCCGAAGCTGGCCGATACGGCCGTGATGGACGCCGCAGGACCGATTACGTAGGCCTGCGTGTACGCCTCGCTTACGGTCGCCCCTTCCGCATCCAGCGCCAGCGCGCGCAGCAGGTATTCGCCGTCCGCGCCGGCAAGCACGATTTCCTGCCCGCTCGGCACGTTCGCCCAATCCTTGAAGACCGTGCCGTCGGCCCGCTCGATCCGGTAACGCACGTCGCCTTCGGCGGCCAGCAAGCCCGCCGCGTGCGCGTACAGCCGAAGCCGGTGCTCCGGCGCCGAGGCCAGCCGGCCCTGCGCGTCGATCCGATCGACGTAGGTCGCCTTTAATTCCAGCTTATTGCTTCCCCGAAGTACGTAATAGGAAGACGCGGCGGTGACGATGTTCGCTTTGTTGCCGGCCGCGAACGGATCGTTGTTGTACGGCGGCTGCTTGTGCCGCTGCTCGACGCCTCTTACGTAGACGTAGAGACGGAATCCGGACCGGTCCGTATAATAGGGGGCCGTGTCGATGCCGACATGCGCCGTCTTGCCGCCGGCGGCCAGCGGCACGTCCGTCCACTTGGCGCCCATCGACTCGCACGCGCCCGGACTGCGCGCGCAGAAATCGTACTCGCTGACCAGGTACTGCACGGCGCCCAGCCCGGTGTTGTCGCCTACTTCGGCTTGCATGACGTAATCGCCGCGGGCGAGCGGCTGGTCCGCAAAGTCGATCGTAAGCGGCGTCGTATCCTTCACCAGCTTGACCGGCTCGAAGTTGGTCGCGCTCTTGTCGGTCAAGAACCGGTCCGAGTCGTAATACACCTTCTGCCACATAAAGCCGCCCGTTACGGCGTCGACGGCTTTGACGTACAAATAGTAAGTCCCTTCGCGCAGCGCGGACGTATTCGCATTGGCCAGGACGGCCCAGTGGCCTTCATACTGACGGCCGTTCAGCGGATTGGTCTCGACGGCGCGATAAGTGTCCGAAAAAGGCGTTACCGGCAGGTCATCCGCCGGCAAATCGGGACTGGCGCTCCACAAGTAGCCGCTCTTCGTCAGATCGACGTCCGCATAGCCCGCGTAGCCGCTCGTCGACTTCTGCGCCGTGCTGTACAGAAACACCGAAAGCCACGTGTATGTGTTTCTCGGAATCTCGTACGTTTGCTTCAGAAACTTGAAGTCCGACACCGCCGTACGCAGCATGTCCACGCGTACCCCCGCATCGATGCCGGTCGCGTCCAGCATGCGCAGGTAACGGTTTCCCGCGTCGCCGGAGCCGCCGCCGATGACGTAGAACGGGTTGATCGTGACGCGGGATTCGGCGAATCCGCCGGGTCCGGGATAAAAGTAGGTGTAGGGCCGCCAGTTGCCGCCGCGGTCCCTCACCTCGATGTCCACGTGCGCCGCCTTGCCGCGCGCCTCCGGCGGCACCGCAATGAAGTTGCGCTCCGACATCGTCGTCCAATCGGCCGATTTGCTGTACATGCCGGCATTGAGTCTGTACTTGAACTCGAAATCCTGCGGGTCCAGCACGGCGTCCTTCACGTCGACGATGATCCGGTCGACGGACAAGCCGCCCGGCGCCTGTCCGCTGCGCTGAAGATCGGCTGGATTCGGCGTGATGGTCAGCGTTGGATATTCCCGTTTGAACTGAACCGCGGCCATGCCGCCGACGCCCGACAGGTCGATGGCGGTCGTCGACTTGAGGACCGATTGTCCGTTGTCCGGATTGACGGCATAGTACTTGACCGAGCCGTATTGGCCGTCGAGCGCCAGCTTGCGGTCGAGCGTCAGCGGCCCGCTCGGACTGGAAGTCCCCGGATCGAAACGCAGCACAAGCGTATGGTCGCCTTCCTGCTTCTTAATGACGGCCCGCTTGTGCTCCCACCAGTTCAATGCGCTCTCTTTATCAAAATCGTATAAGGCGCCCTCGGTGAACCCTGCCAGCTTTTCTTTCACGGTAATCTTCCATTCCATCCAGCCGTTAGGCCCTACGACATACCGGTTCGCGAACGATTGGTAGACGACGCCCGTGTCGCCTGCCGTCACCTGTACGGCGACCGCCGTAAGCTTGGTCTGTTCGTCCGCCGCCTGCGCCGTCGACGCGAGCGCCGCCGCGGCCATCCACACGACTGCCGCCAATGCGAAACGCATGCGCCAGCCGCGAAAAGCACGGCCGCCCGCCCCAAGCGAAAGGACGGTTCCGCGCATAAGACCGCGCATAATCCTGCCTAGCAGCATGTTAAACTTGCGATTCATTTTTTGTTTTCCCCTCCGCGCGATTAAACGTCGATCCTCTCAAATGCCGCTTCTCCCCTTATGGCATTCTACTCTTCCATGCTATATTGTAGGGCCTATTGCGAAAATGACCAGTTACCGGCGTCATGATGACGAAATTTGTCAAAATCGCTCCGCATAGGCGCGCGCAGCGGTATAATAGGAAAATCGAACGTGGAGGCGGAGGTTGTTCTTTTCTAATGATTCGCGTAGTCATCGCCGACGATCAGACGCTGATGCGGGACGGCCTGCAGACGATCATCGATTTGCAAAAAGATATGCGAGTGGTCGGCGCGGCCGAGGACGGCGAGCAGGCTTGCGAGCTTGTCCGCGAGCTGCGTCCCGATCTGGTGCTGATGGATATTCGAATGCCCCGTCGGGACGGCATCGAGAGCGCCAAGACGATCAAGCGGGAGCATCCCGGCACCGCCGTGCTGATCCTGACCACCTTCGCCGAGGACGAGTATATCGTCGATGCCCTGGCCAACGGCGCCTGCGGTTATCTGCTGAAGGATCTGCCCGCGCTCAAGATCGTCGAGTCGATCCGGGACGCGGTCAAGGGCCAGCTCATACTGCCGGCCTCCGTCGCCGCGAAGCTTGCGTCGCGGCTCGCCTTCCTGTCGAAGGCGCCTGCCGACGTGCTTGATCCGAAGCGGCTTCGCCAAGAAATGATCCGATTTACCGACCGCGAGAAAAAGGTGATCCTGCTCATGCTGGAAGGCCGAAGCAACCGGGAAATGGCGGAATTTCTCTTCATGAGCGAAGGCACGGTGAAAAATTACGTCAGCGTCATCTACCAGAAAATCGGCACGAACGATCGCGCCAAGGCGCTCCTGCTGCTGCAGGGCCTGATGCGGGAAGGGGAGCCGGGGAACCGGGACGAAGATTGACGCCGGAAAGGGACTGCGCCCTGCTGAACGGCCGATCGTGACCAGAACCATGACCGCCGTCACTGGTCACGCGACGAAAGAAGCGGCGATGATGGTGCTACGGCGCAGCCGTACATCCACGAGCCGGAATGGAGAGTTTCATGTTGTTGTCGAAGACCAAACCGTATATCGTCATGCTGATCGTGCTGGCGATCACGATCGTGCCGCTCGTGCCGTTCGCGGTCCTCGACCACCGCGTCACGCCTTCCTACGCTAACGTCTATTCGGTCGGCGCGCAGGACAATCTCCGCGCATACGTCGGCGACCTGCCGGGCGATCGGCTTGAAGGAGCTTCCTGGCGCCGCGCGGCGGACGTATGGCAGGAATACCGCGGTCGCAAGACGACCGGCTATTTCTGGTATGCGCTCGAGCTTCCGGACAACCGGTGGCGCGACCCCAATTTGTTCGTCCAGGGAATGCTGCACTACGAGGTTTATCTGGAGGGCTCCGTCCTTCTGGAGCGCGGCATGCGCGAGCCGTACGAGCGCCGTATCGTGCCCGGCTCCAGCCTGGGGCGCGCGCCGCTGCCGCTCGACGCGGCCACCGACCGCACCCTATATATCCGCGTATACAAAGACAACGAATATGCAGGCGTTGGCGGAATCTATATCCGCAGCTACGCCGATCAGCTTGCCGCGTTGTTCGGAGAGTACGCTTATTTGATCGCGCTCGGTTTCGTCTCTGCGTTGATCGGCGCGGGGGCGCTTGTTTTTTTCTTTTCCCGCAGAGACCGCAGCTACCTTTATTTCTCCCTGTTCGCCCTCTACATCGCGTCGCTGTGCGTCGGCCGGTCGTTTCCTTTCCTGCAGCTGTTCGCGGATACGTACCTTTATCCTTACTATATGAACGCGTTCGTGCCGCTTGGCGTCATGTGCTTTCTCCTGTTCTACGAATCCGTATTCGGTCCGGGCTACCGGAAAATCGTTCGCCGGCTGTGGCAGGCCATGCCGCCGTTCTTCGCCGTCATGATCGGCGCCGCCCTGTTCGATCCGCCTGCCTATCCGGCGACGAACACGGTCTTCTTCCTGCTCATGATTCCGATCATCGCGATCGTGCTTGCGCATTCCGTCGCCCATTACCGCAAGCGGCGGAGTCCGGAAGCGCTCTGGTACCTGGCCGGTTTCTCCGCCCTCGGTCCCGTGCTGGCCGTCTACTGCCTCTCGGCCGCCGGCATCTGGTGGTGGTGGCTGGACCGCCTTATTTTCGAGCAAAGCCGGTTCATGCATGCCTTCTTCGTGCTGCTGTTCTGCATGGGGATGGTGCTTAGGGAGAGGGTACGGGCCGTGTACGCCCAAGCCGAACGGCACGCCGAGGAGTTAGAACGAAAGAGCAACCGGTTGACGGAGCTCGACAAGCTTAAGGACGACTTTCTCGCGAACACGTCGCACGAGCTGCGCACGCCGCTGAACGGCATTATCGGCATCGCGGATACGCTCGCGCGCGGCGCCGCCGGCCCCGTAGGCGAGCCGATTGCCGACCAGCTGCAGATGATCGCCGTCAGCGGCAAGCGGCTCTCGCACATGGTCGACGATATTCTCGACATCTCCAAGCTTAAGCACGGCGATCTGCGGCTGCAACGCGAGCCGATGGCCTTGGCGCCGCTGACCGGCGTCGTCGCCGCGCTCGTGGCCCCGCTTGCCCGGGACAAGGGGCTGCGCGTCTTGATCGACATCGCGGACGATGCGCCGCTCGTCTTCGCAGACGAGAACCGCGTTCAGCAGGTGCTGTTCAACCTGATGGGCAACGCGATCAAGTATACCGATGCCGGCGTCATTCGCGTGACGGCCAAGCCGGTCGGCAGGGAACTGCACGTTTCGGTCGCCGACACGGGCGTGGGCATCGATCCTCGGGAGCTGCCGCGGCTGTTCGAGCCATTCGAGCAGGGCGAAGCCGGCTTGCGCGGCGCAGGACTTGGCCTGCCGCTCGCGCGGAAGCTCGTCGAGCTCCACGGCGGCACGCTCTCCTGCTTGTCCGAGCCAGGTCGAGGCAGCGTGTTCACGTTCTCGCTGCCGATCGCGGAGCGCGGCGAGGCGGCGGCCTCGACGGCTACTGCAGTATCAATGGCGGCGGCCGAAGCGACGGCCGTCGAAGCAGAAGCTGCAGTAGCAGAAGCAGCAGTAGCAGAAGCTGCAGTAGCAGAAGCAGCAGTAGCAGAAGCTGCAGCAGAAGCAGCAGCGGCGGCACTGGCTGAAGCCGGAACAGTCGCGACGGTCCAGGTCGGGGCAGTCGCGAGGATTGCCGAGCCGGGATCGGTTCAACGCCCGCTTGCAGATGAAGCATCGGTGAACGCTGGCGCTATTGTGCCGTCGCATGAGACGCCGAACGCCGATCTGGCGGCTGCCGTCGCCCTGATCGTCGACGACGATGCGATCAACCGCCAGGTCCTGGCCAATCTGCTGTCGCTGCAAGGGATGCAAACCGTCCCGGCGGCCGACGGCCGGGAAGCGCTGGCGTGGATCGCCGCGAACGGCAAGCCAGATCTGGTCATCGCGGACGTCATGATGCCGATCATGAACGGCTACGACCTATGCCGGACGCTGCGCAAGTCTTATGACGCCGGCGCTCTGCCGATCCTGCTGCTGACCGCGACCGGCAGTCCGGCCGACATCGCGGCCGGCTTCGATGCCGGCGCGAACGACTATCTGATCAAGCCCGTCGTCTTGGACGACATGCTTGCCCGCGTGCGCGTCCACCTGCAGCTGTCGCGCCTGACCGGTTCGCTCGAGCGGCTCGTGAAGGAGCGCACGGCCGAGCTGGAGCATGCCAACCGGCAGTTGATCGACTCCGTGCACGAGACGGCGCACGCGCTTGCGGAAGTCTCCGTGCTGGAAGAGCGCAACCGGATCGCGCATGACATGCACGACCAGGTCGGCCACACGCTGACGGCCGCCATGATCCAGATCGAAGCGTCGAAGCTGCTGTTCGACGACGATCCGCAGCGGGCTGCCGGCAAGCTGGACGCCGCCCGCGAATCGGTACGCGAAGGGCTCGATGAGATCCGGCGCACGGTGCGGATGCTGAAGACGGCCGATGATCAGGAAGCGCTGCTCCCGGCGCTGCACAGCTTGCTTCGCCGGACGGAGGAGATGACCGGCATTGCCGTCGATTACGCGATCGAGCCGTTGCCTGCGCTGGACGAAGCGCTCTGCGCAACGCTGTACCGGGCGCTGCAGGAGGGGCTGACGAACGGGATTCGGCATGGCGACAGCCGGACGTTCGCCTTCCAACTAGGCGTCGCGGATGCTCGGCTTCGCTTCCGTCTGGCAAGCGACGGGCGTCCTTACCAAGCCGGACCGTTCGGCTTCGGCCTGACGGCAATGCAGGAACGGGTCGAGCGCCACGGCGGAACGTTCGCCGTCTCCGCGAACGGCGGCGCCGGCTGCCTGCTCGCGATCGATATCCCCCTGCCGGCGGTGCCGTAACGAACGGCTTTGCGCATGAAGCGCCTGGGTGCTCCTAAGTAGGAACAAATCCAGACGGCCTTGCGCATGAAGCGCCTCCATGTTCCTACTTAGCAACAAATCCAACCGGTCTTGCGCATGGAGCGCCTTCGTGTTCCTAAGTAGGAACCAAGCCGGCCAGCTTTGCACATGAAGCGCCTCCGTGTTCCTAAGTAGGAACAAAGCCGGCCGGCTTTGCACATGAAGCGCCTCCGTGTTCCTAAGTAGGAACACATCCGGTCGGCCTTGCGCATGGAGCGCCTCCATGTTCCTGCTTAGGAACACATCTGGTCGGCCTTGCGTATGGAGCGCCTGGTTTTTTCCTTGATCCGTCTCCAGGCAAAACATTTGATGCAGATACCCTTCGGATACCGGTTGCGGAGAACCGACGATTTGCCCTAGACCGAACATTCGGCATATCTTTTCGAATGCAAATTATATTCCACCGCGTAACTCTTCTTGTGAATCCCTATATCGAAATTCGAAATTCTTTTACATACACGGCTGTGCCCGTAATATCGATTTGCTCTCCGTTAATTACGGTGACTTTCACAATTCCATCTCTTCCTAGCTCCTGACCTTGTTCAATCAGGAGGTTTAGTTCGGGCGCCGGCTTTATATATCTCGCATAGTAAGCGCCCATGACGCCCGAGGCCGTGCCTGTGACGGGGTCCTCTACCGTTCCGGAAAACGGCGACGAAAAGTGGCGAGCATGCATGTGGGCGCGGGAATCGTAAGTCTCAAAGCAAAAGGGATGGACAGAGACGTTAGGTTTCTCCTTTAAAATGAAAGGGAACTGTTTGTTGTCGGGCTTCATTCGTTCAAATGCGGACAGGTTCTTGATTGGAACCAACAGCGTCCAGATGCCCGTGCTGCCGTAGACGGTCGGCCATTGTGTCTCTATGTCACGCTCGTCGATTCCCATCGAAAGGGCCAGCTCTTTTAGCGAACCCTTGAACGCCTGAAATTGAGGAGTAGCCTGCCTCATTGTGATATCAAATTTGCTTACTGCATCTGTGGCATCAAAATGCATCGGCAGGATGCCCGCTCTCGTTTCGATCGTCAAGTCACGCTTTTCGCCCAACATGCCCCTCGTTTTTAACGCATATAGCGTCGCCATCGTTGCGTGTCCGCAGAGATTGATCTCATGCCCCGGCGTAAAATAGCGGATTCTCAAATCTGCTACATCGGAAGGAAGCGGGAAGGCTGTTTCGTTAAATCCAACTTTCCGGGCCGCTTCTTGCATTTGCTCGTCCGTAAGCATGTCACCGTCCAGTACGATGCCAGCCGGATTTCCTTTATTCGGAATACGGCTAAACGCATCATAATGGTATACCGTTACTTCTCTCATCTCTTCGCCCCCTGCGCCGGAAGTTTTGCCCACCACTTTATTTATAACTTAACGCAAGGCGCCGCGTAAGAAAAAACGAGGAACGGCTGATCGCCGTCCCTCGTTTTCTCTTGGCGCCACGTGCGAGACGCCTTAACCCTCGTACTGCTCGTCGCTCACATGCTCCAACCACTCGACCGCTTTGCCGTCCAGCCGCTCTTGAATGGCGATATGCGTCATCGCCGTCGTCGGCGAAGCGCCATGCCAGTGCTTCTCGCCGGGCGGAAACCAGACGACGTCGCCGGGACGGATCTCCTCGATCTCGCCTCCCCAACGCTGCACCCGTCCATAACCCGCCGTCACGATCAGCGTCTGACCGAGCGGATGCGTATGCCATGCGGTCCGCGCCCCCGGCTCGAATGTCACGTTGGCGCCGGCTCCCCGTGCCGGATCGGCTGCTTCGAATAGCGGATCGATACGTACCGTGCCGGTAAAATAATCGGAAGGTCCTTTGCCTGAAGGCTGCTCCCCCGCTCTTCTGATCTCCATGTGCGCCCCTCCGTTCGAGTTGCTTTCTTCTCCACAACCTAATCGAACCGATTTGATTAGTCAACTCATGTCTATTATTATATAGTCTGATTCGCCGGCTTCAATGGTCAATCCGACAGGATCTGTTCAAAGATGAACACATCAGCGAAATGTGTCAAGTATGTTGGAAAGCTGGGTGAGCGACGATGGTTAAAGTGGATCGGAGAATCGCGAAGACGCAGGAGGCTTTGAAAAAGGCCGTCATCGAGCTGATGACCGAAAAAAACTTCGACGACATTACCATTCAGGAGATCGCGGACCGGGCCAACGTCAATCGCGGGACCATTTATCTCCATTATCAGGACAAATTCGATCTGCTGGATCAGCTCATCGAATCGCACCTGAATGAAATGGGCGAAATGGACGAATGGGCGTGCGAGCTGGAATGGAAGGACGCGCTCGTCCCTTATTTTGAATACTTCGAGCAAAACTATTTGTTCTTCTCGACCATGCTGGCCAGCAAAGGGGCTCCGTCTTCGTTTAGGACCCGGCTGCTGACCTCGTTTATGGAAGGCTTCAAGTGCGAGATCGACCGGGACAGCGGCAAAAATACGGACCTGACGGACGATGTCATGCTCCAGTATGCCGGCACCGCCTATGTCGGCATCATTGAATGGTGGATTAAAAACGGCATGCCCCATCCGCCGCGCGTCATGGCGCAGCAAGTCGGAACGCTGCTGGGGAGAAGCCTGTAATTGGCTTGGGATTCGCAAGAAGTGGCGCGATTCCGACCGCAAAAAGCCGGTACGCGGGTGAGTCGCGCGCCGGCCTTTTTGATTGCGGACATACGATCCGCTATTGTAGCGATCTACCTGCAGTTATCACACTCCGCGGACCCCAGTGCCGTTATTCCCTCCTAAACCGCCCGTTTTCACGCCACTACCCGAAGATAGCGGATTCTGGGTCCGCGTGGCGTTCCAAATCGAACGGCTTTGTTGAAATAGCGGGTCTGTGGTCCGCTTCGCAATGGAAACGGACGCATTCAGATCGCTATTCGAACCGGATCTCGTCGATCGTAAAGTTGCCCGTGAACGCGCTATGCTTGAACTTGATGGCCGTCGCTTTGTCGAAACCCGTGAAGTCGGCCAGCGGGATGCGGATTGTCTGATAGGCAGTCGTAGCGGTGACGGTCTTCGTCCCCTTGGACCCGCCTGCATCCCACATCGTAACGTTAAACGAGGCGCCGTTCGTAGCGCTCTTCACGACGTATACGAGGTAGGTGTAAGCGGACAGATTGACGTTCGCCTCGGCTGCGCTGAAGGTGGAGTCCCACCAGGTGACCCCGCTGAGCGTCAGCTCGGAGCCGTTGCTCGAGATGCTGCCGTCTCCCCAATAACCGCCTCCCATATCGTTTTTCAGCAGCGTATTATACTGGGCCACGTTGTCATAGTTGTCGAAGATAAGCGGCGTTGCGCCCCCTCCGCCGCTGGTACTCACGACGATGCGGTCTATATCAGGCGCATAGCCGGTCGGCTGCGAAAACAGCAGCGTGTTGGCACCCGCTTGCAGATGCACGGTCGCAGTCTTTGCCGCTACCGTCGTCCAGCCGCCGGAGCTCGGGAAGCTGATCGACGTGCCCGCGCCGCCGTTCACGCTGAGCGAGGCCGAACGGCTCGCGTCTCCGTTCAGGTAGTAGATCGTCAGCGTATAATCGCCCGCGGAAGGCGCCGTGACGCCGTTAAACCGCAGCGTGCCGCTGCCATTGCCCAAGTAGCCGACCTTGCTTCCGCCGGAGCAGGTCGTGCAGCTCGAGACGGCAGCCGGGCTGACGAGCGTGTTGCCCGAAGCCTCCGCTTCATAGGAGGTCGTACCGGTCGGCGTCGGTGTTGGCGTTGCTGTTGGCGTTGCTGTTGGCGTTGGCGTCGGCGTTGGAGTTGGAGTCGGAGTTGGCGTAGCGCCGCCGGTTAATGGCGGATCGGCCAGCGTCGTGGACGTCGTGGCGCTTGCGGTGACATGGAAGCCCGACAGCGTCAGCCAGCCGCTGCGATTCGCATCCTGCCGCGTGTTCGCGAAGCGGAGCGTCTTGCCGTTCGACAGCGGGTTGACGACGCGCATGACCAGCTTGTAATCGCCGGCAGCCAGATTGTGGCTCGAGCTGAACGTAAAGCTATAATCCGCGCCGCCCGGCTGCACGCTTTTCAGATTCCAGTTCGCCGTGCCGAGCGACTTGACCCAGACGTCAGAGGCGTTCAACACGCCGAACTCGACCGGCCAGTTGTAGTAGAACGGCGCCACGCCCTTGTTCTGCAGCTTGACGTTGACCGTCAGCGAGGAAGCCGGCGAATCGGGCAGCTGCACGCCGGAGTTGTACAGCGTATAGCCCAGCATCTTGTGCGCCCGAAGCGCATTGGCCGTGGCGGTCGCGCTCGGGAGGGTCGACTTGTAAACCTTGTCGTACATGAGCCAGGAGGCGTGCGTCGTCTCGACCGAGGTCTGGAAGTTCTGGCCGTTCTGGTTGGGCCAGGTCTGCCAGAAGTTCGCGTCCTGCTGGAGCGGCGGATAAAGCTCGCCCCCGATCGGATGCGTCTGCCAGATGTTCTGCAGGTTGTTCTGGGTAATCAGGCTCCAGAAATCCCAGGTCGTCTGGGTCAGCGTCTCCCAGGCGAACGAATCGTCATGGTAGCCGAAGGCGTTTTTCAGCGTCGATGTGCTCGCGGAATAGGGGTAACGCGCGAGCACCTGTGTCGTGCTGAACGCGTTTTTAAATGCGGTCAGCAAGCCGTCCATGTTCGACTGGTTCATCTGCCAGTCGTTCGGGGCGGAATTGTAGGGCCACGTATGCCACTCGCCCCAGAAGCCGTACAATCCCGTCGTCACGAAGCCGATCCGCGGATCGCCGTCGTAACGGGCGCCGAGCGCGGCGACGAACTGGCGCAGCGCCGTGTTCAGGTTGGCGTCGTTCCAGTCGGGCGCCAGGCTGTGCGTCGACGTGTCGTGGTTGCCGTTCTGGTCGTAATCGCGCGTCAATAGACCGCCGTTGATCAGAAACTGCGGGATGCCGGTCGTGCGTCCCGGATAGTCGACGTAGACGCGGAACGCAGCCTGGTTGCCCCGGCTGGCGATATCGTTCAGATAGGCGTCCAGCGGCGCCCAGTTGTAAGTGTTGGAGCCGGTCATGAGATCCCGCAGCGACACGTAGAACCATTCCATGCTGTGCGGGAAGCTGTTGTTCGGATCGACGCTTTCCGAAGGCTGCTTGGAAAAGGGCAAAAATCCCTTCAGCGGATTTTGCTCCAGCCCCGGCTTATTCTGGTCGTACGTCTGGGTCTGCCATTCTCCCGAAGCGGCGGCGTGCTGCAGCCGAAAATTCATAAGCAGCATCGTGCCGATCAGGACAAAAGCCATCAGGATGAGTACCGGCTTTGCGGGTCTTGCGAGTCGTGCGTTCGACATTACATCGTTCACTCCTGTTCGCATGGGATATGTTGCTGAAGCGACCGGCGAGCCTGCCCGCCGTCCCTGCTCCTCGCCCCCTCTCATCGCGGCCACGTCTCCGCTGCATCCCGATAACCATGCATGCATGCAGACTGACGCGGACGGGATAGCGCCTTCGTAAGCGCTTACGATCTCATCATAAATCACGCGTTTTGCATGCTGATAGGCCCCGATTTTAAGATCGGAGCCATCTTTTTTAGATTGGTTTTTCCAGGGTCGGGCGTGGGCCGGCAAACAAAAGTAAAGGCTGTCTCCCAGGTCGCTTTACGACCTTCGAGACAGCCATTTGGCGGGTGTGGGGCAGTGCTGGTAGTACTGTGCCTAGATCGTAGAGTAACTCTATATCCGTCGTATCGGCTTCCCCGCCAACCAAGCTCTGAAACTAACTCGATATTGAGTTTTTCGACTCGCGGGAAGCCGAGGAGGATCCATCGCCTCCTATATGAGAGGCGTTGCCGAATTCGCGGACCGCAAAAGGCCCATCGCCTTCTATATGAGAGGCGATGCCGAATTCGCGGACCCCGGAACGCTCATCGCCTTCTATACGAGAGGCGATGCCGAATTTGCGGACCGCCAAAGGCTCATCGCCTCCTGCACAAGAGGCGATGCTGTCTTCGCGGCCGACGCAGCCGGACACTGGATGCGTTATTTACTCAAAATCATGGCTATCGGCGATGTTGCGGACACAGGGTTCGTTAACGAAGTTAAACAAGCGAGTTTCCGGAGTTACAGGTGAGGATAACGGAACTGTTGTCCGCAACCGATCATTTTTGGCGCAAATTCAACCCAATAGCGGCTCCTCGGTCCGTCTGTAATCGATCTCTCAACAACTCTTAACGCTCTCCCGACGTTCTCCCGACGCTCTCCCGACGTTCTCTCGACGCTCTCCCGACGCTCTCCGACTCTTCCGACCTTCTCCCGCCGACCTCCCAACGACCGCCCTCACTCCGCTTCCTCATCCTCCTGCACCTGCCAGATCAACTCCGCGCACAGCCCGCCCCGCTCCGATTGGCTGAGGAACAGCCCGGAGCTTTTGCCGAACAGCAGCATCAGGCGCTGGTGAACGTTCTGCAAGCCGGAGTCGATCTGATCGCTCGGCGCCGTGCGAATCTTCGTCTGCAGCGACTCCAGCTGCGCCGGCGCGAGGCCCGTGCCGTTGTCGTCGACCGACAGCCGCGCGATGCCGCCCTCCTCCAGCGTGCCCCGGATGCGGACGGTCCCGTACTTGACGGGCTTGCGGAACGCATGTACGATTACGTTCTCGATCAAGGGCTGCAGCGACAGGCGGGGGATCTCCATTTTCAACATCGCCGGATCGATATCGATCTCGTACTCGAAGTCGTCCGTCAGCATGCGGTGGATGTCCAAATAATTTTCGATCAGATTCAGCTCTTCCTGAATGGTCGCAAAGCTGCTGCTCAGCTTGGTCGTATAGCGGTAATACCTGCTCAGGTTCATCGTCATCGAGACGGCCGCTTCCTTTTCCTCAAGCTCCACCATGCTCTTGATATACGCCAGCGTGTTGTAGAGGAAATGCGGATTGATCTGCGACTGCAGCTGCTTGACGTTCGCCTCCTTCGTCCGGATCTGTTCCTTCAGCACGTCCTCAATCAGCTCTTCGATTCTCGCGGCCATCGAGTTGAACTTTTGATACACATAGCGGAATTCCCCCTTCGGAGGGTCCTTCATCCGGCTCGTATAGATGCCCTTCTCGATAAAGTTCATGCCCTGCATCAGCTTGCGGAACGGAATACGGATGCTCCGGTACAGCAGGAAACTCAGGATGCAAGCCATGAACAGCATCATGCCGCTGATCGAGTAGAACATCGTCTGGCTGCGTTTGATCGGGGCCATAATCGTGTCGATCGGCACGTAGTCCACCAGGTACCAGCCCAGCGGCTGCACCATGTCCATATGCACCTGGTACGTGCCCCCGCTCGTCCGGATGAGCAGCGGCTCGAATTCGCCGTCGGCGCCCGCCGGGTCAAGCTCGGGCAGCATCTCCTGGATCAGAGCCTGATTCGCCGTATAGTTATAGATCGGGGTATCGCCCGGCTTGTACAAAAACGGATCCTCCAGCCCGTTGCTCTTCATCTCGGACAGATCGCTCTTGATCTCGCCTTCGTCAACTTTGGCGACGACAGTCAGATCCGCCTCTTCTTCTCTCGCGCTCTTGGCCGGATTGGAGATCGTCTCTATGAAATAGGAATTCCCCTTCGGATTCGTCCGGTAGCTCCAGAAGCCATCCTTGTCCGGCAGCTCCGCAGGCACGGCGCCCAGGCTGGAATTGCTCTTGATCACCACGCCCGTCTTCGGGTAGACGACCGCGATGATGCCCTTCCACCTCCCGTAGCCCGCCAGCCTGCTGATTTCCTCGGATACGGTCTTTAGCGTGCGATAGTAGAGCAGATCGTCGTCCAGCAGGTCCGGATAGGCCAGATTGCGGACTTCCGTGCTCTCGTACAGCATCTTTTGATAGGAATCGTATTGCGCGAACATTTGACCGAGTTGTCCAACGAACGTCTCGACCTGCGTACGCTTCGCCTTCACGATCTCCCTTGTCAGGACGCTGGAGCTCGTATGGTTCGAGTAGGCATACAGCGCGATGATCGGCGTCAGCAGCAGGAGCAAAGCGAGTACCATATTGGTGAAAATGCTGGATTTCACTCCGATTCCTCCTGATCCGCGCGGGAGGTCTGTGCAGCCCGGAAATCCGCGTACTGTCGCTTGAATTCTTCCCAAACCTTATCGTATCCCGCTTTTTTCAGCGCCTCCATCGAGCCCGGAAACGCCTGATCGTAACCGACGATGCCCAGGTTGATCGGCAGGAACTTTTCGTTGTAGACCGCGAGCACTTTGGCGTACTCTTTTTTGACCGGCTCCTGGTTAAAATGAAAGCCGAATATGTGGGAGACTCTCGCGTTGTCGTCGTTATGCAGCATATCCTCCACGACGGAATCGTCCACATTGGTCGTCGGCATGAAGTAGTTTTTGTTGCGCCACATCCACTCGTACATGAACTGGTCGTTCGTGAGCAGCTGGATTTTGTCGTTCTCGATCCGATAATCCTTGCCTTCCACGCCATAGATAATGAAGTTGTAGTGCTCCTTGCTCTCAAGAATCCAATTCATGAACTGCATGGCGCGCTCGGGATGAAGCGCCTTGGCCGGAATCATATACGCCTCGTTGGAGGGCGCGACGATGTATTTCGGCTTCTCCGGGGCCAAGTAATATTCTCTCAGCTTGGCATCGGGGTCCGCGTTCTGCACCGTCTGCAGGTTCTCCATCGCCCGGGAGACGGCGCCCACCCGGAACAGCAGCCTGCCCGCGTCCTCCTGATCGATGTTGGCCGCCTTGTTGCCGGCGAGGCGTTTGTCGATCACGCCGATGTCCACCCAACGCTTGCGTACCTGCGCGACCTTCTTGTACAGATCGGATTCGAGGTAATCGACCAGCGCGCCCGTATTCTCGTTGACGGCGAACATCTGATTTTCATCGAGGAAGGTGAGCGGCTCATCCGACAGCTCTCGCCACAGGACATCCTGGCCGCGATCGTTTTCCAAGTACCCGTAATACCTCGGATCCCGCGCATGCATTTTCGTATAAAACGCTTCTAGATCGGCGATCGTCCGGATATCCTTCATGCCGACCGACTCGAGCAGATCCTGGCGCACCATCACCGACGTGAATTTGCCGGCAGAGGTAAACGCCTGGGAAGGAATCGCCCACAGGCTGCCGTCCATCTCGTACTGCTTGAAGTTATCCGCCGGGATGTTCGCCGTCAGATCCTTGCCGTACGTCCGAAGCAGCGTATCCAGCGGCTGGATGTAGCCCTTCGTCTTGTAATCCGACACGAACGACATGCCGTACCAAAACAAGTCGTAGTTCTCGCCCGTGGACAGCGCCAGCTCGACCTTGGATTGATAATCCGCCCAGGGAATATACGTCAATTCCAGCTTGATGTTGAGCTCCTGCTTCAAGCGCGCGTTCAGCTCGTTGTCGACGAACTCCCGCATGCGCCCCGACTCGTCCCCCGGCATGATCATGCTTAGCGTGACATAGGGCTGCGACGCTTCCGTGCCGTTGTTGCCTTCGGAGCCGCCAAGCCCCGGTATGCCCTTGCAGGACGAGGCCATTATGACCCACGCGATCATCGAACAGAATAAAAAAATGCGATTTACTGTTTTCACCTCAGCCTGTCTCCCCCGGTAAAAAAGCATCGATACCATTCAATTGTATAAAGCCCCGGCAGAATCCTGCCGAGGCTCCAAACATTCAGTTCATAAATTGAACGAGCTGTAAAAACCGTTCGAGCAATACGACCGCTTCGGCTCTGCTCGCATTCGCGGCAGGATCGATCGTCGTTGCCGATCTTCCTTGCATGATGTCGGCGGCAAGCAGCTGAGCGACGGCCGGTTTGGCCCAAGCGCCGATCGCGCCCTGGTCCGCGTACTTCGCAAGAATCGTCTCCTCGGCGTCGCCCGCTGCCGCGGATTGTCCCACATACTTGAGCGCTCTGGACAGCATGACCGCCATTTGTTCGCGGGTGATCCGGTCGTTCGGCTTAAATGTACCATCTTGATAGCCCTCGATGATACCCGCATTTACCGCCTGTTCGACCGCATTGTTATACCAGTCCGATTCGGCGACGTCGCTGAACGAAGCTGCCGCAGCCGGAGCGCTTAATCCGAGCGAACGAACGAGCAGGGCCGCGAATTCCGCGCGCGTGATCGATTGATTGGGCGAAAAGCGGTTCAACGAAGCTCCGCTCACGATCCGCTTCGAAGCGAGCGATTCGATATCCGCCTTGGCCCAGTGGCCGTTGAGATCGTCGAACGTCTTGCTGCCGGTCGCCACCGTATAGATGCTGTTCCCGTTCCGTTTGATAACGGCTTCCGTACGGTCGCCGCTTGTCTGGAAGACGGCCGGTACGAAACGGAAAGTGCCTGCAGCCGGGTCGTACAGCAGGGCTGTCGTTATTGCACGATCCACCGTTCCCGACAGGCCGATCGTCCGCTCGACATAGGTGCTGCCGAAATCGGCGATCTCGACGGATTTTCCGTTCGCTTCCGCATATATGTCGTATGCCAGCGCAGGGGCGAGCAAGGTCAGTCCATCCTTGGCTGCCTGTGCGGACAACCGCTCCGCCGCCTCACCTGCCACTTTGTTAATTTCGATTCTGATGGTCATCGCATCGACGCTTACGCCCAGCTTTTCCGCCATCGAAGTCAGTCCCAGAACGGAGACAGGCACCTTGTAGCTTCCCGAATCCGTCTGCACGACGATCGACGCGCCCGGCAGTTTGCCCGCGGCATCGATCAGCGCGGACGACGGAATCTCTGCCTTCACGCTGCCGCCGTCGTTTTTCACGTCGATCGTGACCGCGTTCAAGGTCGCCGACGCTTGCTTCGCGAGCGCATCGAAGGCCTCTTTAAGCCGCTTCGCATCGATCGTTGCCGTCGTCTCGGCGACGCCGTCCGCATTTTTGGTTTGCGTCGTCTTCACTGCGTCCTGCCCAAGCTTGACGCCATCCTTCGTCTGCTCCGGCGCCGGTGTCGCAGGCGTCACGGTCGTGCCGCCGGAAGGCGGGTTGGTCTCCGGCTCGGATCCCGAGGATACGGTAACCTGGAACTGCTTCGCGAAGTTGCCGTCCGACGTCTTAGCCGTAATTACCGTCTGTCCATTGCCGACAGCCTTGACTAAGCCCGCGGCAGAAACGTAAGCCACTGCCGGGTCTGACGAGGACCATACGACTCTCGCGTTGCTTGCTGCTGCTGGCGCGGCGGCGACGCTGATCTGCGCGCTCTTGCCCGGCGTCAACTTCAGCTGTTCTGCCGTCGCAGCCGTTAAGCTCGTTACCCGTACCGGCGCCTCGGCCGCGCTGCCTGTCACGACGACGCTGCCCAGATTCAGCCATCCGCCGTCATGTTGCTCGGCATTCGCGAACTGGAACGGCTTGGCGTCCGCATTGACCTGCTCGAGCGGATTTACGTAACGCATCAGAATCTGATAGCTTCCGTTGCCCAGCGCCGGATTGTTCGTCGACTCGAACAGCTTGTTGCCGTCGAAGCCGTTCGTATTCGGCAGCAGGTCTTTCAGATCCCAACCCGGCTCCCAGATTTTCACGATGCCGGTTTCCGTTTGCGCGGCGAGCTCGACCTTCCAGTTATAGTAGAAGGGGGCTACGCCTTTGTTTTCGACTTCTACACCGACCTTCAGGTTGCCGTCAGCCGCATCCAGATAAGCCGTCGGCACATAATACTCGTAACCCATTTTGCGCGAGCCTTCCGTCGCTCTTGCCAGCGCTTCGGCGTCCAGCGGCGTCTGGAAGATGCCTTGCGCGATCAGCCAGGAAGCATGGGTCAGATTCAGGCTGGTGTAATAATCCTCGCCCTGCGCGCCTTCGATCGGCGTCGACGGCTCATTGTAGCGCGGCGGATCGTTGTTCCACATTTTCACTTGAATTTCGGGCCGCATCTCCCCGCCCATGCCGTTCTTTTTCCAGAATTCCGTGGCCGACGCATCCTTGATGCGGCCCCAGAAATGCCAGCTTTGTCCGCCGAGGCTCGGCGGGAGCGTCTGGAACGCGAACGAATCGTCATGATAGCCGACATCGAAATTCGTCGTCTTGAGCGTGCTGTTGTCCATCGGATACCGCAGCACGAGCTGGGTGCTGTCGAACGCGTGATCCATATCGGTCAGCACGCGCTTCAGGTTGGCGTCGGTCGGCATCAGGTTCGGCGACTTTAAATTCCCGTCATACGGGTACGTGTGCCACTCGCCCCAGAAGCCGATCAAGCCGATCATGATAAATCCGATCCGGGGATCGCCGTCATAACGCGCGCCAAGCGCGCCGATGAAATTGTCCAAAGCGCCCATCAAGCGTTCGTCGTTGTAATCGGGCGCCAGGCTCGTGGCATCCTTGCCGTTGTCGTAGCCTTCATAGGCAAACGTCTTCAGACCTTCGTCGATCAGGAATTGCGGGATGCCCGAAGGCTTGTTCGGATAGTCCAGATACACTCTGAACACCGCCTGATTGCCTCTGGCCGCCACCGCTTCCAGCCGTTTGTCCAGCTCTGTCCAATCGAAGTCGTTCAGGTTGTTCATCAGCTTGCTCAGCGGCAGATAGAAGAACTCCATGCTGTACGGCAGTTGGGTCGGACGGTCTCTCCAATCGTCGCCTGCCGTGAAGTACGCTTCCTCGGACGCATCGTAGAAAGGAAGGAAGCCCTTGAGCGGATTATCTACGGGTGCCTGGCTATATGTGAGTGCGTGCGTTCCCTCTGCCGTCGCCCATGCCGGCGCGCTCGGGTGGTCGACAGGCTCAGGTCCGGAAGGACCTCCGTCGCCGCCGCTCGTTCTGCCCGCCAGCGCATACAAGCCGAGCGCGTCGATCGTGAGGACATTGTCCGATTGACTGGCCGGGCCGAAGCCGAACTGAATTTGCAGCACCTTGCTTCTGTCGAATGCGGCGTCGCAAGCGCCGCAGCCCTGCCAGGACGATTGGGAAAAGGCGTCCCAAGGAATGCGGACCATGCCCTTGTAGCCTGCGGCGATCGACAGCGAACCTCCGCCCAGGGTGGTCGTCTTCCAGCCGTCCGCAGCGTTATAGAACTTGACGGCGCCGCCGGCTTTTAAGGAAAACTCGCCTTTCGACGCGTCCGTAACCAACGCTACGTTCAGATCCATGCTTTTGCTGCTCGGCGACGCGTTGTTCACCCAAAAGGTAAGACCGTCGTAGTCCGTCCAGTCCGTATCCGTCCCGGTAAACGCCGCACGCTTGATATTGATCCAATTGGACGCAGACTTGCCAGGCGTCGGGGAGACGGAGAACTTCATCGCCTGCGTACCGTTCGCCACGTTTACCTTGTCGAGCGTCCGAAGCACGGATGGATCGCCGTCCTCCCAATCGATCTTCCAGACGTTCTGCAGCGCGGCATCGTCCACATACGTATCGAAGCTGTCCAGGCTGAAGTCTGCCCGGTAGAGCGCAATGTCATCGATCGTGACGACATTGTGCGTGTAGCCCTTGGGCGGGAAGCCGAACTGGAGTCCGTCGATCTCGCTCGTGTCCAGCGCGGCCGCGCATGACGTCTGATCGCCGTCGCACTGCCAGGCGGCTTGAACGAATTGATCCCAAGGGATTCTGACGACGCCGCTGAAGCCTGCCGGAACGTTCAGCGAAGCGCCGTTAAACGCCGCCTTGCGCCAGCTTCCGTCCGCGGCGAGCGTCAGGGCCGATCCGCCGTCCTTTAACCCGAACTCCCCGTTCGCAACAGGCGTTTCGAGCGCAACGTTTAAGCTGAAGTCCTTGCTGTCGCTCGTCGTGTTGTTGATCCAAAAGCTTAAGCCGTCGTATCGGGACCAATCCCGCTTGCCTTCAGGGATCGCATGGATGATATTCGCCCACTCCGAATCCGCGGTGGCGACGGACAGCTTGAGGCCCTTGCTGCCGCTCGTTAGGCCGAGCGCTCTCGTCACCGAGCCCGGCTTGTCGGACCAGGCTTCCGTCCATGCTTGGTTGATGGCCGTATCGTCCGCATAAGACTCGAAGTCTTCGATCAGCCCAGCCGTGCCGGCGCCCGGATTCGTCGGCGTGTCCGGACCGTTTCCGTTGCCGCCTGTCTCCGTATCCGATTCGTATTTGTCCGTGAAGTAAATTTCATCGATATAAATGGTGCCCGTCGTATTCCAGGTCGCTTGCGCGAGGGCGAGGCTCCAGATCGTCTGCGACAGATCCACGCCTTTTGCAGGCAGATCGATGACGAGATCTTTATAGCTTGTCGTAATGGTGTCGCCGCTAAATTGGCCGAGCGTCTTCGTAACGCCGCCGATCGTGAGGTTGACCTGGCTTTCTTCGCCGCCGACGGCGCCTTTCGCCCGAATGACGAGCTTGCTCGTAGCTGCCAGATTGCGGCCGATATTCGTTTCTAACCGGGACATATTCTGATATTGAAGGATGAGCGCGCCGTCTTCAACGACGCCCGCGCCGCTGCCGTTCGCGAAGTTGCTGGAGCCGGTCCATTGATTCAGATCGTTCTGCGTGCTGGCCGACCAGGCCGGCGTCCCGTCGTAATTATCGACGAGCAGCTTCGTCGGCGGAGGCGGAGGCGTTGTCGGCGGTTGCGTGCATGGCGACGCGCAGTTCCCCATCAACACCGTACCGAGATTGAGCCAGCCTTCCTTGTCCTGATTCGTATTCGCGAATCCGACCTGCTTCGCTTTGCTGCTGATGGCCTCGAGCGGATTGACGACTTTCATGACCAGGTAATAATAGCCGTCGCTTAAGGCCGGATCGTTGATGGTCGTATCAAAATAATACGGCTCGCCGAACGGCACGTACTTCGGATTGCCATCTACGTTCCATTCCGGATACGTGCGGATCTCCGAAGGCTGGACCTTCGTGATATCCCAGGACGTGTCCCACTGCTTGACCAGCTTGCCGGACGCGTTTTTGACGCCCAGCTGTACCTTCCAGGGGTAGGAGAACGGCGCAACGCCGTTATTCTGGATCGCAACGCCGACTTTAAGCGGAGCTCCCTGCGCCACATTGTTGTAATAAGCGCTTTTTACGTTCAGATCGTAGCCCATCTTGCGGATACCCGCAGCCACCTTGGCATCGCTCGCACTGTAGCCGCCGACGCCTTTATGATTGATCATCCAAGTCGCATGGGCGAGCTCGATATCGTCGATCGCGTCGTCGACGTCGGTACCGCCGCTGAAGAAACGGTCCTGAATCTCCGGACGGACCTCGCCGCCGATCGATTCCGTGATCCACTTGTTCTCCGAGCCGGCATCCAGCATCTGCGTCATGAACGAATAGTAGGCGCCGCCCATGCTCTCCGGCTGGGTCACGCTCTGCAGCGGATCCCCTTCCTTATAGCCGAACGAGTCGTCATGATAACCGATGTCGTAATCGCCCGCGCCCGGCAGGCCGGGATTGCGGACCTCTAATTTAGTGTGATTAAAGGCCGTGTCGTAGGCGTTAAAAATGGCGTTGATCGTCGTGGCATTCGGCATATGGTCCGGATAGCTGTCGCTGCTCGTATCCGAGTCGTACGGCCAGGTATGCCACTCGCCCCACAAGCCGACGAGGCCCATATGGATGAAGCCGATGCGCGGATCGCCGTCGTACTTGGCGCCGAACGCATGAATGAAGTTGGTCAAATACGTGACCATGCGCGGATCGTCGTAATCGGGTTCGTCCTGATTGAAGGCATCGTTGTGACGAATCGCGATGCCGTCGTCATGCATGAACTGTGGGATCGCGTCGGCTTCGCCGGGATATTCCAGATAGACGCGAAGCACCGCCTGATTGCCGCGTGCGGCAATGGCATTCAGCTGCGGCTCGATCCCCGCGTCGAACGTGAAGGAATTCGGTCCGCTCATGACCGCCTTGAGCGGCACGTAGAACCACTCGAGGCTGTGGGGAAGCGAAGCCTCGTTGTCCCACGGATAAAACGGGGCGAAGCCTTTGAGCGGATTGGCCAGCGGACTTGGCGCAGCCGTCAGATCGTGCTTGGCCAGCGCGCTGTCCGCCACCGGGCTCGGATAGGGATTGACCGGCACGCGCGTCGGATCGGGGCCTGCGGCACGGGCGCTGCCTGGCGCGGTATTCGCCAGAACGGTGCTTAAGAGCAAACACATCGCGAGAAAAACGCTGAATGACGATTTTCGAATCTGATGGGCCGATAATGGATTCATCGGAAACCTCCTGGATTGGTTTTTACCAATGATAGCGTTACCACAATTGCTTAAAGGGGCTTGCCGGCGGGCCTGACGACCCTCCTCCCTTCTTTTCCGAGCAAACCGTTTAGTAGAGATTCGAGCACTTGTAGAGATTCGAGCACTGTAGAGATTCGAGCACTGTAGTGATTCGAGCACTTGTAGAGATTCGAGCATGCGGTGCGCTGTAGCCGTGCATTTCTCGCTTACAGCCGTATTCACACGTCCGCGCCGCGCTTTAACCGCGCTTTCCTCGCTTACAGCCGGGCATTTGTGCTGTAACCTCAAATTTCTCGCTTACAGCCGTATTCACAAGTCCGCACCGTGCTGTAGCCGTGCTTTCCTCGCTTACAGCCGAGCTTCTTCGCCGCAAGCTCACATTTTGCGCTTACAGCCCCATGTTCAGGGACTTCCGCCGCTCCAAGCTCACTTTTTGCGGTTACAGCTAGTTAGCGCGCGAGCTTTTCAATGTGTCTTTAGAAGCTGGAAGTCCCTCGCGGCGCACAGGCGCTGCCAGGATTGCAATAATCCTGCCAGCCGCCTGAACAATTGCGCCAACTGAGCAACCTTCCCTGGCGCCAATCAGCCTCAGCCCTTGCTGGCGCTGAACGCGACGCCCTCGATGAACCGCCGCTGGAAGATAAAGAACAGGACAAGCATCGGAATGACGGCCATGAACGCGCCGGCCGTGAGCACCGGATAGTCAGTGCCGAACATCGACACGAGCGTCGCAAGTCCTGCCGACAGCGTCAGCTTCTCGGGCGAGCTGTTGATGATGAGCGGCCATTGCAGGTCGTTCCAGGACCAGAGCAGCTGGATGATGACGATGGCCACCAGCGCCGACTTCACGAGCGGCAGCATGATGTGGCGGAAGATCTGGAACGGATTGCAGCCGTCGAGCACGGCGGCCTCCTCCAGCTCCTTGGAGATGCCGAGGAAAAATTGCCGCAGCAAGAAGGTCGCGAACGGACTGACGAGCGAGGCGATCCAGAGCGCGGTCACCGTGTTGACGAGTCCGAGCTTGCTCATCATCATGTATTGCGGCGTGTAAAAAACCGGGTTGGGCACCATCATGACCGAGATGATCAGGAAGAAGCACAGGGCGCTGCCCGGGAAGCGAATGCGCGCGAAAGCGAAGGCCGCCATGGCGCTGAAAATGACGGGAAACAGCGTCTTCATGAACGCCGACATCAGCGTGTTCGCGTAGTAGTGCAGAAAAGGGGACTGCGCGAGCGCATCCTTATAGCCGCGAAGGCTGGGCTCCGCAGGGAACAGTCGAATCGGAATCTGGGTCGCCTCGGTCGTCGTCTTGAGCGACGTGAGGACCATCCAGAGGAACGGAAGCACCATGATGGCGGCTCCCGCGATGAGAATCAAGTGAATGACGATATTGCTTCTACGCTTGGCAGAGGCGACGCCGCTCATATTCGTACCTCCTCAGTCGTAAACCACCCATTTTTTTTGCATCAGGAACTGGAAGCCGGTCAGGATCAGGTTGATGAGCAGCAGGATGTTGACGATCGCCGCCCCGTAGTTCTGATCGTAGTAGATAAACGAATTCTGGTAATAGGCGTAAACGAGGGAGCGCACGGAAGGCAGCGCGACGTTCGTCTTGCCGATGATCAGGTAGATGCTGTCGAAAATTTGCGTGGCGCCGATGACGAGCACGATGGACGTAAAAAACAGCGTCGGCGTCAGCAGCGGGAGCGTAATATAGCGGAACTTGCGGAAGCCGACGGCGCCGTCGAGCTCGGCCGCTTCGTACAGCGAACGCGGGATGCCCTGGAGACCTGCCAGGATCAGCAGCATGTTGAAGCCGATCGCGCCCCATACGCCTACCATGACAAGCGCGTACATGGCGAACCGTTTATCCGAGATCCAGGCGATATGCGTGCCGATCGCGGAATTCAGCAGGCCGTAGTCCTGCGCGAAAATAATGACCCATACCATGGCGGCCGCGGCGGCCATCGTGACCTGCGGCAGAAAATAGATGACCCGGTAAGCGGACCTGCCCTTGATCTTCGCATTCATCAGGACGGCAAAAAACGTAGACAGCACGATCGTCAGCGGCACGAACAGCACGACGTACAGCATCGTGTTGCGAAGGTTCTGCCAAAACTCGTCGTCCTTGAACAAACGCTCATAGTTGGCGAGGCCCACCCAGTGATTGTCCATGCCGAAATTTTCGGACTTCAGGAAGCCCAGATAGACCGAGTAGATCGCCGGCCACAGCCAGAACACCAGCGTCCCGATCAAGGTAGGGGCGATCATGATATACGCCCATGCGTATCTGCTTCTCGAATGCATTTCCTTCACCCCATCATGGCCGAAGGCGTCCCGCTAACGGGATCGCCTTCGACGATATTACCTCTTTGAGACGATGCTTACTTCGCGTCCGCGATCGCTTGATTCATCATTTCCGCGACCTTCTTGGCGCCTTCTTCGACCGAGATCGCGCCGCCCCATGCCTGGGACATGATCTCGCTCTCCTTGGCGAACCAGACCGGATACGACTTGGAGCCGCTCGGATAAGGCACCGCATCCGCCGTCTGATCGATGAACACCTGCAGGTTCAGGTCCGGCTTGGACTTCACCCATGCGTCCTGCGTGCCGTTGAACGCCGGGATCGCCGCGCCCATTTGCGCCGTGATGTCGGCCGCTTCCTTCGAGCCCAGGAACTTCAGGAACTGCCAGGACTCTTCCTTGTGCTTGCCCTTAGCGGACATCACGTTGCCGAGGCCGTTGATGATGTTGCCGCGCTTGACCTTGCCGCTCGGCAGCTTCGCCCAGTCGTACTTGCCTTTGATGACGTCGCTGCTGGCCAGGTTGCCGTTATCCCACGAGCCGTCGAAAATCATCGCGAGCTTGCCGGACTTGAACATCTCTACCGCGTCCGTGTCGGTCATCTGCTGGTGCGTCGGCGAAGCCTTGTCGAGGATCAGCTGGTAGCGGGCCTTGAGCGCTTCGATGGTGGCCGGCTCGTCGTAGCCGGATTTGCTCATGTCGTCGTTCAGAATGTGGCCGCCGTTGGCAAGGATGTCGTTCCAATAGCCGGCTTGCGTATCCAGCTTGGCGCCGAAGCCGTAGATGCCCTTGTCCGGCTGGCTGAGCTGCTTCGCCACTTCGGCGAGCTTCTCGTAAGTCCACGTATCGTCCGGATACGGGATGCTTGCCTGATCGAACAGCTCCTTGTTGTAAGCGAGGCCGATCGTATCGAAGTCCTTCGGAACGCCGTAGTTCTGCCCGTCGAGCGTGTAAATCGAGCCCAGGTTCGAGGCGTAATTGTTCAGATCGATCTCGCCCGCCTGCACCTTGTCCGTGATCGGCTCGAGGAACTGGCCCGTCGCGTACTTGATGAACTGGCCGCCGTGCATCCAGAAGACGTCGGGCAGCGTGCCTGCCGGCGCGGCCGCGGACATCTTGGTCCAGTAGTCGCCCCACGGGATGACGTCGACCTTGACCTTGATGCTCGGGTTCTGGTCGGTGAACGCCTTGGCGATCGCCTCCATGGCAGGCTGTTGGTTCTTGTCCCAGATCGTATAGGAGATCGTGACGGCTTTGCCGCCGTCTCCGCCTGACGGCTTGCTGGCCGCCGGGCTCGAAGCGCCCCCTGCCGAAGCCGGCGCGCTGCTAGCCGCGTTGCCTCCGTTATTCGAGTTGCCGCCGCAGGCAGCCAGCGCCAGCGAAGCGACGAGCAGTACGCCTGCCGCCGAAGCCGCTTTCGATTTCTTTGTTACGTTCATCGTGATATCCCCCTCGTATTTGGCTGATGATCGTCGTGAGCTCTTGACGCTCTCATCATAAAGCACGGGATTTGCGCGTTGATATGCCCCAATTTTAAGATTGCGGCCACATTCTTTAGATCCTCTTTCCAGCCGTTTGCGTTGACTGCATAATTAAAACTGAAGCAAAAACTCAGCTGATCAAGGACGCAAAAACAGCTGGCATCCGCCCGCATCCGTCCGTTACAGACAAGGAGAAATGACCCATGACCGACATTTCGATCGCCGGACTGCCCGGCGAATATTGGTGGGGCGGCGTTATCAACGAAGGCGGCGCCATGCCGTTCGGACGAACGGTCCATGCGAGAGATCTGCGCATGACGGACGACAATCAGGCCTCCCCCCTGCTTATATCCAGCCAAGGAAGATATCTCTGGAGCGAGGAACCTTTCGCCTTTCGCGCAGACGAAAATGGGCTGACCGTCTCGCCCGGCGCCGGCGAGGTTATCCTGGAAGAAGGACACGGTTCGCTCAAAGGCGCATACATGCATGCCAGCAGTTCGCATTTCCCGCCGTCCGGCCGGATCCCCGATGCGCTTGCCTTCACGGCGCCGCAATACTGCACTTGGATCGAGATGTTCTATGCGCCTACGCAGGACAAGATCATTCGCTATGCGGAATCGATCCTGGCGAACGGACTGCCGCCGGGCATCCTCATCGTCGACGACAACTGGATGAAGGACTATGGCATGTGGGACTTCGACAAGCACCGGTTCCCCGACCCGGCTGCCATGGTCGCAGAGCTGCACCGCATGGGCTTCAAGGTGATGCTGTGGATGTGCCCTTACGTGAGCGCGGACAGCACGATCTTCAAGGAGCTCCGAAGCGGCGGGCTGCTCATGACGGGCGCGGACGGAGCGCCCGTGCTCCGGCAGTGGTGGAACGGCTACAGCGCCGTCATCGACTATACGAAGGCGGAAGGCGCGGCCTGGTTCAGGCGGCAGATGGACCGGCTGATCGCGGACTACGGCGTGGACGGCTTCAAGCTCGACGCCGGCGAGCCGATCCTGCCGGGCGCGACGGATACGACGCAGCCCGTCGCCTGGTCGCGTCCGCTGCGCCTGCTCGAAGACTGCGAGGCCTACGCGTCTCTCGGCGTCGGCTACTCGCTCGTCGAGCTGCGCATGTGCTGGAAGCTCGGCGGTCAGGCGCTCATCCAGCGCCAGCGGGACAAGACGCATACCTGGGACGCAGGCGGGCTCGGCGGCCTGATCCCGAACGCCATCGCGCAGGGGCTGCTCGGCTACGCGTTTAACTGCCCGGATATGATCGGCGGCGGCATGGACGGCGACATCAACTCCCCCGACTTCCGCTTCGACAGCGAGCTGTTCGTCCGGTATGCCCAGTGCGCAGCGTTGTTCCCGGTCATGCAGTTTTCCATGGCGCCCTGGCGCGTGCTGAGCGGCGACGAGCTGACCTGGTCCCTCGACGCCGTGCGGCTGCGGACCGAGCTCGGGCAAGAGCTGCTGACGCTCGCCCGCCAGGCGGCGGCCGACGGCCTGCCGATCCTGCGCAGCCTGGCGTTCGAGTATCCCGGCCAAGGCTACGAGCTTGTACAGGATCAGTTCCTGCTCGGCTCGGACATGCTCGTCGCGCCGGTCGTCGTCAAGGGACAGACGGCCAGAATCGTGCATTTCCCGGAAGGCCGCTGGCTGGGCGATGACGGCAGCCTCGTCGAAGGTCCCGTAGTGCTTCAAGTTGAGGCGCCACTCTCGCGGCTGCCGTGGTATCGTAAGCAGTAGACGTTTGCAATGAACCGCAATGAACCGCGATAAATCGTAAGGAATGGCAAGGAGTCGCAAGGAATCGAACCATGGGGGGAGAACGCATGTATGAGCTCCTAATCGTCGACGACCACTCTCACCTCGTGGACAGTCTCGAACGCAACATGCCATGGCAGGAGCTGGGGATCGGCAAGGTGCACAAGGCGTTTTCCGGCGAGGAGGCGCTTGAATTTTGCAAGACCAGCCCCGTCGACATCGTCCTCACCGATATCCGCATGCCCGGCATCTCCGGCCTGGAGCTGATCCAGCAGCTTAAAAAATACGACAAGCACTTTAAAAGCATTCTGCTGTCCGGTTACGGGGAATGGGATTATGCGCAGGAGGCGATCCGGCAGCAGGTCGACGGCTACCTGCTCAAGCCGGTGGATCACGAGGAGCTGGCCGGCACGGTACGCCGGTTGACGGAGGCGCTGCGCCTCGAGTGGGACGAGCGCGGCAGGCAGCAGAAGGCCCTGGATGTGGTCCGCGAGCATATGCCGCTGTTCAGGGAAAAGCTGCTGACGGATCTGCTGCAAGGACGCAAGCTGCCGCCCGAGCTGCTCGAGGAGAAGCTGGCTTATTATCATCTGCCGTTTCGCCCGGGAGACCTGACGGCGATGTGCCTCCTGCGCATCGAATCGTCCGCGGAGGAGCTGAACTGGCGGGACCAGTCCCTGCTCGCTTCCGCCGTCGCGAACATCGCGGAGGAGACGTTCTCGGACCTGTTCCACGTCTGGCACGGCCGCGATGCCTACGAGTACGAGGTGTTCATTCTCAAAGTCCGGGAGGAGACGTGGCTGGCGCAGGATCCGCAGCCCGAGCTTGCCCGGCAGCAATCGTTCGAGCATCTGGCCTCACGGCTGCAGCAGCACGTCAGGCAATTTCTCAAGAGCAGCATCTCGGTCGTCCTGGGCGACTGGCAGGTCATGGCGCACGGCCTGCGCGGCATGTACCGGGATTCGCTGGCCGTGTTCGCCCGTCAGCTCGGCGGCGGGACCGATCTGCTTATCCGTCTGCAGGACGCCGCCACGCGCGAGATGCCCTACCGCATTCACAGCCTGTACGAGTCGCCGACGTTCATACAGCTGTCCGAGATCGGCCAGTGGGAAGCGATCCGTTCGAAGTGGGATGTCGTCTTCCAGGAGGTGGCCGACAAGGGCATGGAATCGCGGGAAACGCTGCTCGAGCTTTATTATCACGCGATGGGCGCCTTCAGCTTTTTTGCCCACAAAAACGGGCTCAGCCTCCACGACGTCTTCCCCTCCGAGCCCGACAAGCCCGGCGACGCCAGCCGGTTTCGGCAGATGCGCCAGCTCCAGGACTGGGTCGCGCACACGCTCGATCAGCTGCAGGAGATGACGAAAAGCGAGTGGAACAACGAGCAGGCCGCGCTCATCCGCAAGGTGCAGCAGTTCATTGCGGAACGGCTCGCCGATGCCACGCTCCAGTCCGCGGCGGACCATGTCGGCCTGCATCCGGCGTATCTGTCCGCGCTGTTCAAGAGCAAGATGAGCGAAAATATAAGCGATTATCTGTACAGAGCGCGCATGCAGCAGGCGCGCGAGCTGCTGCTCGAGCAGCCCGACCTCAAGGTCAGCGACGTCGCTTCGGCGATCGGCTATCACAAGCCGCAGTATTTCATCAAGCTGTTCAAGGAGCATTACGGCCTGACGCCGCAAGATTACCGGAACAAATCCTCCTGACCGGGGAACGGTTAGCGGATCCGCTTGGCTCTTGGCGGTAGACAGGGGCTATGACCTTGGCGGTAGCCAGGGCCTATGCTCTTGGCGGTAGACTGGGCTATGCCTTTGCCGCTGCGCCCCTTGCCGGGCGAACGCTCCATCGCTTAGACGAGCCTAAGACTGCAAAAGCGTGCCGACCCTAGGAGGGTTGGCACGCTTTTGCTCGTTTCAGAAAAGTAGATTTGGCGGCGATTCGTGACAGGTAGGCGCGCTTCCGGCATGACGGAGCTTATCGATGCTAAGCTGGCGGAAAAACCTGCATATGTACATGTATTTTCCGTTGGCTTGCGCCACTGGAGGAAATACCTGCAAATGTGCAGGCAAATGCATAGCGCAAGCCGAAAATCCGGCTGATGAAGGAAAATAACTGCGCTTTTGCAGTTATCCTGCTAAAAGGGGTCGACATTGGCGGAAAAAGATGTATATTTGCAGGCATTGCGGCAAATCAACAACACGGTAGCATAGCGAGGGCAATGTAGCTCTAGATAGAACCTCTCCGTGGCTTCGCGGCATCAGACAAGTGAATGCAGCTCTGGTCAGAACCTCCTCGTGCCTTCGCGGCACCAGTCAAGGCAATTAAGCTCTGAACAGAACCTCTTCTTGCCTCCGCGGCACCTATCCGCTAGCCTGCCCCCTTCTACACTTACCTGAGCGCCGGCTTGGACATTCGTTATCCGGGATAGCGAAAGAGCCGCCCCGTCAGTCATCTCATGACTGATGAGCCAGCTCCTGTCTTATCTTCGTCCGCTCCATATCCTATTCCGCGTACCATTCCTCCGGAATCATATCCCGCTCCCGCGCGAGCAGCTCGCGGATGATCAGATCCGCGTCGTGAATCGAGCTGATGAGCGGATCGGTCATCATCGCTCGGCGCAGCTTCGCATAGCTGCGCTCCACGACGGCTTCCGCGGTCAGCTCGTGCGTGTCCAACACTTGCTCCTGCAGGCCGCGGATTCCTCTAGGCATCTCGCCTACCGGGAGCGGCTTGATCCCGTCCGGCCCGACTTCGCAGAGCAGCTCCAAAAACGCATCGTCGTTCATGTTGGTAACGGCGCCGCGGTTCAACGTATTCAGGAAGAAGCGTTTGCCCAGATTTCCCACCATGTTTTCAATGATGTCGGTGGCATGGTCGGGACCGAACGACTTCATATAGTCCGCGATCGGCAAGCGGCCGGACAGGAAGCCGTCCACCTGCCGCCACATCTCCTCGTGCCGCAAATACCGGTCCTCCGTCTCCCAGATCGACAGCGGCGGGATCGCGTCCTTCGTCTTGCCGAGGCCTTGCCAGAATCGTACGTATTCCTTGGTATGCGCCGTACAGGTCGGGATATAGCCGAAGATATCGTACAGCTCGTACGTAATGGCGTCGTTATAAAGCGCTTTGGCACCCTTGTCTCCGCCGTCGTTTTGCGTGCCGGCCGACGCCCGAAGCGACTCGGCAATCCGGGCCATGACGTCCCTCCCCTCATGCTCCGCCTTTACCAGCCAAGTGAAGTGATTGACCCCCGCCACGCGGAAGTCGAACTGTCGGTCGATCTCATCGTTAAATTCGCCCGGATCCCCGATGATACCCGCCCGAACCGCGTAATACGCTTTTTTGTGCGGCATATGATGGCTGTCGCACAGCGCGAAGCTCTTGAGCTTCGGCGCGTAACGGCTGAGCGCGATCCCGTGAACGGTGGACGGGTTAATGTAGTTAATCACCCAGGCGTCGGGACACAGCGCTTCGATGTCTTTGGCGCACGCCATAATGACAGGCAGCTCCCGCATCGCCCGAAAGATGCCGCCCGGCCCGATCGTATCCCCCGAGCACATGCGAATCCCGTACTTCAGCGACACCTCGCAGTCGATGCCGCGGTACTTGACCGTGTCTTCCGCAAAACTGAGCACGACGAAGTCCGCCCCCTCCAGCACCTCCCGGCGATTCGTCGATCCTTCCACCTTCAGAGTCACGCCGTTCTCCTGCGCCACCATCCTAGCAAGCCGGACCATCTTGGACAGCCGCTCTTCGTTCGTATCCACCAGGGCCAGCGTTCCGCTGTTCAAATAAGGGGAATGAACCATCTGCCATATCGACTGACGCCCGAAAAACAGACTGCCCGCTCCAATGACGACGACCTTCGGATGCCGTTCGTTTGAATCGCTCAAGACTTGGACCTCCCATTCGGTGATAACTCCATTAGGTTACGGCTTCATTATAAAAGAACGGAGAAAATGGAGAATATGCGATGGTTTGAGGTTCATGTCAAATAGTAAGATATTTAGATGGCCATCGAACCAGTGATATAATGGGATTCTCATAAGAATGTCTTATAGGGGGATTTGGCATGGCGGATATGTCTATCTTCGACGAGCTGTCGGAGATGATCGCGATTCGGATCAACTCCTTTAACGAGGAGGATCACGGGCGGGATTGGATCGAGCACAAGACGCACAGCGACTACGATCTCTGGTTCGTTCAGTCCGGGCAAGTCCATATTCAAATCGATGGGACCGAACATACGGCATGCGCAGGCGACGTCGTGTTCTTCTACCCCCAGATTCCTTATCGGGCTTCCGCACCGGCGGAGGGCTGCAGGTTTATGTACATCCATTTCGAGTACGGGATCGGCGGACAGCAAAGAATTCTGAAAGACTTCCCGTTATCAGGCATCGTCAGACACACGCTGATCCAAGAGGAATCACGTTTATTTGCTGCATCGTTCGGACGAACGACGGAGCGGGGAGGAACGCCCGGCGGCCGTTTGTACCTGAAGGCCGGTCTGACCGCGGTCATCGCCAGAATCATCGAGCTGCACGGTCAAGACCGCTATACCGGCGCTTTCCTGAAGGGGCAATCGCCGCGAAGGTCCGAACGCAATCTGGACACGCTGCAGCCGATTTTCCAATATATCGACGACCATCTGCACCAGCCGATTAAAATGGCCGAGCTGGCTGCCTTGGTGGGAATTTCCGAGAAGTATTTTATTTCCTATTTCAAAAAATCGCTTGGCATTACGCCGGGACAATATTTATTCCAAGTAAAAATGAACAGAGCGCGCGCGTATATCTATCAAAAAAGTTACACCGTTCAGCAGATCGCCGGTCTGCTCGGCTATCCCGACCCGTTCACGTTTTCCAAGGCGTTCAAAAAACACTATCGCGTGCCGCCGTCCAAGTTTGTGTAGGCATCTATCCGATCCGAATCCGGGGTCGCGCGAAAGTCTATCGACGGCTCGTCCGACGGCCATTCTCACGGGCCAGCGTATCGCCGCCAGCGTCGTACTGTCGTTGAAATGCCTGCAAATATACATCTTTTTATGCCAACCAGGAACCATTTGTACAAAATAGCTGCAAATATACAGGCATTTTCCTTCAGCAGTCGGATTTTTGGCTTGCGCTTTGCATATACCTGCACATACTCCTAGGCCCCCTAATCAAATTGGAGTCCCTCCCTACAATGTTTTAAACTAGGGATAAGGGAGATGAGCGGGATGGGAAAAAGGTTAAAGGAAGAAACACGGCTTAGAATTGTTAAGGAAGCATTG
>NZ_JBHRYU010000030.1:0-117083 GCF_042649185.1 Cohnella sp. GCM10012308
GAGTACTAATCGGTCGAGGGCTTATCCTACTGTTCCGATCTAGGAACAAACGGCAAGCCGCACAGGCAAGAGAATTTCTAGCGCAGATTCGTTTCGCATCCGGTTTTCAGGGCGCAAGCTCTGTAAAACATAAGCTCTCATAGCTCAGTAGGTAGAGTGCATCCATGGTAAGGATGAGGTCACCGGTTCGATCCCGGTTGAGAGCTCCAGCTTTATGGCCCGTTGGTCAAGCGGTTAAGACACCTCCCTTTCACGGAGGTAACGGGGGTTCGATTCCCCCACGGGTCACCATACATACGGAGGCTTAGCTCAGCCGGGAGAGCATCTGCCTTACAAGCAGAGGGTCGGGGGTTCGATCCCCTCAGCCTCCACCATCCATTATCTTATCCGTTGGGGATTAGCCAAGCGGTAAGGCAACGGACTTTGACTCCGTCATTCCTAGGTTCGATCCCTAGATCCCCAGCCATTTGGTTTATCTTTTATGGATGTATTAACGCCTTGCGCGTATGGCGGAATTGGCAGACGCACCAGACTTAGGATCTGGCGGGCAACCGTGGGGGTTCAAGTCCCTCTACGCGCACCAACTTTATAAAATGCCTGAAATCCCTTGATGCAGAAGGGGTTTTTTTATTTTTGGTTTCGGGGTTGCACATCAACAAGGGGATTGTTTGTTCTCACATTTGGTCCGTGGGAGCGGCGTGGGAGCGAACTTTTAGCCTCGTATCTCGGAGCGCGGATCAAAACGATCGAACTTTTCTGCCGTTTCTTTACTGGCCTTCTTCGTCACATGAGTATACGTATCGGCAGTTGTAGATAGGACGGAATGGCGAAGACGCTTTTGAATTTTTTTTAGGTCGGTACCCGACTCAAGAAGCAACGTGGCCATCGTATGTCTCAGGTCATGAAGACGGATGTCTTTCAAACCATGACGCTTTAAGAAGCGATCCCACCATTGCGTCGGATAGGAATAATACAGAGGCTTACCTTTACCGGCATGGAAAACGTAACGGCGCCCATCAGTGCATTCCCATTTATCTTGCATTTTAAAAAAGTTTTTTTGCCATTCACGATAGTAAATTTTTAATTCGCTCATATACCATTGTGGCATATCTACTTTTGCCGTTGAAGCTTCTGTCTTCGTTTCCCCAATGATTGCTTCTCCGTTTATCGTATCGGAAATGCTCTCGTTAATCAAAAATGAATTTTCCTCGAAATCGATATCTTCATCCCAGTCCAGAGCGTTTAATTCTCCCCTACGAAATCCACCTATTAAGGCTCCGAGCATATACATGCGCCACATCATGGGTTCCTCAAATAAAGCCCTAATTACAGCTTGTGCTTCTTCTTCTGTGTAATACTGCATCTCCTTTTTCTCTGCCTTTGGTTTTTTCGTTCCCTTCATTGGATGCTCTTTATAGATTCGCCATTCTTCAGCCTTGTTCAAAATGCTTTTTAGTACTGCATAAATATAACGGATGGTATTCTGGGAAAGAGTATCCCCTTTGCCATCTTTCCGTGCGCCTGGTTTTTCTAAGTCATTCATAAATGTAACGATATGCATTGTTTTGATTTGGTCAATTCTCATGTGACCGAAAAATGGCAAGATGTGATTTTTGATATGTCCATTGTATTCCTTCAATGTTTTATGACCTAGCTCCTTCCGGGCATATTTTTCACGCCATTCCTCGACGAATGCTGCGAAGGTCATTTTCTCCGGAGTGACATAACTTCCGGATTCGACCTCCATCTTGAACTTGATCAGTTCCTCCTGTAGGTACTCCCGCAGTTTCTTCGGTGCTCGAAGAAGTGCTGCATCCTCCACTTCCACACGTCGCCGCTCCATGATCTTAGATCCGTCGGCCCGGTAACCGGCAACGACGTTCAGTCTCCAGGTGTTCTCGCTGCGTTTCTCAACATAAGCCATTCCCATACTCCTTCCATGATTAGAACGTATGTTCGATTGTGGTATATGATGAACCGCCTCGCGGCGGGGAAGCGCGAGTTTGCATGACGAAATTATGAGATCAAAACAGATCGTGCAGTTCCTCCGGAATTCCAAAGCTCGTCAGGAATTCAAAATAGGTTTGTCCAATGCGTGGCGTCGATTCATGCGTCAGCAGCTTAATAGCAAACTGATTTGCCTGCCGTTCGATCCTATCTACCGACATAAGGGTGTTTCGTCTCAAGAACGGTGTATTGATTCTTGGATGGAGTACATAATGACCAAGTTCATGAGCAACTGTAAATTTGGCTTCAAGTTCAGAAAGCTTGTTGTTGATGTGGATGATGGGGATTCGATTCGCGTACGTAAAGTATCCCCAGATGAAATTGCCGAGCGCCTCGTAGAGTACTAGGATGTTTTTCTGAGCTGTGATCTGCAGAGGGTCGCTGGTTCCGGTTGACTTCGTCAGTCGGCGTACCTCGTCGCGTATAAAGCCCATCCTGCGCCTCCGGGTTATTGGTATTTTTTTGGCGTGTACTTCTTTTTGGCCATTTGGCGTGAGAGGCGAAGTGTATTCTCAAGCGAGATCTTCATTAGTTCGCGCTCTTCATCGTCCATCGGTTCTCCATGGAATGAAAGTGCAGTGTCGCTCTCCAGCTCGTTCATCATAGCTTCAAGCTTTTTTGCTATGTCGCGCTCTTCTTTATCACTCAGATCAGAAGCTGGTTGTTGTTCATTTTCTGAGGGTTCCTCCGCAATTTTTCCCGTCAAGAAATCGATAGATACGCCGAAGTAATCGGCGATCTTCTGAAGCTTCTCTCTTTTGGGCGTATATTTGCCCTGTTTCCAGCTAGTAAAGGTAGCAGTGGTTATGCCTGTTTCTTTTGCAACGCGATAAGCAGTGACATTGTTTTTTTTCAATAATTCCTCAAATACCTCATACATAGGCTGTTCTCCACCGTTCTCTGAAATAAATGTATCAGAAAACTTATCTAATAGCCGTTGACTAGCTTAGATATCTATGCTAGGATACAAACATAGCTTAGATAGCTGAGCTAAAGCAAAGGATTGGCTTAGTTTTCTTATATAACTTAGGTGACGCTCTGATTATATAAGAAACCTTAGTTAATCGTCAATACTCATGTAAAAAATTGTCTGGAAGGAGGGGCGGGTGTGTACGAGAGGTTTCTTTGTCTTTTAGAGCAGTCAGGAAAAACACCATATCAAGTAGCCAAAGAAACAGGTATATCGACGGCGACTTTAACCAATTGGAAGCAAGGCAAATATTCCCCTAAGGCAGACAAACTGAAGGTTATAGCTGACTACTTTGATGTTACGGTTGATTATTTTTTGTCCTAATATCCGCTTAATTTGGGTGGAAGAAAGGCGGGAGTATGAAAGCACAAAACGCCTTTAGCGTGATGTATGAGCAGCTGGTCGCCGAGGTCACCGAAAGAGTCACGAAAGACCTTGAAGCGAAGTTTGTGCAGTCCTACCAGGACCGGACGCTGAGCAGCAAAGAGACGGCCGAATACCTCGGCATCTCTCCGCAGACGCTTTACACTCTCTGCAAGCAGAAGCAGATCCGGCACATTCCTGCCGGCTCGCTCACATCGAAGAAGCCAGTATTCCTTTTTCGGCAATCGGTATTGGACGCCTGGATGCGGCAGCGGGAGGAGGAAAGCGTACGGTGAGCGCAGCCAGTCACATCGCGAAAGCAATCGAGCATCTGAGGGAGGCGCGTCATGAGCTGCGAACGATACGCAGCGCCCAACATGTTCCGATCGCAGTGAAGATCGCACAACTGGAGGAGATCTTTGATGCGATAACCGAGCCAGCTCCTTTGGTACCGGCAGAAAAAGGAGAATGCCGAGTCATCGGTGATTGAGGGGAGGTGAACAGGAACATGGGCAAGACACCACTGACCGGCATACCGATCCGTGAGGATGCCGAGTATATCGTTCTCGCCGAGAACGGCGCGGTCGCCAAGTACAGCCGTGAAAAATTTTATCTCATACCCGAACTTGAGCAGCCGCCGCAACTGGTCTATGGTCTGCATGCGATCGCCGTTCCCTTCGGCCAAAAACCATCTGGCAGGCAATTATTCTGACGGCGGTCCTGGCAGCGTCATTTGGTTTTCTAATTGGCTTGCGGCTGCCATCAAACACGATCGCCGAACTGGAAGATGAAATCGCGACCCTTAGGTTGGAGAATGCCATCCTGCAGAAGCAGGTCGGACAAATATACAAGGAGAGGTGATTGAGGTGGGAGCAGTAGGAGCACGGTCTTATGCAGATTCGCAAGAGTCTTTCCAGGCCCTATGCAGGCGTGACCTTATCGAGGACGGCAAACTGGTTCTGACGGACAGTGGCTACGAGCTGACCGAGCTCGGGAAGCAGGCGGTATTGAAGGAATTGCGTCAAAGGTACGAGTTTCGGCCGGCGATGCTCACCATGATTGAAATTTACATCCTAAGCCGGCATCAATGCCCGGTTTGGTAAAACAAAAAAGCCGCCCGGCACGGCGACTGATTCGCAAAACACAAATTTGATTGCTCCTATGATACCGCAGATGGCGGAGGAGCACAAGGAGAAGCCTCATGTTGAAATCTACAGGTATTGTACGTAAGACCGATGAACTGGGACGTGTTGTTATCCCAATGGAACTGCGCCGTACCCTCGGCATCAACGAGAAAGATCCCCTCGAAATCTTCACGGACGGTGAGCGCATCGTCCTTCAGAAATACGCCCCCGGCTGCATCATCACCGGCAGCCAAGACGATCTCATCCAATTCCAAGGCAAGCTTTTCAGCCGCGATGCAATTCGCGAACTGGTGAAGGCTGCAGATAACGCCCGTGGCGTACATTCCTAATCCGGACAAGCCCGCCGCCGTCTCCACTATCCGCCAAGCGTTGGACGCATTGACCGCGTGCCGAGCAGGCGGAGGATTTAACCTGGCCAAGCTTGACGCGTGGATGCAGACGTATCTGGAGCAATTGGAAGAAGCGGCCGATGATATCGACGCCGTGTTGGACGAGCATTACCCGCCTGATGAGCGCTAATGCGCCTTGGGACCGCTGGGTACGGTCCGAAACCATCCCGTGCAATAGCGCGGGATGGTCGCGGGAACCCGCAATGAGGTCGAGCTGCAGATCGGCCCTTTATATAAACCATTTTTTTCGGAGGCGAACGCTTTGGGCGATGCGGCTGAAGCAGTTTTGGAAGGTCTGTTCTGTCAGCATTGCGGTGAGTTGATCGACGGCGAACAGCCGGGTCACCCGCGCAGCTGCGAAGAATGCGACGAATAGAAAAAGGCCCGCGGTAACGGGCCCAAACCAATGGATGCCCTCATGATACCACGCGATTGTGGGGGCGACAAGGAGGCACTCATGGATAAGCAAGGGATTATTGCGAGGTTGCTGGCTCTGCCGGCTGAGATTGCACGAGCAGAAATCATCGTCATCGAATCCAGCCAAGCGGTGTTAGAGGCCAAGGCCGCCCTGCAGGAGCGCGAAGCAGAGTTGCTGACGAGTCCGGCAAACCCAATAGACGGAAAGAACGAGACGATTCGTTCCGCGCAGCTCCGCTCGTTCACCACGGAGCAGCGCGAATGGCTTACTGCTCGGGAATACGATCAGGTCCGCGCGCGCGCAACGCTGTCGGCTCTCCATACGGAGATGTCCGCGCTGCGTTCCATCGCAGATCTGCTGAGGGAGGCGAACTAAATTGTCCGAGGGGAACCTTACGGTTCTGCCTCAGTCCTCCGGTGGCAGCGCCGGGGGCGGGGCGATCGTTGATCTGGAGTTCGGCAGCGCGGCCGATCTCAGAAAGAAGCTGGATGCGATGAAGCAGAAGTTGAACCTGACGAAGGAATTCTTCCGCGAGGTTATGCAGGAGGGCGTTGACTACGGCATTATTCCGGGAACCGACAAGCCTGCACTGTTCAAAGCCGGGGCTGAAGGGCTATGCGAGTTTTATAATCTCGCTCCTACAATTCCGTCTGAAGGAAAAGTCGAGGATAAAAATCATGCAACTGGATATTACGCCGTCGACATTACGATTCGGTTAATCCATCGAATGTCTGGATCGATCATCGCTGAGGGCGTTGGCCATGCAAATACCTACGAGAGTAGGTACCGATGGCGATGGGTCTCTGAGCGCGACCTGCCGAAGGGTGTTGATCCCCGTGATCTTGTCAGTAAGGAGCGTGACGGGAAATACGGAAAGTTCGTGCAGTATCGGATCGAGAATGACGATATGCACTCGATCTGGAACACAGTGCTGAAGATGGCCAAAAAACGCGCGTTGGTTGACGCAGTACTTTCTGCGACGCGATCTAGCGGCATCTTTGCTCAGACGCAAGAGGAGCTCGACGCGTACTTGAGTGGCCATGATCCCGATGGCGATCCAGAAGGGAACCAAGCGCCGCCTCCTCCGCGTCAGAACCGGCAGCAGGGCGGGGGGAATAGGAGCCAAGGTTCTAATGGCAACAGGGCGGCTAACGGACAAGCTGCAACCGGTGATAAGAACCGGGCGTTGGATTTGTCGAAGCAATTGAACGGCGGCAACATGGATTGGAAGTGGCTCGCTGAGCGCGCTTCTGAGGCGCTTGGTCGCCAGGTTCAAAAAGTCGTGCAAGAAGTCCAAGCCAATGAGTGGCGTACCATTGTGCAGTATTTGGAGCAATATGGCACTGTCCCAGAAGATGACCCTGATTTTAATTTTGAAGACCTTCCGGAAGACTTGAGGTGACCCATGAAAATCGCACATGTAGCTGATCCGCATTGGGGCTTCGGGTACGCCGGGCCGACGCCGGCTGCGCGCTTCGAGGACATCACTCGGACTATGGATTGGGTGGCCAGCCGGATTATCGATGAGGGTTGTGAGCTGGTCTTGTTTGCGGGCGACGCCTTTAAGGATGCGCGCGTCTTCATCGATCGGGCAACGGCGGAGATTCAGGCATTCGTCGCCTGGCTCCGCCGGCTCTCTGGAGCCGGGATTGAAGTGGTCGTTATCAGTGGCACGCCGTCGCATGACGCGATCAGCGCCTATCATCTGATTCGAGAGATGCAGATCCCGGGCGTGCGGATCTTTACCGATCCGGGAATCGCGTCGCTGCCGAGCAACGGTGATGTCACCGTCGCTTGTATTCCTGGCATGAATCGCTCGTCATTCGCGGTACGAGATGATTTTGTCGGCCTGCCGCCGCACGAATTTCACCAGCGGATGACGGACGAAATCACGGCGACCTGTCGTGATCTCCGCGGGCAAGTCGGCGGGCAACCGGTCACCTTTTTGTCGCACTTATCCTACGAGCTGGCTGACTTGGGCTTCGAGGACGCGTTGATGCAGAACGAACCGATCCTGACGGACGAGGCGGCCAGGATGTTCGACCTCGTCTGCCTGGGGCACATTCACCGCCCGCAGCGCGCTGGAAGCAACGTCTTTTATAGCGGTGCTCCTGAGCGGCACAATTTCGGCGATGAGCATACGGTCCCGGGGTTCTGGATTCATGAGACCGGGGTAGATGAGCACCTTGTATACTCCGGATTCATATCTTCATTCATCGAGACGCCCGCCCGCCGCTTCCGGACGATTGACTGGTGTGACATGGACATCGAGGCATGGCTGGACGGCCAAGTGGACGACTTTTCTCAAGTCCGCGACGCGATCGTCCGCGTACGATACGCCTGCAGCGAGGACCTGCAGAAGCGGTTCGATCGCCGATCGCTGGAGAAGGCACTGTACGATGCTGGTGCATTCTTCGTCGCCGAGATCCGCGCGGAGATCGAGCGCACGGAACGGATCCGGGACGCCGAGGTGACCGAGGCGCTCAGCCCGCTGACGGCGCTCGCCGCGTGGGGGAGCAATCAGGGCTATGAAGATGCCGAAATCAGCGAACTGCAAGCGATGACGACGGAACTGCTGGAGGCCGGGCTATGATTCCTTTACGCCTAGTACTCAAGAATTTTCGCGCTGTGGAGTACGCCGACATTGATTTGTCGGCAGTTTCTCTTGCAGCAGTCGCAGGGCGAAACGGTGCGGGGAAGTCCTCCTCCTTCACGCTGGCGCCGCGGTTTGCCTGCTTTGGCGACGTAATCGCGGGCGTGAGCTTGGATGATTTGGTCCGTAAGGGCGCGCAGGAGATGGCCGTGGTGTTCGTATTCGAGCATCAAGGCAGTGTGTACCGGACTATACGAACGCGCAGCACGAAAGGCAAGGGCAAGTCGACGCTGGAGTTTCAGCAGCTTGTCAGCGGCCAATGGGAGAGTCGGTCCGCGGAAAAGATCGTCGACACCGAGGCTGTCATTCGCAGCCTGCTCAATCTCGATGACGAGACGTTTACGGCCAGCTCCATGATCCTGCAGGGCCAGGCCAACGCCTTCACGGGCGCCACGGCCGGCAGGCGGAAGGAGATCCTGTCGCAGATTCTTGGGCTCAACGTTTATGAACAGTTGCAGGAGCGCGCCAGGGTGAAGGCCGGCATTCTTCATCTGGAGATCGAGAAGGGCAAGGACAAGCTTCTCGCGCTGGATGAACGTCTATGTGGCCGGGAATCGAAGCAAGCCGAGTTGCTCGCCGCCGAGGATCAGCACGATGTGATCTACGGCTTGATCGCATGGGATGAACAACAGATCCGGGATACGGAGACGACGTTGGCCGACCTGAAGGCGAAGGCTGAGCGTGCAGGGCAGCTCGTCAAGGATATGGTCTTAATCGAGAATGAGGTCGTTGGTCTGCAGGCAGAGCGTGCTGAACAAGTCGCCCGCCGAGAACGGTCCGAGAAGATACTCGCCAACGAAGCGGCCATCGTGGCCAAGTCGGAGGAGCTCGAACAGCTTCGCCAGCAGATCACGACGCTAAAGGCCCGCGAGCCTGAAGCCGAGCGGCTTCGGCGGGATCTGGTAGGCACGATCGAGGAACTGCGACGTTTAGATGAGTCTCTTACCTCGCTGCATTCGAGGATCACTTCAATTGAGCGGCAAATGGCTGATAGGGAGACGCTCCGAAAGCAAGCCGACGAGCATGCGGAAGAGTCTGAGAGGCTGCTCGCCTATGAGGCGAAGGCGGAAGAGTGGAATCTACTGGGGGCGGAAGTCGCTGATCTGCAGACGCTGCATGATCGAGAAGCATCTCGCTTGTTAATGGAGGAGCGGATTCTTGATGACAAGATCACCGCGCTCGAGAAGCAGGAGGCGCACATCCACGATAGCGGTTGTCTGCCGACGTGTAAGTTCCAGCTGGCGGCGGCCGCGGCGATTGCCGAGCTTCCGGAGCTGCGGCAGCGGCGGGCGGACTTGGAGCGCGAAGAGATCGCCAGACTTGCACTGGCCGTCGCGGAGAAGCAGGTCGCGCAGCAGGGACTCGGATACGACGCCGCGGAGCATTGCAATTGCAAGGCTCGAGCAGACGCCTTGCGATCGGCAACCGCCGCTTACGCGCAGTTGGCCATCAAGGAAGAATTGCTACTGCAGCTTCACCAGCAACACGCGGATACGGTAAATCACGTAACTGAATTGATTTCTCGTAGGGACAATTTGGAGCGTGAGATTGATCAGCTCGCGAACGTTCTGGCGCCGCTACCAACCCTCATCACGCAATCAATTGAACTGCAGCGTTGGGCGCAGCTTCGTGATCAGCTCTCCGCCGCCCGCGAGACCGCCGCAACGGCGGGAGAACGGCTGCTTGCGATCGACAAGGAAATCGACTCGAAGCAAACACGCCAGGCGGAGCTCTCCTTGGAGCGAGATGGACTCCTAATGGAGACTCTGGATTACGACGCCAAGCTGGCCGAGTTGGCCAGGCAGCAAGGGATACTCCGAGAGCACCGCAGCCAGCTTGCCGCTCTCGCCGAATGTATTGGCGGTATCAAGGCTGCGCTCGCCGCCCTCGAGGCTGATCAGCAGGAACGCAACCGGTTATCTGCCGAGCTGGTGCCGAAATCGCAGCGCTGGGCTCGGTACCAGACGCTAATCAAAGCGTACGGACGCGACGGGATCCCTGCGCTGATCATCGAAAACGCTGTGCCGCAGCTTGAGCGGATCGCTAACGAGATCCTTGGCCAGATGTCTAAGGGCAAGCACTACGTCCGATTCGAAACGCAGCGCGAGTTGAAGACGCGTGCAGGCTTGTCCGAGACGCTCGACATCCTGATCGGCGATTGGTCGGCGGAGCGACCTTACGAGACGTTCTCAGGCGGCGAGCAACTCCGCATCGATTACGCGATTCGCTTCGCCTTGGCCGAGCTGCTTGCACAGCGCGCCGGCAGCAAGGTCGAGTGGCTGACGATCGACGAGGGGCTTGGCAGCCAGGATGCTGAGCATCGCGCGCTTGTCCTCGATGCGATCAAGTCCGTCGCCGGTCGTTTCCGGAAAGTGCTCTTCATCACCCACATCGAAGATGCGCAGGCGGCCTTCGATCAGGTCATTCGCTTCGACAACAGCGACGGCGCGGTGTCCGTCCTTGTCGGTTGAACCGCAGTACGACGAATATGGTGTGCCGCTCACGCAATCCGGCGTGGGCGAGCGCATTTGGGCCTTATACCATCCGGATCCGGACGCATTCAAGCGCGAGGTCACCGCCTATTTCGCACGTGGATACCCGGGCTGGGCAGTGGTCAAGGCCAATTACAAACAGCGCATAATTTGGATTCGAGATGATAGGGGGCGAAACATTTGAAACATGGGAAGCGCCCAACGCGGCGCCAGAAAGCCGCTATTAAGGCGGCCGGGTTCAACCCTGACAACTGGCTCGTCGTGAAAGATACGAAGCCAACTATGACGATCGTACATCGCGTGTCGGACAAGACCAGGGTCATACCAGCTTAGGGGATGAGCAGCGATGGCCGCAGACAGCTATCCAATCCCGTTGTACTCCGGACTGCTGGAGCCAGGACATTACAAAAACATAGGCAGCGCGATCTGGCTTTTCCTGTGGTGCATCAGCTCCACTACGTCCGAGAAGGAGAAGGATGGAATCGTCTGGGGCATCGTCCTTGGGAACAAGCCGATCCGCTTAAGTGACCTGGAGCCTATCTTCGGGGTGACGGAGCGGACGATTCGATCATGGATTAAGGCGCTCGAAGAGCACCAGTATATTCGGGTCACCCGGGCGCCGCAAGGACTCATTTTGACTGTAAGAAATTCCAAGATAGGCAGTAATAAACCGCAAGTTTTGACGAAGCCAGCATCCGAGAGATCGGAAGAAAACTTCCGATCACCGGGTAGTGATCGGAAAAATACTTCCGATCTAAAAGATCTTAAAGATCTTAAAGATTTTAAAGATCTTGATGCTGTTGATGCTAATACGGCATTTGCTGAAGTCATGAAAGCCTATTGCGACATCCACCAGAAACTGGACATACAGGTCAGGCCGCTAGACGTGCAGATGATGCAGAGGATGATCGCCCAAGGAGTGCCATTCCCCTTAATCGTCCGAGTCATGCAGCAGGTCAAAGCGATCAAGGATGCGAAAAAAGAGCGAGTTTCCAGCTTCGCTTTTTACGAGGGAGCCATCCTGGACGCCTGGAAGACGGAACAAGCCATAACCGAAGGGGTGCCACTCCCCGAGGGGGTGCCACTCCCCCCGGTCGCCATTGGTGAGCCGTCGCCGCGTAAGTCCAAGCAGCAGCGCGAGCTTGAGGAATTGCAGCGCATGAGAGAGGAGGCCGAGCGCGTTGAATCGCTCTGAGGTTATACGCATCATGGAGGTCATCAAGCGGACGTATCCGAGCTTCGACGTTAGTGCCGCGAGCATTGACCATTACGCCAAACGGCTCCAGGACTTTCCGTTCGAATCAGCGCTCGAGAACGTGGAGCGCCACATCTTGACCGAGCGTTTCCCGCCGGTGCTCGCCGACATTCGCGGGCGGATCGGCGATCAGCTCGACAGCCAGCGGAGCAAGGCTGAGGCTGCTGCCTACGCCGCACAGCTTGAAGTATGGCGAGAAGACGCAGACACGAGCCCGCCGCCGCCCGGTTACTGGGATGGAGTCAAAGCAAAGATTCGGGGGCGGAACCGGTGAGCAGCATTGATGAATTTCTTGGCATAGAGACGCCGGCGGACGTTGAGGCTGAATGGGCGGTGCTCGGCGCGATCTTGGCCTTTCCAGGGGAGGCTGCCGAGACATTCCAGACGGTTCAAAGCACCCTGCAGGGCGGGGAATTTTTTAACCGTGAAAATGCCCGCGTTTACCGTGCAATGTGTAAGCTGGCAGACCTCGAGGAGCCAATCGATCTTGTCTCGGTCACTGCACGGCTCAAGGAGACGGAAGAGATCGAAGCGATCGGCGGGGTGACGTTTCTCGCAAAGCTGGCGAATTCGGTTCCTACCATCGCGAATGTCGACTTCTACGCGAACAGGGTTCACGAGATGTTCCTGCGGCGGCAGGCAATCGAGACGGCAATGGACCTGCTGCGGCAAGCTGCACGGGCCGATGATGTGACCGGGTTCGTCGTAAACGCCGAGGCGGCCGTCTCCAAATTGTCCGACCAGGCGACGCCGGCGAAAGAGTTCCTGCGGATCCGCGACGTCGTCCTGCAGGTTTGGGAAGAAGCCGAGACGCGGTACAATGCCCGCGAAACGAATCGGGGCATCAGCGGGACGGAATCGGGCTATCCGGATCTGGACCGGATGACGGCGGGCTTCCAGTCGGGCGATCTCATCATCGTCGCGGCCCGGCCTTCAGTCGGGAAGACTGCGTTCGCGCTGAATATCGCACAAAACGTGGCTGTGAAGGTTAAGGAGACCGTCGCCGTCTTTAGTCTCGAAATGTCGGCTGGCCAGCTCGTACAGCGGATGATCTGCGCGGAGGCTCAGATCGATGCGAGCCGTATGCGGACCGGATACTTCGAGGGTGACGATTGGGAGAAGATGAGTGTCGCTGTCGGCAGACTGGCGGATGCGAATATCTTCTTGGACGATACACCGGGCATTACGGTAAATGAGATCCGCGCCAAGTGCCGCCGGCTGAAGAAGGAGAAAGGGCTCGGCTTGATCCTGATCGACTACCTGCAGCTCATTCAGGGCCGCGGCGGCCGCGGGGTCAATCGACAGGAAGAAGTCTCTCAGATCTCCCGGACGTTGAAGCAACTCGCCCGCGAACTGGAAGTTCCGGTCATAGCGTTGTCGCAGCTGTCGCGTGGCGTCGAGCAGCGTCAGGACAAGCGTCCGATGATGTCGGACCTGCGTGAATCCGGCGCAATCGAGCAGGACGCCGATATCGTCGCCTTTCTGTATCGGGACGACTACTACGACAAGCAAACCGAAAAGAAGAACATCATCGAGATCATCATCGCCAAGCAGCGTAACGGGCCGACTGGCACCGTCGAGCTCGTTTTCCTGAAGGAATTCAACAAGTTCGTCACGCTGGACCGCTCGCACCATGAGGAGACGGATCCGGAGCCGCCGAAGTCAGGCGCCAAGATCCCGGACATGTACCGACAGGGGAGGCGCGGCGCGTGAAGATTGAGTTTACAGTTTTCGGAGAACCCGTCGCCCAGGGGCGCCCCCGCGCATCAACGGCGAGTGGATTTGTGAAATTATATGATCCAGCCAAGAGCCGGGACTACAAGGATTACGTCCGGCTGGCTGCTGCAGAACACGCGCCGCCGAAACTGCTCGAAGGACCGTTAGCCATCATGCTGATCGCCTATCGATCGATTCCTAAGAGTTTCAGCAAGAAAAAGGCCGCTGCAGCTGAAGCCGGCGAGCTATATCCGGTTTCGAAGCCGGACGCAGACAACTACCTAAAGGGCGTAAAGGATGCGCTCAAGGGCGTGATGTGGGTCGACGACAGCCAGGTTGTTGACGCCTACGTCCGTAAGCGTTACTCCGCGAAGCCTCGGATCGAAGTCAAAATCAGAGAACTGGGAGTGTGACATATGGGATACGCAGAATTTAAAGCCAGCTTGAAGAAGATCAACCTGAAGCCAAAGGGCGTTAAGGAAATCGTGCTCGAGGTGTCCGACGGCGCCTTGGCCGGGAAGATCGACCTGCTCTCCGAGCTGATCGATAGCCGGGTGGCCATCCAGATTGACTCGGAAGTCGTTCGCTACAGCGTGCAGATCAATGCACGGACCGAGCGGCCGATCAAATCATATCGGGTCGACGACAAGGGAGTCGTTTCTGAGGTCAAGCCGGAGGGCGAGCAAGTCGAGTTGGAGTTGGGGCTGCCGAAGGAGAAGCAGCAGATCGTGGAGGTTCCGGAGGAAATCGACCTGCAGATCGTCGACGAATTTATCCTGGAGCTGCTGGCGCCGCAGTTTGAAGATCTTCCGTATCCATTCTACGCATGGGTGTCGCGAATGGTAGAAGACGGGGAGACCTATAGCAAGTTTGCCCGCGAGGAAGATCTGACGGCCGCCAAGGTCGCCGAGTTGATCGATGAATATCGCTCCCGCGTCGCGCCGCTTGCCAAGGCTTGGGACGAATGGCGCCAAGGGAACGGCGGAGCAAGGGATGAGAATCCGCGGGAGGAGCAGGAGACGGACGGCGACGGAGAGCCGGCGGAGAAAGGAACGGCTGAAAGCGGAGATGCTGATGGCACATCCGAAGAAAACGCGAGCGGATCCGACATCGAGATGGAAGACGGGGACGGTCAAGGCGATCAGCCTGCCGGCTCTGATCAAGGAGAAGCTGGGTCCGGCAAGCCAGCGGAAGATGAGCTCAGCGATTGGGAACGGGAGGTCATGAACGGTAACGATTCGAAGGCTGCGACTCCCGCGGAGCCGGCGGCCGCCGCAGGACCAGCTGCTTCGGAAGAGGATATCGAATCCTACATCCTGACCGCTAAACCGACGTATCCCGACATTCAGTACGATTTCCCGTCGCTGTTGGCGAGGAGGAAGTCCGGCGAAACGTGGCTTGAGATCGCTCGCTCCCTGGGCAAGTCCTCCGGTACGCTGTCGGCCGCATGGTCCAAGTACAAAAAGCGCGTTGCTGAAGAGCGCGGCCACGGCGCCGCTTAATTAACCGCCCGTCGCCCCTTCCGGGCGGCGGGTTCCCTGGAGGGGAGCATAGCTTGGACTCGTACAAATTAACGCCGGAACAACTCGAAGCTGAGAAGCAACGCCTTGAAGCGATGGGGCCACGGCGCGCCAAGCCCTGGGAACTGAAGATTGACCGGGAGAAGTACCTGGCCGAGCGCGCCGCCGGCAAGTCGGTTGAGGATATGACCTTGAAGCACTTTAACAATGAGCGTACAAAGCTGACCAAGCAGTTGAAAACTTGGGGCATGAGCTCGGCAAGCGATGAAGCCGCGGAGGTGGAGGCATTGGCACAAGGCGTCAAAACGGAATTGAAGGTCACGAAGCAGGATTACCTGCAGCGCCGGATGGCTGGTGAAGGCCGGGCTAAAATTATTCGTACTTGGGGTGTTTCACCCAATAAGGCATACAAGCAATTAGAGGAGTGGGGCGTCCGGGAGATGGACGCAGAGGAACGAGAGCTGGAGTTGCTCGCCCCGACAGTCAGCGTTGCTCCCGCAAGCGAGGTCGATCGGCGGACGTCAGAGATGCTAGAGCAAACAGATGAACTGCGCGCGGAGCCTCTTTCTGAGTGCGCTGAGATCTCGGGACGGATTGAACAGCGCGCGGCGGATCGTGAGCAGGAGCTGGCGAGTCTGCAGGCGGCCGTCGCTCTCTGGAAGCATTCCGCAGAACAGAAGGATATGCAGGTTAAAGCGCTTGGGGCAGAGTTGGAGGAAGAGCGGGCACTTACTGCTGTGCTTGAGGAACGGTTGTCGACCCAACGCCTGGCCTACGAGGGACAGTACGAGCTCGACAAGACCCGGGTGACCAATCTCGAAGAAGATCGGAACCGGCTGAAAGACGGATTTGAAAACGTGGTGAACGAGCTCAATCAAGCAAAAGCGCAGATCGGTGAGCTTGAGACGGAGTGCACCGTCCTCCTGCAGACGATCGAGGTAGCCGTATCCGCTGCCGCCGAATCAACCCCAGGATTCGCTCGGATCCTCATTCCCATCATAACGGCGACTGAACCAATCCGGCAGCGGACGCAAGTTTATCGCAACATGGATAGCTTTGTGGCCGCCGTCGAAGAGCAGGCTATTAATCGTGAGCTCGCCGCGCAGGAACTCTTCGCACTCGTCCAGGCATACGTCAGCTTCGTAGCCGCGGAGCTGGGCGAGCTGCTTCCTGACAAGCCGGTCGACGAATATGTTCAGAGTTTCATCGCCCATCATAACCGCCGGCATAACGAGATTTATCAGAATCAGCAGGCTGCCGGATGAACGAAGTCACGACCACCACATTATCGCCCGCGGAACTCGAACGCCTGCGGGCGATTCCCTCGAAGCCCCCGACCAACTCGGTCGGGCTGCCGCAGAAGAAACCCATCATCATACCACAAAGGCGGAGGCGGTCTTGAGTTGGAGTTGACTTAGATTTGGGGATTGCTTTGAATATACTTTCGCATAAATTTCAAATGGAAGACCAAAAGCAATAACAGAATCGGAGTTGTGAAGATGTCCCACCAATATTTCCAACCATTCAGGTAAAATAATCGCGTTAAAATAGCAATTCGTTCATATGTGAGTGTAAATGCTGTCCAGCCTGCAATGTACAACAGGTGAATCCACAATTTCTTCCCGAAAGGGTATCGTCCCAAGAAAAGCAGGGCCGAGCTTGGAAATAAACCCAAAACGACTAATAAATATTCCCAGTCGACTCCTTTTATGAAGTATCCGTATAGGTCGAATTTTAGATCTATGTAGGAATCAAAACATTGCTGGAACGCAATAGCCAACCAGATGGTCGAGTAAATCTCAGCTCGTGAAAGGTTCTTTTTAATGAGCAATGTGCAAGCGTTTAGCACAACCGTTGATACCACGAGAAAGAACATTCCCACTTCAAATGTCACCTGCCTTAAAAGAAGAATTCCCATTTTATATCCAGAAAATTCAAGGCGGGAGGACGCTATGAGCGATAAAAGCAAGATCGAATGGACGGAAGCGACGTGGAATCCGCTTCGAGGCTGCAGCAAGGTGAGCGACGGCTGCCGCAACTGCTACGCGGAGACTGTAGCTAACCGCTTTTCCGGTCCTGATCAGCCTTATGAAGGAACCATAACGGACGGTCGCTGGAATGGCCATATCCGCCTTGTTTTGGAAGTGCTGAACAAGCCGATACGCTGGCGGCGCCCGCGGCTCATTTTCGTGAACAGCATGAGCGACCTATTCCATCCGGAGGTGCCACAGGCTTATATTGACAAGGTCTTCGCAGTCATGGCTCTGGCGCCGCAGCATACCTTCCAGATACTGACCAAGCGGCCGGAGCGCATGCTGCATTACCTGCAGGGGCTTGAAAAACGCGGTGCCCGCCAAGTGCTGGCAGACACGGCCGAGGCAGTGACCGGTGACGAGGATGCAGGAATCTTTGTTGCTAACCGGATCGGCGCCGGCGCAACGAGCAAGCCGGGCTGGCCACTGAAAAACGCCTGGCTCGGCGTCAGCGTGGAGAATCAGAAGGCGGCCGATGAGAGGATCCCGTTGCTACTGCAGACGCCAGCTGCGGTCCGTTGGCTGAGCTGCGAGCCGTTACTGGGACCGATCGATTTGCAATATCCGGATACATCAAATCCACCGACTTATTGTTGCAACGGTAGGGAATGCGGGTGCATGGGGCTTCCTATTGATCCGCCTCTTATTTTCGGCATTGACTGGATTGTTGCCGGCGGCGAAAGCGGCCACAGGGCCCGCCCGATGATTCCGGATTGGGCGCGGAGCCTGAGAGATCAATGCCAGGCAGCGGGCGTTCCGTTCCTCTTTAAACAGTGGGGGGAATGGCGCCAGACGCACGACCTGTGTGCCGGACAGCCCGGCTACGTCGGGAAGTTATGGTACACCTGGGATCCTGACACGTCCATGTGCCGGATAGGTAAGGCGGCCGCGGGCCGTGAGCTGGACGGGCGGACATGGGATGAATATCCACAGATTAATGAAAGGAAGATGCGAGCATGAGAATCCGAATTTAAATTAATCACGCAAACGGAAAGGATAGCTTGCTTCTGATCGATCCGTCCGACGCAGCCGGGCAGCATGCAATAGCTAAGTTCTTCGGTTACTGCCGGGACGTGAACACCGTTGCTTCGCTGAACGGAACGATGCAGCCGGTTCCACCTAAGGATTAATATTAACAGGGACCTTCTGTTCTCTTCGCGATAGGGCAGCCGCCTTGAATCGATTGACAAAGCCTCCGCTTATGGCATTCAGGTTGAGCCAACTATGTGCGTAAGTGGAGAGTTTATCCACAATTTATCAACAGGGAGAGTGCCATATGAACATCGATACAGGGGAATTGAGGCTGTTGGGAAAGGATCAGCAAGTGCCGGAGAACTTCGAGCGTGTCCCACGCGAGCTGAGCGCCGCTGCTAAGAAGAAGCTGGCCGATCGGGAATTCGCCGTCGTCAGGTTGGCATCCGGCGGGAAGCTGTCCAAGTGGGCGCGGCGCCGGCGGAAAGAGAAGAAGAAGGCCGCGCAGGCATCTCGCCGGCAGAATAGGGGCCACTGATGGCACGGATTGTTGTTCAATACGATGACGGCCGCCCTGACCAAGTGCACGATGCCGATCAGTTCATCTTGTTTCATGTTCCGCCGAGTGACAAGGTCGAGAAGTTGATTATGACGGCCCAGTGCTCGTTCGACTTCATGCGCGCGGCAATCACAGAAGCGAACGCGCGGGAATACCATCGCCAAGCATTCAAGGAAATGAGCCGGAAGCGAATGGAAGAGTTGAATGCGGACGAGCAAAGCGATCCGGTGCACGTGAATCGAAAGCAGCCAGGCGAATACCGCCAAAAGCAATGGGAGCGATTTGCAAACGGTCGGGATCCGACTCTGCCAGATATGACGGGCAAATGGTCTGAGGAGAAATGCCCGCGATGCGGAGCGCGTCTACTGGTCAATGGATTTGGCCAAAAATGGTGTAGCAACGCTGGGGACGCCGGGTTGGGGGCCTGCGACTACGGACTGAAGGCCAGCACGGAGGAGGAAGAGACGGATGCCTAATATCTCGGAAAAAGCTTTCGCGCTTATGGAGGAGACGTACAAGACCAAGTTGACCGAGCGTGAAAAGATGCTGGCTCATGTCTATTACGGGCTTGTGGTCTTGATGGAGGCTGAAGCGTCGGGCAGCACAGATGAGGAATTGCCGAAATGATCCCTTGGTATGTTCAAGACGCTCGCTTCCAGCCGGGAACCGTCGCGGACGTCGGACTCTCTATAAGATTGACATTGTATCAACCGCGAACGAAAAAAGGCGAGTGGCGATTATACGTTTCTGTCAGGGCGAGGGAACAAGACGGAGTCCCCAACAACCTGTACCGAGGGAATAGAGTTGCAGTATTCAAAAAGTGCGGATCACTTCAAGAAGCGCAATTGCGCGCTGCAACTTGGTTCAGAATTTGGCGAGACGATTTGTTTTCATCGCAGTAGAGGAGGATCCCAATGAAGAAGGCATTGACGAAAAAAGAAGCGGACACATTGGAGGCTATTAAATCATTCATCGGCCGGAACGGTTATTCGCCAACAATCCGGGAGCTGGCTTCCGATCTGAAGTACAGCTCAAGCTCTACAGTACATGCGCTGATCGATCGCTTGCAGGCTAAGGGACACCTAAGCAAAGCGGATGCGGGGCCGCGGACGATGCGTGTGCTTGAGGATCTGCAGCCTCCGGTACCAGCGGGCTTTCATGCGATCGGATCCAGCGCCGTCTTTTTCAATCCTGAAACGAGGGAGATCGTACTGATCGGGAAGCCGAGGGAGGATGACGAATCGCATTCCTGCAACGAGCTCGGTTGCTCATCGATGTCGCACGTAATCTTTCGAGGACGTATGGCGGCATTTACAGGTGACGCTATAAAATAAAAATATCCCCCGCACCTTGGCCGGCCCGCGGGGGAATCGTAAAAGTATCGTCATGCTTCACACCCGAAAGTATAGCACATCATGGAGGTGTGGGGCATGGCACAGATACAGTTTCCCTTCGAGATAGACAGAGAGGCGACCCGGGCAGCCGTTGAGGAACGCCTGGAGTCAGCCCGCATATACAAGCAAGTCGGATTCGTACGCCGGGAGATGAAAACGACGCCGGCGTGGGAACCGCGGTTTCACGACGCGACGAATGTGGTAGGAAAGCCGGCAGAGGAAATCGCCGTCCAGAACGTCGACGCCGAGGAGCGCATGCTTCAGCAATACGAGCAGGTCGAGCGAGCCGTCGGCCGGCTGGGGAGGATGGAGCGCCGCCTGATCGAGCTGCGTTACCTGGAGGATGACGAGGTCTTCGACTACAACGTCGTCGCCGAGCTTCACTTGAGTGAGCGGAAGTATTATCGAATTAAGAGCAGTGCCATATACAAGCTGGCATTCGCGTTGAGATTGGAGATATATATCGAACAGGAATAAAACGATATAAAAACAGCAGCCTATAATTGGCTGCTGTTTGTTTAATTTAGCGACGTATGCCGTTAGAATGGCTTTGTGTTTATACCCTTTAAAAAGGTTAACTGTAGGAGGAAGTCATTATAAGAAAGTTTATTTATTTAGTTTTTCCTTCATTTTTTTTAGAGTAATTACAAGCACTAGAAAAGCCGCGACATATAATAGTTTTTCAGGTATTTCCCGAATATTTATTACAGAATTAAAGTTCTCAGATGTAATATCCTTGTCTTGGTAAATCCATACTATTATACGAGGATAGATGATTGCCAGCAAAAGTAATAATTGAAATATGGTTAATCCACGAAAAAAATGCCTATCCGATGATGAACCCTTATTTGAAATGATAATTCCGGTAATTATAATCAAAATCATGATTATCATCAATAAGTCACGAAGAGTAATTGTAGATCACCTCTTTCATGAGTCTGTGGAATAATGTGAAAAGATGCTTTATTACACTATATATTAAGCTCTCTCTAGCTTTATTACATTAAAATTTCAAATTATAAACTTTCACTGTGAGAATTAATCTAGCTGCATCTCCTTCTTTCAATTTTAAAATCCAGTTTTAAAAGAGGTCTTAATATAGTACAAGAAAAAAGGGAATAGAGCAGAGAATTGCCTCTGCTCTATTCCTAATATCAAAAATCCACTTCCATGTATCCCCACTTGGTTCCTTCTTTTGCAGCCAAAGTGCCCTCAACAACACCGTCGTATGCTGTCGCAGAAGATTTTAGATAAGCTCTATATGTGTGATTATCAGTAAAGTTGAAATTATAAAAGGTTACAACTGTAGGAGTCAAATGCACAGATGTTGCTCCGCCAGCGTAACAAGACGAACCACTAGTCAAAGCATAATTACCAATTAGGCTGTTGGAAGTAACGTCGTAAATTTGTGCGTTTATCTCTAGTACAGATGCTCCATTCCATCCGCAGCCAATTGTATAATCTGCTGTTACTTGTCTAAATCTAAACTCTGAGACTGGAATAATCGTAGCGGGGTAAGCAATTATAGGAACAAATTCCCAACCGTGTAGAACTGTCGCTGTTTTTGTAGTTTTTCCAGTAGTCTCCAATACATTAGAATGTGAAAGATTATTGTTATAACCATGAGTATAACCAGCTGTTGTTCCAGTGGCAGATCCATAGTTCCCTTCGTAACGATTATCGTCAGTTGGGTATATGACCACATCAGTTGACAGAGTAGAGAGTTTCGTTTTCGTATCGGGGGCGATAATTTCAGGTCGGAGATGTTTTTTATCCGAAGTATAACGTGAAGAAAGCAGTTCTTCAGCTGTAGCTTTAAAACCACTTTCTTTAGCTTGCAAAAGGAAATTCAATTCCTTTGATCTTTCACTTGTTAACTTCCCCGATTCAAGTTCTGCATTCAGTTCGTGATAAGCTTCATCTACCGATTTGAGCTGCTCTAAAAGGTCGCTGTAGTCAGCTTCATAATCCGCATTCAATTTTGCACTAGTAGGTGAATTCTGTAGTACAGGAACTCTTACAATATTCTCTTTAGGAGGTTGTTCATTACTATTCAAATCTTGCGCAAGCGCCATTGGACTTGATACTAAAGTGAATGCCAGTATTACAGTTGAGATAAGCTTTGTTTTCATTTTTGTATTTCCTCCCTAGTTTTAGATGTACATTCAAGTACAACTAAATTTTTAAGTAAAAACATCTTTACTCGTGACAGGAAGTAATGTAATCTAGCCCCCTTTAATCCAATATTAGCCACTTAATAATATATTACTTTTTAATACTTAATACTAAATGAAGCAATGGTCCTAATGAATATAAATTAATGGCCTAAATCAACGACATAAAAGTACATTTTTTTCACGCTTGCATGCCAGCATGGCAGAGAAATGGCAGGCTTTTGGCAGGAAAACGGCAGAACATTTGCTTTTGGCGATGATATATTTATAGCGTGCCAGGTGAGGACATGAGCCCCCACCCATTACCGCTCCTTCGGGGGCGGTTTTGTTATTTCCGGATTTTGAAAACATGGCGGTCCTTTAAGAAGAAGCCTTCGTTAATGTAGACGGCTTCGTCTTGGAGGTCGCCGATCATGCCGCTGTGGAGAAACTGGCCGTCTTTGTACACCTCAACCTCCTGCTGGTTATGCTGAGCAGCTGCTAACTTCTCATGGGTATCGAGAACGAAGCCGCGTATGAACATACCAATCCCTCCCATGTCTAATATAGCAGAATATTGGAAGATGCTGTATTATAAATGTGTGAGGTGTGTCATGAAAAAGAAAGTTAGAATGTTTGAAGCTAGAGATATCGAGAGTCTCGAGGAAAAAATAAATGAATTCCTGGAGCAACTTGCAGTGGAAGACCTTGTCGATATTAAGTACTCCATTGTCCCGGAAGCAATAAGCATGGATACAGAAACTGGAGTTTACCCTAGCGCATCGTATACTGCGTTAATTATTTACAATGGCCGGGCTTCCCATTCGTACGATTTGCCACCAGTTCCCCAATTTTAAGTCCCTTCGGGATATTTATTTAAAAACCGACTCAATCTTGTGAATTGTTGGATTGGAATGGCTTGCGGATGATTTTGATGAGAAGGGTGAGAAATATGGGGAAAACTGATTATGAGATTGCAGCTGAAATCGTTCAAGAAGTAATTCGGGCAAGGGGAGTGGCCATTTCTAATACGGGTAATAGTTCAGTTAGTGCAACAGGTAGCCTTATAACAACATATTTAAGTGACACAGCGGTTTCGGCATTGTATAAAACAATTTTGAAATCAGTTAGTGAAACACGTTAATCAAAGGGCACCTTCGGGTGCTTTTTCTTTTGCCTAGAAGGAGGTACTTATGAACATTCAGCGTATTCCTGTCGAACAGATCAAGCCGGCCGCTTACAACCCGCGCGTCGACCTGCAGCCGGGCGATCCGGAGTACGAGCAGCTGCGCCGCAGCATCGAGACGTTCGGATATGTGGAACCGATCGTCTGGAACCTGCGGACCGGCAACCTCGTCGGCGGGCACCAGCGATTCAAGATCTTGAAGGCCCGCGGCGATCCCGCTGTCGACGCATCCGTTGTGGACCTGGACGGCCAGCAAGAACGGCTGCTGAACCTCGCGTTGAACAAGGTGGAAGGCCGCTGGGACGACGAGGCGCTCGCCCGGCTGCTGGCCGAACTACAGGCGGACGGCGCAGACATGGACCTGGCTGGATTCGGGGCGGAGGAGATCGCCGAGCTGATCAGCGGGCTCCCCGCTGACACGGCGGTCGACGATCCGGTCACGGAGGACGAATTCGACGTCGGCAAGGCGCTCGGAGAGATCGTCGAGCCGGATACCCGCCGGGGTGACGTGTGGCAGCTCGGGCGGCATCGCCTGGTCTGCGGCGACGCGACGGATCCGGATGACGTGGCCAGGCTAATGGACGGCGCCCGCGCCGCACTGATCGTGACGGATCCGCCTTACAACGTGGCCGTCGAGAGCGATTCGGAACGGCTGGCCGCCGACGGCCGCAGCAGCATCATAAACGACGACATGCCCGCGGAGGAATTCGCGGGCTTTTTGCATGCGGTTTTCCAGCGGTACGCCAGCATCATGGATCCGGCAGTCGCGATATATGTCTTCCACTCTTCGTCGTATCAGCGCGAGTTCGAGGATGCGATGGAGGCCGCTGGCATCGTCGTCCGCAGCCAGTGCATCTGGGTTAAGAACAATCCTTCGTTCGGCTGGTCGCAATATCGCTGGCAGCATGAGCCGGTCTTCTATGGGCATCTCCGCGGCCGGGCTCCTGCCTGGTACGGCGACCGCCGGCAGTCTACGGTGTGGCGGTCCGGACTGCCCGGCGAGGAGCCGGCGCCTTCCACGGTGTGGGAGATTTCACGGGGCGACGTGAGCAAATACGTCCATCCGACACAAAAGCCGCTCGAGCTGCTGGCCATTCCGATTAGGAACAGCAGCGTTGCCGGCGACGACATCGCGGACTTCTTCGGCGGGTCCGGCAGCACGCTCATGACCTGCGAGCAGATGGGCCGTACGTGTCGAACGATGGAGCTCGATCCGGTCTTCTGCGACGTCATTCGGCGTCGTTACAAGGAGGCGACTGGTATCGAGCCGGTGCTCGTCTCCCGCATTGATTCGGCAGCATAAAAAAGAGAGGGCGCGCGAACGCCCCCTCCCCGAACCGGGTTCCCCCGGCTGAGATGGCGGCCCGCCGCGCGCGGCATTTTGCAGACATCCGCCATCTCGTTCTCAATTCTATATGAGAGCCGAGGGGAACGACAATGGGAACAGAAGACAACAAGGATCTACTGCAAGAGCACGAGACGGCTGTTCTGTTGGGCATCGTGGAATCGAAGGAGCAGTACCGGCAGATCATCAAGGCGGCTGTCGCCCGCTGGGTGAAGGACTTCCGGGACGGACATATCGAGATCAAGACCGTCGACGATCTGAGGAAGCTGATCGAGATGGACATAGAGCTGCAAAAGGACGAGCTGTAACGACTCTCTTTTTGTTGGGGGTGGTGATCGTGTAGTGGCCAGAGAGCGCAGCCCGGACAGGGACAAGGCGGAACGTATGTGGCTGGAGAGCGGCGGGAAGATGAAGCTGAAGGACATCGCTGCCGCCCTCGGCCTGGGCGAATCTCAGATCCGCAAGTGGAAGAGTCAGGACGCTTGGGCGTCCAAGCTCAAAGGTAACGTTACCAATGAATCCAATAGTAACGTTACCAATCGAAAGGGAACACAGGGGGGCGCCCCGCGGGCGGGCAAAGGTCCAGGAGCGCCGAAAGGAAATCAGAACGCGAAGGGGAACCGAGGCGGCCACGGCGGCCCGGTCGGCAACAAGAAGGCGGTCCGGACCGGTGAGTATGAGGCGATATGGATGGATATGCTCGAAGAGGATGAGCAGGAACTGCTGGGTTCGATCAATACGGACCTGATCCGGCAGGCCGATGAGTCCATCACGCTGCTGACGATTCGGGAGCGCCGGATGATGCAACGAATCAAGGCATTGACCGACGGACTGACGGAGCCGCAGCGCCGCGTGCTGCAGCAACTCCGCACGAAGAAAGAGGCGATACCGCTTCACGATGAAAAGACCGGGAAGACCAGCACTATCGTGAAGTCGAAGGACGAGCTCGTCGTCGCGGAGGTCGAGGAGACCTCCTATCGGGTGATCGAGGACATTCTCCGGATCGAGGAGGCACTGACGCGTGTCCAGAACCAGAAGATCAAGGCACTCGATCTGAAGAACCGCCTGATGGATGAGGAGAAGACGGTCCGGATCGAAAAGCTGAAGTTCGAGCTGCAGATGCTCCGCGGCGGCGAGGGCGACGACGTCCACGACGACGGCTTCATCGAAGCGCTGAAGGGGAAGGCGGCCGAGGTGTGGGCCGATGGCTAGGCTGAAGCTCAAGCCGCCCCCGTTCAAATGGAAGCCGTTCTCGGAGAAGCAGATCAAGATCTTGACATGGTGGATGCCGGAGAGCTCGCACCATGACAAGGACGGGATCATCTGCGACGGATCCGTCCGCGCCGGCAAGACCGTAGCCATGTCGCTCAGTTATGTGTTCTGGGCGATGCAGTCATTCAACGGTGAGCAGTTCGGCATGGCAGGCAAGACGATCGGCGCACTACGCCGAAACGTGATCGGTCCGCTCAAGCGGATGCTGGCCAGCCGCGGGTACAGCGTTCATGACAACCTGACGGACAACGTCATGACGATCAGCCGCGGGCTCGTCGTGAATTACTTCTTCCTGTTCGGCGGTAAGGACGAGCGGTCGCAGGATCTGATTCAGGGCATTACGCTGGCCGGCATGTTCTTCGATGAAGTCGCACTGATGCCGCAGTCGTTCGTGAACCAGGCCGTGGCGCGTTGCTCGGTCGACGGCCGGAAATATTGGTTCAACTGCAACCCCGCGGGGCCGTTTCATTGGTTCAAGGTTGAATGGCTTGATCAGGCAGTCGCGAAGAACGTTCTGCACCTGCACTTCACGATGGACGACAATCTTTCGCTGTCGGAAAAAATTAAGGAAGGTTATCGCCGACTGTTCACCGGAGTCTTCTATCGCCGCTACATCCTGGGCTTGTGGGTGCTGGCTGAGGGCGTCATTTACGACATGTTCGACAAGGACAAGCACGTCGTGCCAGCCGAGGAGCGCCCGTATACGCAATATTACATCAGCTGCGACTACGGCACGCAGAACCCGACGACGTTCGGGCTATGGGGCCAGAGCAAGGGCGTATGGTACAAGGTCAAGGAATATCATTACGATGGGCGCGCCCGCGGCCGCCAAAAGACGGACGAGGAGTATTGCGACGAACTCATAGCGTTTGCCGGGAAGCTGCCGATCGAGGGAGTCATCATCGACCCTTCGGCAGCTTCTTTTATTGCTGCTGTGAAAAAGCGAGGCGGGCTCCGTGTCATAAAGGCCGACAACGACGTGGTCGACGGGATCCGCGACGTCGCATCCGCGCTGGTCGAAGGACTTATCAAATACAACGCCGGCTGCGTGGAGACTTTTCGGGAGTTCAGCTCCTATTCATGGGACCCGAAGGCGCAGCAGCGTGGCGAGGACAAGCCGCTCAAAGAGCACGACCATCAAATGGATGCGGATCGCTACTTCGTTCGACGGGTCGTCAAGCGCAAGGGCGGCGTGTACTTCCCGGATGCCGGATAGAGAGGAGGGAATTGAACGTGTTTTTCAATTTTGAAAACGAGCTGCAGGCGCTCGAGAAGATAATTCAGGACGGGGCTAAGTCGGCCGCGACGGTCCTGCAGATCATCAGTATCGAGACGGGCGAGTGGAAGAGAGACGAACGCAGGAAGTGGATGCTGACCGGCGAGCGGTATTATCGCGTGAAGCCTGACATCCTGGATCGCGTGCGCACTGCGATCGGCGAGAGCGGCGCGCGGGAGCCGGTGACGAACCTGGCCAATAACAAGTTGGCCAACGGATTCGTGCGGAAGCTGGTCGACCAGAAGGTCGGGTATCTTTTCGGGAAGCCGATCAGCGTACAGGCCGAAAACGAGGAGTATCAGAAGGCGTGGACGGATCTACTGAACGACGCGTTCATGCGCCGCCTGCAGAATACCGGCAAGGAAGCGGTCAACAAGGGATTGGCCTGGTGGTTCGTTCACTATGACGAAGCAGGCGAGCTCAGCTTCCGGTTGATGAATTCCGAGGAGATCATACCGCTCTGGCGTGACGAAGCGCATACGGTGCTCGATGCCGTCATCCGCGAATATGAGGTCGTCGTATACGAGGGGCTACGCAGGACGACGGTCCGCAAGATTGAGTGGTGGGATACCAATGGCGTCCGACGGTATATCGCCGGCGGTACCGGACTCATTCCGGATGTGGAGGCTGGGGACGAGTCGACGCACTTCGCCGTTCAGCGCGATGGAACAGAAGAAGGTCTGAACTGGGAACGTGTCCCGTTTATCTGCTTCAAGTACAACGAAGAGGAGCAGCCGCTCGTCGAGATCATCAAGTCGTTGGCGGACGATTACGATCGGAACAAGTCCGATAACAGTAACAATCTGGAGGACTTGCCGAACAGCATCTTCGTCGTAAAGAATTTCGGGGGCACGAAGGCCTCGGAGTTTAGGCGGAACATTGCCATCTATCGTACAGCCTTTGTTGAAGGCGAGGGCGGCGTCGACACGATCGGCCTGGAGATTGACACGGAAGCCTATAAGACGCATATGGAGCAAGCCCGCAAAGATATCTACGAGTTCGGCCGCGGCGTGGATACGCAGCAGGCGGAGTTTGGCAGCGCGCCGTCCGGGATAGCCTTGCGCTTCCTTTACAGCGACCTTGATCTTGATGCAAACATGATCGAGACGGAATTCCAGGCCAGCCTCGAGCAGCTCAAGTGGTTCGTTGACATGCACCTCTACAATACGACCGGCACGGACTACAGCGAGGAAGAGGTCAAATTCATTTTCAACCGCGACATGCCGATCGACGAATCAGCCATCATTACCAATATTCGTAACAGCGAAGGGATCCTCTCCAAGGAGACGCAGGTCGCGCAGCATCCTTGGGTGACGGATCCGCAGGCCGAGCTGGATCGACTGGAGACGGAAAAGCAGCAGGCACTGAAGGAAGCCCAGGAGTACGGCGGGTTATCGAAGGATGATCCGCCTGGGGGTGATCTGAATGCTGGGTGACGCTCTGCGAGCGAAGGTAGATGAGCTGATCGAGAAGCTGTGCGACCAAGCGCTTGGCCATGTCCGGGCAGGAAGCTCGCCGTTTCCGGAGACGGTTGACTCGATTGTCCGCCTTCTGGAAGCTGGAAGCTGCCCGCCGGATCTGCCGGGCATGGCGTTCATGGGTTTCCGGGTGGAGCCGGATGAGCCCGCCGTCGGTGACGGCGAATGAGGACCGACGCCTATTGGGCTGCACGGATGGATGCGTTGAATGAGGCGCTGCTGGGACGGGGCGAGGCGTATATCCGGACGATGAATGCGGAGTACGGTCGGGCGGCTGCTTCGATCCAACGGGATATCGACGCCTTTTATCAGCGCTTTGCGTTCAATAACAGCGTCGACCTGGCGTCGGCCCGGCAGATACTCAAAGCTGGCGAGCTGCGCGAGTTCAAGTGGACGGTCGAGGATTACATCAAGGCGGGCCGGGAAAACGCCGTCGACCAGCGCTGGATGAAGGAGTTGGAGAACGCATCTATCCGTGTCCGCGTGAGCAGGCTCGAAGCGCTGCAACTGCAGATGAGGCAGCACGTCGAGACGCTGACAGCCAAGAGGCATACGGGCACGGCAGGGGCGCTGGGCGGCATCTATAAAGATGGGTATTATCGGACGGTGTTCGAGCTGCAGCAGGGCGTCGGCATCGGATCCTCATTCGCCAAACTCGACAGCCGGCAGGTCGACAAACTACTTGTCACACCTTGGGCGCCGGACGGCAGTAACTTCTCCGCGCGGATCTGGGGGGACAGAACGAAGCTGGTCGCCGAGCTGCAGACGACACTGACGCAGGGGCTCATCCGCGGTGACAGCTCTGACACAATGATTGACCAGATTCAGGCACGGATGGGTGTCTCCCGTTCCGCGGCTGCCAGCTTGGTACTGACGGAGTCGGCCTATTTCGCCGGACAGAGCCGCGCCGACGGGTACCGCGAGCTCGGCGTCGAATCGTACAAGTTCACGGCCACGCTGGACCGGCGGACATCGACGATCTGCCGGGATATGGACGGCAAGGTATTTCAGGTTGTCGAGCTGCAGCCGGGCGTCAACTACCCGCCGCTGCATGTCCGTTGCCGTTCGACGACGATCCCGCATTACGAGGACAACGTGCAGCAGCGCGCGGCCCGCGGGGACGATGGCAAGACGTACGACGTTCCCGGCGATATGACGTACAAGGAATGGGCAGAAAAGAACGTTCCGCCGGATTCTCCAGCGCCAGAGCCGCCGAAGCCGAAGACTCCGCCCGCATCCAATCCGATCCCCGCGCCGACGGACGCCGGTCTGCCCGCGCCGCGACCGTTTCAGCCGGCCAGATCCATCAAGGAGGCCGAGGAGGCGGCCCGCCGGGACTACGGGTTCGACGATGTCGACTTCGCCGGCATGGACTTGGAGAACGCGAACGATCTCAACAAGGCGATCAATATCGCCCTGCGAGAGTTCCCCAGTGTCAAAGGCTTCGTCAAGACGCTGAAAGCTGTCGATACTGACGAGTATGTCGCACAGATGGCAATGGGGCTGCGTGATGCTCCTGACGTGATGCACGCGCAGCTCACGGTGTCGACGCACTACTACAACGTCGCTGATATTGATGATACAATCAAGGCATCAGTCGACGCGAAGTACTGGCCTGCTGGCTCCAACCGACAGTCTGTATTCATCCACGAGTTTGGTCATGTCGTCGAGTACGCGCACGCGCTGAAATTGTTGGGCGGGTGGACAGGCTTGCAGATGCTAGCAGATGAAATACAGATTGCCTTAATGCGACTCGACCGCGGGAAGCTGTCCAAGGAGATAGTGGCTGAAGCGCTCGCTGTCCTCGGCATCGAGAACACGCCGCAGAACATCGTAGATGAGCTGAGCCAGTATGCGGCCACGAACAGCAAAGAGACGCTGGCAGAGGCGGTCGCGGAGGCTGTCGGTACCGACAACCCGCGTCGGCTGGCCGTGAAAATATTGGAGATTCTAAAGCGAAGAATGAAGGAGGCGGGGATGTAGTGCAGCCATATGTACCTCCCAAGCTCATGCCGTGGATCACCTTCGGCAATAACACGGTCCACCTGAAAGATGGGTCGCCGGATGAAGTGAAGCCTCTCTTCGATAAACTGAAGTCGGACATGGACAATGCATATGCGAGGGCATTCCCGAAAGACGGAACGTTCCCTAAACTTTGAGCACTCCCGCCACGGCGAGGGTGCTTTTTGTTTGCTCGAAAATGGGCTTCGGATGAGACTGCCGGAGCCCTCTTCGCCGTTGCCTGCGGCGCAAAACAAGTGGCCATCACCGGACGCGACCGGGATACCAAGCGTAGATGACAGGAGGAAACGAACGTGAACAAAGAGCAATTCGTTGCATTGGGCTTGACGGAAGAGTTGGCCACGAAGGCGGCAGCCGCATCGACCGAGGAGTTGAAGGGCTTTGTGCCGAAGGCGCGCTTCGACGAAGTGAACGACGCAAAAAAGCAGGCGGAGAAGGATAGGGACAAGGTCTCCGGCCAGCTCGAGGAAGTGAAGAAGTCTGCCGGCGACAACGACAAGCTGAAGGCGCAAATCCAGACGCTGCAGGACGAGAACAAGGCCGCCAAGGACAAGTACGAGTCCGACGCGAAGGAGCTGCGGCTCTCGACGGCGCTGAAGTTGTCTCTCGCCGGCAAGGTGCATGATCCGGACATCGTTGCCGGTCTACTGGACAAGACGAAGATTGAGCTGGATGACGCCGGAGCCGTGAAGGGCGGTCTCGACGATCAGCTGAAGGCCCTGCAGACGAGCAAGGCCTTTTTGTTTATCCCCGAAGACAAAGGCGGCAAGCCGCGTTTCAAAGGCGCGACTCCGCCGGAAAGCGGTGGAGGTGGCGGAGCTGGCGGGGAGAAGGACGGCGACTTCGGTAAGCGGCTGGCCGAGCAAGGAAAGGTGAACGAGGGACTGGCGAAGGCCCAGCAATCCTATTTTGATTAACGGAGGTCGATCCAAGTGAGCAAATTCTTCGAAACGACGTACACGAACAAGAAGGAGATCTTGAAATTCCCGGACCACTACGTGGCGCTGGCGGTGACCGTGGACAATACCGGCATCAGCGCCAACGCAGACGGCAAGAAGATCGTCCCAGCGGGCACTATCGTCGGCAATGGCATCCTGACGGACCAGACCAAGCTGGCGAAGAAGGCCGTAACGACAACGGGAGTATCGAACGCCGAAGGCGTGCTGCTCAACAATGTGGACGTGACCTACGGTCCGGCGCCGGGAGCTATGGTCATCCATGGCTTCATCGCGCTCGACCCGCTGCCAGCGGCACCGACGGCTGAAGAGATCGTCGCATTGAAGCAAATCACATTCATCAAGTAAACCAGAAAGGAAAGGTGACAACTTACCATGCCAACCATTTATGATCTCGTCCGGGCGCCGGAGATCGCCGCCTACTACCAGACGAATCCATCCAACGCGATCCCATACTTGGGCGCGACACTGTTTCCTGCAGATAAGAAGCTCGGTCTCGATCTGAGCTGGATTAAAGGTTCCAGCGGACTCCCGGTCGCGCTGATGCCTTCGGCCTTCGATACGAAGGCGACATTGCGGGATCGCATCGGCTTCAGCAAGGTCGAAACGGAAATGCCGTTCTTCCGCGAATCGATGCGCATCGGGGAGAAGGAGCGGCAGGAGCTGCTGCGCTTAGCCGAGACCAACAACGGAGCTTATGTCGAGGCGATCATTCGCCAGATTTACGACGACGTGAATAGCCTCGTCGGCGGTGCTGAAGTCAACGCGGAGCGGATGCGAATGCAACTGCTCTCGACCGGCAAGATTCTGATTACTGCCAATCGGCAGAATTACGACTACGATTTCAAAATGAAATCCGGCCATAAGGTCACGCTGACGGGAACGGACAAGTGGAGTGATCCGGACGCCGACATCATCGGTGACATCCAAGCTTGGCAAGAGCAGATTGAAGACGAGCAGGGCGTACGGCCCACGAAAGCGATCTGCACCCGGAAAACGTGGGGCTACATCTTGAAGAACAACAAGATCAAGCTCGACATGAACCCGCTGGGCGGCCAAAACATCATCATGACGGATGCGCTGATGAAGGCTTACCTGCTGAACAAACTCGGCTTGACCGTCGCCGTCTACAACAAGAAGTTCGCTCTGCAGGACGGCAGCGCAAACTTGTTCTTCCCGGACGACGTCTTCACTCTCATTCCGGACGGCAATCTCGGCAAGACCTGGTTCGGCACGACGCCTGAAGAGGCGGACCTCATGAGCGGCGCGACGGAGGCGGAAGTATCGATCGTCAACACCGGCGTCGCTATCATGACGATCAAGGAGCCGCATCCTGTCAATGTCGAGACGATCGTCTCGGAGATCGTGCTTCCGTCGTTCGAGCAGATCGACAACATTTTCATCGCCAAGGTGGCGTAACGGAGGGGGCCTTGGCCCCTCCCGTAGAAGGGAGAGAACCATATGGCAAAAGAACAAACGCAGCCGGTCGAGTTCCTCGTCCAGGCAAAATACCGTACGATCACGTACCCGGCGGGCGCGGAGGTGGACGTGCTGCCCGATGATGTCGCCGGCCTCATTGCAGACGGAGTCATCCCGGCGGATACGGAGGCCGCGGAGAGCGGCGACAAACCTCTGGAGAAGATGACCGTCCCCGAGCTTCGCGAGCATGCCGATTTCCTTGAAATCGATCTGGGTGACGCGACGAAGAAGTCTCAGATTCTCGCGGTAATCCTGGCTGCACAACATCCGGACGAAGATGAACAGCCTGGGGGCACGCCGAACGGCGGTGCTGCTGGTGGCAATCAATAAGCTTGAGGTATTGGCCATCATCAAGCAGCTCGTTGGTCTTGACCCCACGGGCACTGAGCATGACGGCCTGATCACGCTGTATATGGACATCATTGGACAGCGGATCCTGAATTACGTCCACCATAGCAGCATGCCGGATGGGCTCAAGTACACTTGGGCGGCGATGACGGCGGCCGCGCTACAGGCGGAGCAGATGGTCGTTCTGTTTCCGCCGGATCCGGATGACGCGGAGGCATATGAGGTCAGCCTGGGCGACACGACGGTTAAGCCGATCAAGCCGGTCGCCAAGCCGATTACCGGACCCACGCTCACCGTGCAGGACGCCGTGTTGTTTGACTACCAATCGGAGCTCAACGGCTTTCGTCGGATGAGGTGGTAGCTGTGGGTATCAACTATGCCAGGTACCGCGCCGCGCTTGAGCGGCAGTATACGGATCGGGCGACGGTCGAGCGACAGCATGAAGTGGTCAAGCCGAACAAGGCGACCGTGACCGAGCCAATCGTCGCTTACGCTGACCAGCCCTGTCGGATCTCGCAGACCGGACTGCCGAGAGACGGCCAGACGGAAGCGCAGAATGACGTCGACTATCTGGCAAAGCTGTTCATTGCACCCGACTTGGAGGTCCTTCAAGGCGATACGATCACCGTACAGCGCGGTCAAGCGGTCGCGGGCACGTGGACGCCGCTGGGCGACGCCCGAACTTATCGGGCCGGAGAGCCGTTCATCTACCCGACGCATCAAGAGATCAGCCTGCACCGGAAGGATTATGCCTGATGGCCAGGCTGGGGGACTTTGATTTCTCGGACATGCGCGCGCTGCAACGGAGCCTGAAGGAAATCGAGTCAGGCTTCCCGGGCTTTCTCGTCGAGTGTATCCGCGAGCTCGCCGCGCGTCTCTTGGCCAAGACGGTCGCCCGGACGCCGGTAGACACTGGGCTGCTTCGCCGGAGCTGGCAGATCGGTGAAATTAAGTGGACGCCGACAGGCATTGAGGTCGAAATCATTAATCCGGTCGAATACGCCATGTACGTCGAACATGGCCACAGGACCCGGGATCATGCCGGCTGGGTGGATGGCCGCTTCATGTTGACGATATCTATCCAGGAGCTCGAGCGCGAGCTGCCGGCGTTTCTCGAACGGAAGCTGCAGCAATTCATCAACCGGCACATGAGGTGATGCCGTGAGCATTACGATTAACGATATACGCGACGCCGTCGTCGGTGCGCTTGCTGATTCTTTCCCTGGCATTAAGGTGTCGGATGAAGAGATCAAGCAGGGGCTCGGGCAACGGCGTTTTTATGTCAAACTGCTCGACGCCGCTCAGCTGGCGGAGGTGGGCAGCCGGTACCGTCGGGAACATTCCTTTGACGTCCACTACTTCGGCCCAGACAACGCCGAACTGAACGATGTGGCCGAGCGGCTCTACGATGTGCTGGAGATGATGCCGACGCCGGGCGGTGACCTGCGCGGGATCCGTATGCGGCACGAAACGGTTGACGGCGTGCTGCATTTTTTCTTTGTCGTTCAGTTTCGCGTAGCGCGGCAGCCTACGTCGGGGCCGACAATGCAAACTCTGATCGAGGAGGTAGATTTGATTGGCTAAGCAGAAAGAAGAACTTGCCTACGAAGAGCCGACCGGATTGGCCGTGCCTGTTGATGTTCCGGCAAGCGCGGCGGCGCCGCAGTTTACCCGCGCGCAACTGATTGCAAGCGAGCGATATGCTGCTCACCGCGACGCGATCGCCGCTCTCCTGCAGGATGGCGAGCTCTACACAGCTGCCGAAGTTGACGAGCGGCTGAATGAATTTCTGAACAAGGAGGCGAACTAACACATGGCAGGCGGCACATATACGGTTATGAACAAGGTCCGCCCGGGCGTCTATATCAATTTTGTCTCGGAGGGATCAGCGGCGACGCTGGGCGATCGCGGTACCGCCGCGATCGGCCTGACGCTCCCTTGGGGTGCGTCGAAGACGATCGTCACGCTCGAGGCCGGCGAGGATCCGTCGACCAAACTCGGATACGACATCACGGGGTCCCCTCTGCTTTTGGTGCGCGAGGCTCTCAAGCGTGCCAAGACGCTACTCGTATTCCGGCTCAATACCGGTACGAAGGCGACGGTCACGTCCGGCAACCTGACCGCGACGGCGCGGTACGGCGGTGTCCGCGGCAACGACTTGTCGATCGCGATCGCGGTAAACGTCGACGACAACAGCAAGTACGACGTCTCGACGTTGCTTAGCGGCACCGTCGTCAATAAGCAGACGGTTGCCAGTATCGCAGGCCTCGTGTCTAACAATTGGATCGACTGGTCCGGTACCGGCGCGCTCGCCGCGTCCGCCGGCGCTCCACTCACGGGCGGCGCGGACGGAACGGTCGTTAACGGCGATCATACCGATTTTCTGAATGCGGTCGAGCTGCAGGACTTTCAGACCGTCGCTTATGCGGGCACGGACAGTACGCTCAAGGGAGTCTATGCAGCGTTTGCGCGCCGGCTCCGCGACGATGAGGGCCGTAAGATCCAGGTCGTCGTCGAAAACTATCCGTCTGCTGACTTTGAGGGCGTTATCAGCGTTAAGAATGGCGTCAAACTCGACGACGGCACGACGCTGACGGCCGGCCAGGCAACGGCATGGGTGGCGGGGGCGACCGCGGCCGCGGCGGCCAACCTGTCCCTAACATATACCGCCTATGATGGTGCGGTGGACGCGGGGACGCGCTTCACCAATGCGCAGACCATCGCAGCGCTGCAGAACGGAGAGCTCGTCTTTACCGCGCGCGCCGGCGGAGTCGTGGTGGAGCAGGACATCAACTCGTTCCACTCTTTTTCGCCAACTAAGAGCCGGCTGTTTGCGAAAAACCGGACCCTTCGGGTGCTGGATGGCCTGGCTAATGATTGGAAGAACACATTCGAGGCCGCATACATCGGCAAGGTCGGTAACGATGACGCCGGCCGTGCGCTCTTCCGGAAGGATTGCGTCAAGATCGTGACGGCATATCAGGGGATCGGCGCCATCCAGAACTTCGACCCTCTGACCGACATCTCCGTCGTCCAAGGTGATGATGCCGATTCGGTGGTCGTGACGGCTGCCATTCAGCCGGTCGACGCTATCGAGAAAATCTACATGAAAGTGCAGGTGAGGTAAGATGGCGGGATTTCTGAAGGCGGGCGACACGATCGCCGGCAACGCCGGCACGGCTACCGCCACGATCGGCAAGGAGACGTTTGAGATGTTCATGGTTAAGGACCTGCGGGCGACTGCGACCAAGAACAAAGCGGACGTTCGGGTCCTCGGCAACCGGAACACCCAAAAGAAGGCGACGGGCTGGGAAGGATCCGGCACGATGACAATCTACTACGTGACGTCCCGTTTCCGAGAAATGATGTACGACTACATCCAGAACGGCAAGGACACCTATTTCGACATTCAGATCACGAACGAGGATCCGACGTCCGCCACGGGCAAGCAGATCGTAACACTGCTCGACGTTAACCTAGACGAGGTCGTCATGGCTGCGCTGGATACCGAAGCTGATGCTTTGGACGAGGAAGTATCGTTCACCTTCCAGGGCATCGATCTTGGAACAAAATTCACCGTCCCTACGCTGGGCTGATAATCGAAACGGAGGATTAATCCATGTCTGATATGAGTTTGTTTTTCGCGGAGAACGTCGCCCAGACCGAGGAGGTAGAAGTGGTCGTCTCGGATCGATACAAGGACAAGGAAGGCAAGCCAGTCGCATGGCGCCTGCGCGCGATCTCGGAGGATCGTAACGACGAACTCCGCAACTTGTCCACCAAGCGCGTCAAGGGCAAAAACGGCATGCAAGTGCCGGAGACGGATTTCGCAGCCTACCTTGGCCGACTTATTTCGGAGTGTGTCGTCTACCCGAATCTGAATGATACCGCCCTGCAGACGTCATACGGCGTCAAGGGTGCGCCTGCGCTCGTCCGAAAGATGCTGCTCGCCGGCGAGTTTGCTACGCTGGCTGCAAAGGTTCAAGAGATTAACGGTTTCGATCGTGACCTCTCCGAAATGGCCGACGAAGTAAAAAACTGATCGAGGAGGGCGTAGGCGAGTGGGTCTATGCGTACTACGCTCTCAACGAATATAGCATGATGCCATGGGAGTTTGCCGGGCTCTCTTCTCAAAAGAAGGCGGCGCTGATCGGGATGATCCGCGTGCGCGTCGATGCCGAGAAGAAGGCACAAGCGCAAGCTAAAGTGAAGTCCAGAAAGAAATAGGAAGGGGGGAGATTAGGATGGCCACACTTGCAGCATCCATGTCACTGTACGATCGCTTCACGTCCAAACTCCGCAGTGTAAATGATGCCATGCAGCGGACGATTAATCTGGCCACGCAGCTGCAGGGGGCAATGCGGTCCGAATTTACCGTACGCATCGATGCGGGCGGGGCCGTCGGTGAGATGGAGCGACTCCGCTCGCGTATTAACGCATTGGGCAGCGGTGTGCTGCATGTACTGATCGATTCAAGCCAAGTGACCAGGGAGCTCGCTCGGATTCAAACGCAAGTCAGATCCGGCGCCGCGGGAGCTGCCCTGCGGCTTAACATTGACACTGCCCACCTGCGCGCGCAGGTCAGCTCCGCTTTGGGCGGCCTGCATAGCACGGCACTTCGTATCAATGCACTAGTGCGGCTGGATACCGCGGCGGCGCTGCGGCAAGCTTCGCTTCTGCGTCAGCAGATCATCGGCCGTATCGGCACGATCGTCGCTCATGTGCAGCTCATTGTGAATGCGCAGCTCAGCGGTGTCATGGGCAACCTCGAATCCACGTTTGATCGTTTGATTGATGCCATCGACCGTTTGATCACCAAGATCGACAGCGGCGGGGGCGGACCTGGAGGGAGTGGAGGCTTCGGCGGTATTCGCGGAATTGTAGGGGTTGTGTCCAGCGTGCTAGCGGCTTTGGGCGTAGGATCCGCGTACAAGTCGGCAGTCGGCGGCGCCATGCAGCAGCAGCAAACGCTCGACACATTCTCGGCTCGAGCTGGCAGTGAGGCGGCAGGCGGGGCGATATTTGACGCGCTTACAAAGCAGGCGTTGGCACTCCGCCAAAACGTGGATCAGTCTTTGTCGGGCGCGATGTCGTTCATGAGTAACACGACTGACCCGAAGCGCCTGGCTGAGCTGAGCAAACTTTCTATGAGGCTGCAGAAGCTTAATCCCTTCGAAAATCTTGAAGGCGCTGCTTTCTCGATGAAAGAACTCCTCTCGGGAGATTACACCTCAATCGTTGAACGATTTAACATTGGTCGAGCGCAGATTAAAAATAGCGACGCATTAAAGGCGGGGAAGGCCGGGGACATCGACGGCTTCATCAAGGGAATGGACAAGCTGCTGAACCAACAGAACATGTCCGAAAAGGCATTCATGAAGATGTTGGACAGCCCGGCGGCCAAATGGAACGGGGTGCTGGAGACATTCAAGTTTAAGTTCAAGCAGACAGGCGCCGACGCGCTCTCCGCTTTGGAGCCGCTTTTCGATTACTTGCTTAAGGCGTTCGATTCTGGCAAGTTCGACCCGTTTTTCAAGATTATTAGCGCAGGATTCTGGCTCATCTCAAATGCCATCAACGGCGCGGTGCATGCTGCCGTGTGGTTTGGGGATGTCTTTGTAGATTATTGGCCGATAATCTCAAGCCTTCTGATCGCTGTAGCTGGCATAATTATCTATCAGGTTACACCGGCGCTCTGGGCAATGCTTGTCCCCATATATCGACAAGTAGTTGCATGGTTGGCGGCGTATTGGCCGGTGCTTCTCGTGGCGGCTGCCGTAGGTGTCCTGATTTATGTGCTGCTGCAAATGGGAGTCACCGTTGAGCAGATTGTAGGAGCTGTAATGGGATTTTTCTTCGTTCTTGCAGCATTTATTTATAATAAAGTCGTTTACCTTTGGAATATCTTTGCTTCATTCGCAGAGTTTCTGATCAACTTGTTTATAGATCCTGTGTACTCGGTAAAAAAGCTATTCTACGACCTGGCTATGACGTTCTTAGGGCACATGTACAACATGCTTATGGGAGCGGAAGGTTTTGCTCAAGGCTTCATGAAGGTCGTGCTGGATGGAATTAATGGTGTCCTCAAAGGTGTTCGATGGTTGACGGACGCACTTAACAAACTGCCGGGGTTCGATATTTCAAAGCCAGATCTCTTTGACACTGACAACGTCCATGCGATGAGCGATGCGGTCCAAGATTTAATGAACAACTTGGAAGCTCCGACGACCGACAAAGACGTCGTTAACATCCCGCGTTTGGACGAATGGAGCTATACCGACGCAGCGAAACAAGGATATGACCTCGGCAGCGGGTTTGTTGGAAAGATCAAGGATTCGCTTGATGGGTTCAATCTTCCTAAAGGTGACGGGAAAGGTAACATCGGAAACATAGGCAAGGTCGGAGAGGTCGGTAAGATCGGCGACACGGTCGACATAAGCAGCGAGGACCTGAAGGTCATGCGGGATCTGGCCGAGATCAAGGCGATACAGAACTTCGTTACGCTGACGCCGACGGTGCAAGTGACGACCGGACCGATCAATAAAGGGATGGACGTTGACGAGATCATTGTCCGGATCAATCGTAGCATGGAAGAGGAGATCGCCTCGAGCGCTCAGAGCGTCTTTGAATGAACCAATCTTATGACTATTGCCGTATAATCCGATATATGGGAATATACAAAGGTCATGGGAGGGCTTTACTTGAAAAAGACCATTTTGACTCTGTCTCTCGGAATGCTACTCGGAGCGGTAGCGACGGCGGCTTCCCCGGCTTACGGTGCGGCTAAACAGTACGTGCTAACGTTGTTCGAGAAGCCGGTCATTGTGAACGGGACCAAATACGCTGACGCCGCAAACCCGATCCTGAATTATAACGGCAAGACGTACATTCCGCTGGCCAAGATCGGCGACCTGACCGGCGTCCAGTACAAATGGAACGCAGCAAAGAACCAAGTAGAGATCGGCGGGAGCAGCAGCTCGTCCTCGGGCGGTACCGGATCGTCGACGGACAACGGCACGCCTGCTACGCCGTGCGAGTCCACGGGCCAGAAGGGCTGCACACTCAATCCGGATACGCCGATCGAGAAGCCGCCGGTCGTCGGTTACAAGGGCCATGCCGATTCGGAAGATCCGTCGTATCAGATGGCTTTGGCAATGGGGAGGGCTGATAATGATTATCCACCGGTAATGAGTAAAGGTTGGATATCTGAAGCCATGCTGGAAGAAATGATTGGCACTTTTTATACAACGGGGACTGTTCCAGGAGAAACTATTTTCGCGAAAGGGTCTCTCCTAAATCCGCAAGTCATAGCGAGATTCTATTACACCGAAGAATATCGTATTGCAGACGAGGGGGATTTCATTTTTAGTGGAATCCATATTAAAAAGTATTATGGCAACATATTTTATAATATCTCCGATCTTGAAAAATTAGGGGCACTTTAACCTCGACGCCGAAAGGCGTCTTTTTATTGGAACGGGGGGATTGTGATGGCGAGTGAGACCCAACCCTTTACAATGGTGATTAGCTGGAACAACGGGGCTGAGGAATGGGTATTTCCTGTTCTTCCAGAGAGAATTGATATAAAGCGTTCTGGGAGTGGAAAAGATTACGATATTTTAGGAAATGGCAAGATCAGGACAATTGAGCGAACAGAACTTGCGGAAATAAATATTGAGAGTTTTTTTCCGGCTCAGAAGTATCCTTTCGTAGATAAAAGAATATTTACAAAAAATGGAACGGACATACCTGACCCTAACCGGTATGTAAACTACGTGAACAAGTGGATGCATAGCGGATATCCTGTACGATTCATTTATGTTGGTCAAGATGCCAAAAACGACAAATACAAAATTAACCTGGCCATGTCTATCGAATCCTTCGAGCGCTATGAGATTGCCGGCCAGCCTGGCGATATTTTCTATACGCTCAAGCTGAAGGAGTACGTCTTTTACAGCGCGCAGAAAATTAAGGCCGTCCAGAAGAATGGGCAGACTGTGCTGCAGAAGGAGCCGGCCAAGCGTCCGGACGAGCGCGTGCCTGCCACAACGTACACGCTTAAGCCGGGGGACACGTTAATGTACGTATCGCGCATGCAACTCGGCGACTCCGGTCGCTGGCGGGAGATCCAGAAGCTGAATGGTATTACAGAGGCTCAGCTGAATAGACTGCCGATAGGCAAGGTGCTGCAGCTGCCGGCGAAGAAGGGGTGATTATGTACAGCACTCTATAAATAAATCCCCAAAATCAGTGAACCGCCACATGCCTCTTTCTAAATTAACGAATGCAGGTTTATCGCTAGTGTCATTTCTTATTTCAATAGCTTCAACATATTGTTGATAGAGCACGTGATTAAATAAGATATCATACTTCGAAGAGTCTGCGAAAATTTGTTGGAAATCCCAATTAATAATCGATAGGCGGTTAAGGTTCTGAACTGCTGCACTATACTGTCTAAAGTTATCCAATGAAATATCGGGAAAGGGGAAAAAGTTGGGTACAAGAATGCCCCTATTTCCATCAATTATATAGTGGATATTTCCTATTCCCCATATTCTGGAGTTTTCTTTCAAGAGGTTTAATATTTTAACATCAAACGGGGAGAGTTGCTTAATTACTTCGATAAAAGAAGGATGCACTTTTTCTTCAAAGTCAGAATTCAAAGAGGAAGCTATCAATTTTGCAAACATTTCTCTTATTTCATCATGCTCAATATGATATTTAGCCGCCTCAAGAGAGGGGCCTACAATTTCAAGAGGTGGCTCCTTTAATTTCTCTTGTGGAATTTTGGAAACCTCGAAAGCAATATCTTTGCCAAATTTATTAATTCGCGGTTCTAAAGCTTTCCTTGCGGCATGGATCGGAGCGAACACTAGCCAAAACAGGTTAGCAAGACCTTCTCCTAATTCCGTAGTTGGCTTGCCCAAGGCATTCGTGCTCAACTCCTTTACCGGAAGTTCAAGAGTCTTTGCTGCATCTATTGTTTTTTCAATATCCATATTAACGCCTCCTTTAGACGAATCATGCAATTCTTCGACATTAAGGGAGGTTTTTCCTTTAATACTATTACAGAGGTGTGCAGATGTTTCGTTTTGAGATCGTCATAGACAACCTGAACGGCACGCTTTGGGACCTCACGAATGTCACATCCGAGCTGACCTGGAAGACGACGCGGATCGGGAAGCCTTCGTCGTTGGACCTGACTTTCCTGCGCGACGACTCGTATCAGGCAGTTGGCTTCGAGGTCAAAAACGGAGACGTCCTCCGAGTCAAGGTCGATGGCGATGGGATGTTTTGGGGCCGCATATTCAGCGTCGAACGAAGCAGGGACGCCCCGGTGCGGATCCTGGCGTACGATCAGCTCCGGTACCTCGCAGAGTCGGATACCTATGTTAAGAAGAACATCCGCGCCGACCAGGTCATCCGGGACCAGTGCCAGGCGGTGGGGATCTCCGTCGGTCCGCTCGCCAACACGGGATTCGTCATCCCGAAGGTGTCCGAGGATGGCCAGAAGCGTCTCGACATCGCGTATCGCGCGCTCGACACGACACTGATGTGCACCGGCAATCTCTTTGTGCTGTACGATGACTATGGCAATGTAAAGCTTTCGCATGTCCGCGACATGACGATCGACTTAATCTTGGGGGAGGCCAGTCTGGTCTATGATTACAAGATAAAGGACTCGATCGACGATGATACGTACAACCAGATCAAATTGGTGCGCGACAATAAAAAGACCGGGCATAGGGACGCCTATCTGTACAAGAATAGCAATGCGATCGATCGGTGGGGCCGACTGCAGTATTATCAAAAGGTCGACGACGGTCTCAACGAGGAGCAGATCAAAGGCATCGCCCTGCGGCTTTTGCAGCTCAAGAACCGGGAGCAGCGGAAGTTTACTCTCGAGTCGATCGGCTATTTCGGGATGCGCGCCGGTGTGAAGGTGCAGGTCACTATCGACAAAGTGGGCGTTGATAGTTTCTTCCTGGTCGAAGAGTGCACGCATAAGCTGTCCGGTGACGATCACACAATGAGCCTGGATTTGGTGGTGTTTCCTGATGAGTATAAATGACAATGTAAAGGCACTCGCGAAGGGGTACATCGAATCCCTTAAGCTGGCGGACGTGATGTATGGCGTGGTAAGCACTGTAGATCCTCTTCTGGTTCTGGCCGATCAGCGGCTTGAGCTAGACGAGGATTTTTTGTTGGTCCCGGAGCACCTGACCGAGTACAAGGTGACGATCGGCGGCACGGAGGTGCTGATCCGCCGCGCGCTCGAAGCGGGCGACAAGGTCGTGCTGATCCGGCAGCAGGGCGCACTCAATTTTTACGTGGCGGGGAGGCTGGTTGAATGATTATCCCTGGTGCGTCTCTCGGAGCGGTGCAAGAAGAAGAACGACAGCCGAGCCGTACCTTCTCGATAGACTTGGAGAATGAGCGGATGGCAGGCACGATTGACGGCGTCGCCGCGGTGCGGCAGGCCGTGTACAAGATCCTTGATACCGACCGTTTCGCTCATTTCATCTACTCGAGCAACTACGGCACGGAGCGGCGATTCGGCGGCCTTTACAGCAACGACATTGAGCGCTGGGTATCCGAGGCCCTCCTGGTAGATGACCGGATCGTGGCGATCGAGGATTTTCAAACGACCGTAAGCGGGGACGAGGCGATCGTCAGCTTCACGGTCGTTTCTATTTTCGGGTCTGTACCGGTAGAAAGGACGGTGACGGTAAATGTATGAGGATCGTACATTTGAGAACATTTTGGCTGAAATGCTGGACCTTGTACCGGCGGATCTGGACAGGCGGGAAGGGAGCGTTATCTACGACGCGCTGGCGCCGCCCGCACGCAAACTGGCGGAAGCGTACGCGGCGATGGCAACGGCCAATCTGCAGGAGCATGCGCAGACGGCAAGCGGCGACGCGCTGCGGGCGCGCGGAGCTGACTTTGGCGTCGACCCGAAGCCCGCAACGCCTGCAGTACGGGAGGGATTCTTCTATGACAGCGCGGGCGCTCCATTTGATGTCCCGATCGGCACGCGATTCGGAGCCGGAGGGCTCGTCTACGATGTGACCGGGCGGATTGCGGCGGGCGACTACCGCCTGACTTGCGAAACGGCAGGCATCGCCGGGAACGTCCCTGTCGGCGCTCTGCAGCCGATCGATTACGTCAATGGGTTGGCCACGGCGACGCTGGGCGGCGTATTGACGCCAGGGACGGATGATGAGACGGACGACGCTTATCGAGCTCGGCTGTATGCCCATGTGCGGACGCCGCCGACCAGTGGCAACCGGGCTGCTTACCGGGCGTGGGCTCTCGAGGTACCGGGCGTCGGGGACGCGTACGTCGTGCCGACATGGGATGGCCCCAACACGGTCAAAGTAAGCCTGCTCGGCACGGACAAGCGGCCGGCAACTGCGGGCGTCGTCGCCGCGGTCAAAGCGTACATCGACCCGGCTGCCGGCCTCGGTGAAGGAATGGGCGAAGGTGTCGCACCGGCAGGAGCCGTGGTGACGGTGGTGGCGGCGCCGGCCGTGACGGTCGACGTAGTGGCTGAAGTAGTTCTGACCGGATCTCGCACTTTATCCCAGGTCAAGGCTGACTTTCAAGCTGCGTTTGCTGCTTACCTGGCCAGCATCGCATACAAGGCTGACCCGAGCGTCAAGGTGGCTAGGGTCGGCTCGGTGCTGCTGGACGTGCCCGGCGTAGAGGATTATTCGGAGCTGATGCTCAATGGTGGCACGGGCAACGTCCCGGTACCGGCGGGCTCCGTCGCAGTCCAAGGGAGCGTGACGGTCAGTGAGTGAATTTCCGATTACGTCGCCAGCTGGAGCGGAGATGCTTGAGGATCTGCCTGGGTTTTACGCGCCGATCCTGGAAATGCGCGTGCTCCTGCAGGCGAGCGGCGAGCAATTCGATCGGCTGCAGACGGATATCGCCGACCAGCTCGCGCAACGATTCATCAGCTCCGCCACATGGGATCTCGATTCGTGGGAGGAGGAGCTTGGGATCGTGTCGGCCGCCGGGCAGCCGGCCGACCAACGGAGAGCGGTTATCCGCTCCAAGCTGCGCGGCTTTGGCAAATTCAGCGGCGCATTGCTTAAGAGCGTGGCCGAAGCATACGACAACGGTCAGATCGAAGTGTCGTTCGATGCGCCGAGCAGTACCTTCACGGTCCGATTCGTCAGTACGCTCGGAATGCCGCCGAACATCAATAGTTTGATGGCTGCAATTGCAGAGATTGTGCCCGCGCATTTGCTGGTCAATTACACGTATCGGTACTTGTCGATTGGAGAGGTCGAGGCGCTTGGCTGGCTAGAAATGAACGATCATCCACTGGGCGACTTCGCACCATTCGTATAGAGGAGGGTTTACATGCCGATTTACACACCGTTGCTAAATTTGCTAAAAAAGGTCGTCGGAATTGATCCGCCAACTGACAAATTCAATATTCAGACCATGATGAACGACAACTGGGACAAGATAGACGCCGCTATGGCATTGCAGGGCGTCGATGGAGACGTGCGCGTCGCGACGACGGCGAATATCACGCTGTCCGGACTGCAGACGGTCGACGGGATCGTTCTAGCAGCCGGCGACCGTGTGCTCGTGAAGAACCAGACGACCGGAAGCCAGAACGGCATCTATGTTGCTGCATCAGGAGCCTGGACGCGGGCGGCGGACGCTGACAGCTCGGCAAAGGTTGCCGCAGGCATAAGCGTTTACGTGAGGGCTGGCACAGTCAACGGTGCGAAGGTTTTTTCGCTTAGTAATGCCGGCGCGGTGACGCTTGGGACAACGGCGCTCACATTTATACAAACGAGCGGCGCAGGTTTGGACGCCGATACGGTGGACGGTATGCACGCATCGGATTTCTTGACGCAACCGACCATTATTACAACTGGGCAAGACCTAAACAACTTAACCGCGCGCGGCATGTACTACTCCAATAGCAACTCAGTATCGACCTCGGTCCTAAATAGCCCGACGACAAATGCGTTTTCGTTACTTGTGGAACGTCACGCCGGATATAAGCAAACGTTGACCGAATACATGAACGATGGCACGGCAAGAACATGGACGCGCAATTATTACAGTAACGTCTGGGGTTCGTGGTACAGAGTTTGGGATGGTAGGGCGATGGGCTCCGGAAGTGGTATGAATGCTGATATGGTGGACGGGTACCATCTTGACCAGGATGTACGGACTACAGCAACCCCGTCATTTAAAGGCATAACTGTTCAAGGCTCAGTAGGAAATATAACTCTTGCATCGTCGGGAGCGGGCCTCGGATTTAGTCGCGCAGATTATAACTACATTTATGCATCGTCTGTAGGGGGCGGGCTCGTTTTTAACGTTAATGGCGACACTACGAGCTACCCTTTGTCTCCATTGAAACTCTCTGCCGATTATTCTGTAAAGACCAAAAATAATACTTTGGATGACGGAAATGGCGTAGCACTATTCCGGCGTGGAAGCAGTACCACGGAATTTCTGAAGCTCTTCACGGATGATATCTACTCGACCATAGAAAAAAGCGAAGGTGATAGCGCTACGGGTTCCATTCTTCGTCTGCGTATTATCAGTGGAGCGGGCGGTACACCTGTAACGGTTGATGCGCTGCAATTGGATGGAAACGGGAAAGTTTGGACCAAAAATAACACGCTTGACGACGGCTCTGGATACGCATCGTTTAAGAGGATGGACGCCGTAAGCACTTCAGCCCTGCTTTCGGTATTATCTCGATCTGACTCGGGCACGAATGCAGCTACCGAATACCGAACGACGGCGGGTGGGGTGTTTGTCGGTAACGCGGATGGGACTAGCTTCGGCGTCGCCGCAGATGCGAATATTAACGGCGCGAAATTCAAGGTTAACAAAAATACGGGGGACGTATCCAGCGCTGGAACCTTTATTTCTACCGTAGGCACAGCCGGTGGCGGCAAGATCCACTTTTCTATGCGCCCATCTACCGGTGGCGGTGGCCGTTTTCAATTTGGATTAATTGGGGATGAGAACAACGACAATACGGGATCAAACTTTGCTTTGTGGGCTTATAATGACGCTGGAAACTCTGTCATAACTGCACTATCAATCAACAGATCGTCAGGCGCGGCAGCCTTCGCGGGAAATGTGCAAGCAGCAGGAACCATTCTTACGACGGCTGGCGGCGCAGGAACAGGATCGTTCACGGGAACTGCTCTTATTTTTAACCGGGCATCCAGCAACTATTTTCAGGCTTCTGCTGCTGGAGGATATTTGAATTTCACCGTCAACGGTGATTCGGGGACAGACGCAAATGCAACCCTGCGACTTGCTGCCGACTATAGCGCAAACTTCCGGAGCAAGGTTGTCGCTCCGATGATGACAGACGGGAATTCATTTAAAAAACTTGTCGGTAACGTCGTATTTGCCGCTAGCACAGCAAACCAAAAGGCCGACATATATTTCCCGGCTTCCACGCCATTGTCAGGGTATGTTGACGTTACGATCACGGGCAGCTGGAACGTCGTAAACGGAATCGGGCGCCTGACGAAGCGCTTCACGTTTGTTCTCTCAAACAGTGGTACCGTTAGCGCGCAAGAAACCCGGTACACCGAAGCGATGGGCGGCGTAAAAAGTCAGATCGCGATTAGTGACCTATCCTGGGATTCTTCAAACAGCCGTTGGCGCATTCAGATTGCTAAGATCGGCACGAGTACGGGCGCGGAGACATTTACAGTTATCGTCGACGGCGGCGCTACAAGTTCGACGCACGCAGCTAGCTTTATGGCCGCAGCGCTTGGCTCCGTCTACACGACGGACACAACGGTATTCCCAGCGCCGAAGGTCACGTTGCCCGACCTGGCCGCGAGCATGGTTGCGAAACCCACGTCGATCAGCGAATTCAACGTAACCAGCGCTTCCTTGGCACAGTTCCTGACAGCGTCCTTCGTACCTGCTGGAAACTACAACGCTATGATTTATCTTCGGGTAACGGCGGCGACTACCGTTTCAGTATCAGTGAATTACGCAGACGCAACAGGAGCACAGTCAACAGTCGTTGTTAGCGCGCAGGCGTTCACGGCTGGGAGCTACTCGCTGCTGCCCGTGTTCTTTAATGCGAATGCGAATTCGAATATCATTCTTCTGGCGTCGTCGTCCGTATCTGGCGCTGTGAAAGTATCCGCTTCAATCCTGGGGGTGTAAATCGATGGCGCAAATCTTTATTCCAGGGACTGCCGCGCCTAGCGACGTCCTAGCAGGCAAATCCTTCAGCGCTGGGGCGAGCTATCAGGCTGCGGGCGCGATGCCGAACAAGGCGGGCGTCGATACTGGAGCCTCTGCCGTAACAACGGACGGCACAGGCGGCTTATTTATGAAGATGCCGTCCGGGTACTATGACAGCACAAGTCGGCTTACCGCGTGGAACGGGGACTTCTATCAGGATTATATATTGTCGGGAAGGAACGTCTTCGGAGTTAACGGGACCGCCAAGCGGGTTGCAACGGGAACGGGGACAACGGACGGAAACGCGCGTCTAACCGTATCCGGCCTGACCTTCCTAGCTAGTAAAGTCGTTGTGCTGCAAAACAACCTTCAGTTCTTCGCTTACTACGATTCCACGATTACAAACGGCCATCATGTTCAGCGGCAAATATCGGGAGGCACGGGCGTCATAAACTGGTACTTTAATTCCCCGTCGTATCCCGATTCACCGCTTTATTTATCTGCCACGGGGTTTTGTTTTTACGCAGGCCTGGCCAGCTTGACCTCAAGATGGTACGCGATAGAATAGGGGGGGGTGCCAAATGCAAATAGGGCGGAAAATCTATTACGACAAGGCGGCGGGGAACGTCATCCAGGACACCGGGGAGCGTTCCGGGGAAGTCATCGAGACGACCGTAGAGCAGGACTTCGAGGTCTATCTAGCGCTGAAGGATCGCGACCCGGAAACTGTCGGCATGTTCCAGCTGGAATACGGCGAATTTGCCCAAGACTTCATAACCGCAAACGGATACCGTATCGACGTAAGCAGCGAAGAACCTTCGCTGCTTTTTTCGTACCCGGATCCGAAGAACCCTCAGGAGCCGCCCAACTACCTGCCACCTCTTTCTGAGCAGGTCGCCGCGCTTCAAGCAGAAAGTGTGCAGACCATGCTCGCTGTGGCCGAGGCGTATGAGACGGCAGCGGCAGCGGATGCAGCGCGCGAGGAAGAGGCGGTCAATACGATGCTTGGACTTGCCGAGGCATACGATACGATCGTGCAGCAGCAGGTCCGTATCGACGACTTGGAAGCGCGGCTGGCGGCGCTCGAAGGAGGTGGAAGCTAATATGGCGCTAGTTTATGCGAATCTCATTCGACGCGGACTGAAGACGATCGACGACGTACCGGAAAGCAAGCGCGCTGAAGTACAAGCCATCCTTGATGCCGATGTTTAAGCGGCTGATGGGGCGGCTTTTATTTTTAATCCAAATTTCGAGAGGAATGATTGACATGGCAATCGTGTACGCAACGCTGATCATCAAGGGAGCATATACCTTTGACCGGGTACCGGTCGCACAGCAACAAAAAGTACGGGAGTATCTGGCCGCTATGGATCTCGATATTGACGGTACGCCTCTTCCGGAACCGACTGGCGAGTAAGGCGACGGGCTCCGCTTAGGTAGGGACTTTATTTTAAGATGAGCACAAAGGAATATCCTTGCCGCATAAAGAATAATTATGGCGAGGTGATTCTATGGATTCTTTTATTGGCACATTAGCATTTTTGCTTCCTGGCTTCATGGCTTATTTATGGATTCAAATGTTCGGGATCAATCCCGTTGTAAAGCATTCGGTTCCGGAAGTGACGGCAATAGCTGCTATTTTGTGGTTGCCGGTATCAATAGGCTCGGTGTTAATATTCAACTTGGTCGGTATTGCAACTGGAGGAGATTTGATTTGGAGTCTTCAAGCTATAAAGAATAACTCGGGACGTTTAAACTTTCTTATTTCATTTTTATTTATCAGTGCTGTAATTAGTTTTTTCTTGTCTTACACTTATGCAAAGTGGGTGTTTCCCAAACAAAGGATTTTAGTAAACAATGTACGAAAAAAAATCGGCGTTGCAGGGTATTCGGAATATCCTTCTGTTTGGGATGAGGTTTTTGGCCGAAATGAATCACAAGTGGTGAGAGTAAGCAAAATTGACAAAGAGAAAGAGTCCGGAACGGTTGGACAATTGCAGAAGGTATCAAGGCCTTTTGAACCAGACAAAAGCATTTGTCTAGATGAAGTGGTTTATTATTCAGAATTGATATCTGAATATCCGAATATTGTTAAAGTGGACCGAGTCTTCATCGACACTAAGTCAGGAACTCGAATCGAAATATTCGACCTCGACTCCGTGATGATTGCTATAGGTAAGAAAGACGGCGTCACCCAATAAGGTTGACGCCGCAGACTTACTTTCTGGGAAGTCTTATTGGTGGTTTATCTACTGATCTCTCCTCGAAGAATACGTTATTAGATGGCTTAATCGGTGGGCGAACAATTGGCGGTTTGTCCACTGAATGATCGGGTTTTATGATAGGTTTTGACGTCGGTCTTAAATTTGTACCAGGCATTCAAATCAGACCTCCTTTTAGAAGAATAGGATAAGCTTCCTAAATTCTTCGACATTAAGGGAGGTTTTTCCTTGTAAATGGATATTCTTTTAAAACAATGTTCATGGTAGTAAATCCTGCACCGGCAGGAATAATTAAAACGGAGGCGGTGCGGCGGCAATGAATCAGGATATTGACCAAGTCGCCAAGCTGGCGCAGTTGGCAGAGAAATATGGTGTCGCCCTCATCTTCGCGCTGATCTTCCTTGTGACGATGCTGTATGTCGTGCGCATGGTCGTGACCGGCAAGCTTGTGCCGCGGTCGCTGTTCGATAAAGTGGAGCACGATCGCGACGAGCTGCTGACGGCGCTAATTGAGCAAAAAGATACGTATCGTTCTATTGCGGGCGTGGTAAGTAATCTTAAAAAGGATGACCCAAACGAGAGGAGCGGATAACGCATGTTTAAATGGCTCATGCGGCTATCCCCCTGGTACCGGGACAAGCAATCCGAGCTGCAGCGTGCCTCGCTTAAGACGCGCAGCGCCATCATCCAATATCGTACCGCGTCCCGCGAGCTGCAGGAGGAGATCCGGAGTAACAACTTTGCCAAGTACCTTATATACGATAAAGGGGATTGATCCTATGCTAGACTGGATCGACTATGCGCTGCTTGCCGTGTATACCGTGACGGTGGGCACCGCTACTTACATTTTGGCCGCTCATCGCAAATACTTTCACGAACGCTTCCAAAAGGGCGTCGTCAGCGCGTTTATGCTGTCGATGCTCTTTTTTCTTGTCGCTTACGACTTCAAAATGGTTACGGCCGTCTGGATCCGCGCGAGCATCGCATTCGGGTGGCAGACGCCGGGCATGGACGCGGCCCAGCGGCTGACGTGGTTAATTGCGACCGGTGGAACGATGGTCGGCCTGCTACTGCTCGCGTATCAAACGTACACGCGCAAATACGACTTGTGGATCCGGCTGCGACGCCGGGACAAACAGAAGGAGGACGAGAAATAATGCATAACGATTGGGGAGCGTTCATGACCGCTCTAGCAAATCACCTGCTGGAGCTTATTTTTGCTGTTCTGGTCGCTTATGCGGTCAGCTTGCGCAATCGGTTCACAGCTTGGCTCAACGCACGCACGACGGCCGCACAGCGCGAGACGCTTCACAAGCTGGCGACGGAGGCGGCGGCGTTGGCGGAGTCGATGATGGGCGGCGGGGCCGGCGCACTCAAGCTCGACAAGGCCATTAAGTACGTATCGGACCGCGCGGCGACGTTGGGCATCAAAGTGAGCGAACAGTCGATCCGCGCGGCCATCGAAAAGGCAGTGCTCGATTACAAGGCTCAAATAAAGGGAGGGACAGCAGTTGCAAAAACGGAGCAATAACAACGCCGAGGGGATCGACGTCAGCCATCATAACGGTATAGTGGATTGGGCCAAGGTGGCCGCTGACGGGATCTCGTTCGCTTTCCTCAAAGCATCGGAGGGAAAATCCTTCCGGGACAATATGTTCGCTGGCCATCTGAAAGAGGCGCGCGCGGTGGGACTGCTGGTCGGCGCCTATCACTTCGTCGGTGCAAGGTCGGAGGCGGATGCGAAAGCGGAGGCGGCGAACTTCGCGGGCGCGATCTCGGCAGCGGGCGGCGTTCAGTTGCTCGATCTACCGCCGGTCATGGACTACGAAAACAATCCGGGCAATCTGAAGCAGACGCAGATCAACGCCGTCGCAATGGCGTTCCTTGGCGAGCTCGAGCGGCTGACAGGGCGGCGCCCGATGGTGTACACGGGCAACGCTTTCGGTTTCAACTTCGGTCCGTTATTGGCGTCTTATCCGCTTTGGATCGCCAGGTACAGCGCGACTATCCCGCCGGACAACAATCAAGCCTGGCGGGAATGGACGATCTGGCAGTATAGCGATGGCAGCGCGGGCGGCACGCGTAAGAATGGCACCAGGAAGGTCTCAGGCGTATCTGGTAACGTCGACTTGAACGAGTACACGGGCACGCTTGCAGACCTGCAGCTCGCGTTCGGCAGGAAGCCCGCGTCTACGGCGGCAGAGATCGTGCCGAAGGTCGTACGTATGGAAGGGAACGTGGTCATTACGACTGGCGAGATCGTGGACGGCCGGCTGGTCGCTCCCATCGCCGAAGTGTTGAAGGCGGCCGGTGTCCCGTTTGCATACGACAACGAGACGAAAAAGCTTTATCTGCTGTGATTTAGAAGCCCGGGGGCTTCGGCTTTCGGGCATTATTTTGTTTATACAGGTGCCCCATAAAGTCATTTTGAATTTTTATAATCAAATTCTCGGTTTGATTTATAACTTCTTCAGCTTGTATTTGTGCTTGCCGAACTTCTTGAATTATATCCTTGAGATTGCTCCCCCTGTCGACTCTAGTCTTAATATCCCAAAAATATTTATCCGCGTTTAGACCGGATGCTTTTAATATATTAAAGTCATGCAGGTGTTTTTTTAAGATAATATTTCGTTTTAAAAAAATAGATTCAATAGTAAATATTTGAGAGAAAAAAGACCGATTTATGTTCCAATATTTCTCGTTGAATTCTTTGTTGATTTCTTTTTCATTACCCTGGAAGAACTTATACGAAGTATCAAGAGTCCGATAATTTTTTAAAATTTCAAGCAAGTTAAATAAATTATCGATTACTTCATCATTTGTTTTTAGATTTAGTTCCCGAACAAACTTTTCTTGATCATTTATCAAAGAAGCCGTTTTTTGTCTATTCACATTAATAAAAGAAAGAACCGCCATTACAATTGATACTGTCACCGACACAACTGAAAATATATTTAGATTGTTCATGATATTGAAATTCTACATAATCCTCCAAATTTCCTTCTATTAACAGATGAATTTCACAAACTCTGGAGCCCGAAGCATCCCACGCCTTGTCCAATTCCGAAATCGCACTCGCGCCCGTATCTGCGGATCTACATATACAAAGTTTTTGTCCTGACCCGTGATCAGTCCACCGGCAACGGCACGAAAAGCATTCTTTTGGGCTGCAGGCGCGAATTCAATGATTCCGGTCGGGCGGTCTTTATAGTGCGTCAGCCAACCGAATTGATCACGGCGGTATCCGGCGATCGTCACTTCGGCGTATTCGTAATTGATGATCTTGATCCATCGCGGATCCCGGCGCCTGACGTAAGGGCTGTTCGCACGTTTGGCGACGATACCCTCAAGCTTCCGCTGCCTGATCACCTCGAACAAGTCCGTTCCCGATCCTTCTACGCTCATCACATCACTATAGAATAAGTTCGGCCGCAGCACTTCCTGCAGCAATTCCTTACGCCTTGTAAGCGGCCATGAACGCATATCCTTTCCTTTGTATCGCAGGATATCAAAAACAAAGTAATGAACCGGCCAGGATGCCGCGGCCTCTTGTATTTTCCGTTCTTGGCGGAGCTGAAATCGCTCCATGAGCGATTCAAAATCAACGGCGCCGGTCACAGGGTCAATGCGGGCGACCTCGCCGTCAAGAATCGCGTCAGAGACATCTTCAAGTGGGACGTCGTGCAGTTCCGGGTATTGAGGCGAGCATGGCGTCTCATGCCATGTATAGGGCGTCGGACGGCCGTCCTTCACTGATATGACAAGCCTATTCTTGTCAATCTTCGGTTCGAAAAGATAACGGGGATCGTCGAATGGTTCTTCGCGCTTCTGAAGCAGCATAGGAGGGAGGAACATACAGCCGGCCGCTTTTCTTGGATGTTCCTTCGATTGTAGCAATACCAGACAGAGTATATCCCGATAAGTATTGCAACCCTTAATCGTAATGTAAAAATTTGTCGACAAACAGACTTATAGTTCCTTTATTTCCCTAGTATGATTGTGGCATTACATATTGGGGAGTGACTGGATTGAAGAAGTTCAAGTTGTTCGCAATAATATCTTTTATTTTATCCGCGGTTTTTAGCTTTTCTTTAAGCGCTAGTGCTGAAGAGAATAGCTGGACATTGAAGGCGAATCTACCCGCACCAAAGAGTTATTTCAATGGAGTTGTTGGACTAAATGGATATCTTTATGCGGTCGGGGGAGTTTCAGGTGCCACGACATTGTCAAACACATTGTATGTATTTAACCCTACAACAAATCAATGGGTGCAAAAAAGTAGTATGCCCTCTGCACGTAGAGATATTGCCACGGTAGCATTCAAAAATAAAATTTACGTTTTGGGTGGGGCATGCACCAGTGCTTGTGGTGCTACAGGAAATGTGTATGATCCAGTTACCGACATTTGGTCAACAATTGCAAGTCCTCCAGGATTGTCTGGAAGAAATTTCGCTGGATTAGCAAACGGGAAAATATATATTACTAACGGCTCAGAAATTTATGTTTATAACGAAGACACTGACAATTGGGGATCCGAAACAACTGTCCCTAATCCGCTATCAAATTCTGCCTTCGTTACCCTCGGAAACAAGCTTTATGTAATAGGGGGGAACGATAAGTGGTCAACTCTTTATTCCGCTGTTCAAGAATATAATATTGAAACAAAACAGTGGACCAACAAAGCAAATATTCTTAATGCTCGTCAATCTCATTCCGCTGTTGTAATAAATAACCACATATTGGTAGCGGGTGGATCTTTGTCAACATCAACAACTAGTTTCTCGAATTCCGTGGAAGAGTATGACCCCGAGGCAAATACATGGGTAAATCGTTCACCAATGGTTGAGGGTAAGATAGTATTTGCAATGGGGGTTGTAAATGGGAAAGTATATGCAGTTGGAGGAAGAGATAGCACTTCTGTCGATGCCACAACAACTGTTCAAGAATATACGCCAGTATATACCGGACCATCAACAGTAAATAATCTTTCTGCCACACCACTTAACGCCTCAGTTTCTTTAGAATGGAACGCAGTGACTAATGCTACCAGCTACAACATCAAGAGATCCACAACAGAAGGTGGCCCTTACACAACAATCGCGACTTCAGTTACTGGTACAACTTACACCGATATTGGCCTAACGAACGGTACAAAATATTATTACGTAGTCACCGCAACTAACACAGGTGGTGAAAGTGGAAATTCCAACGAGGCGAGTGCTACACCAACGGCCGGAAACGGATCAGGCTCAGAAGGCGGATCTCGTGCACTACTCACAATCCACTTAGTTGGTGGCGCTGAGAAGGAGTACGACCTGTCAGCTGCTGAACTGGAAAACTTCCTTGATTGGACCGACTCGGCTACGCAATCTTCTCGATACAAGTTCGTGAAGACCTGGAACAAAGGTCCGTTCAAGGCCCGCGCAGAGTATATCGTTTACGGGAAGATCGTTAACTTCGATGTGGACGAATACGAACCGGCTCAATAACAATTCACCGTCTGGCTTCGGCTGGGCGGTTTGTTTACTTATCCAACAAGTGGGAATGCTCGTTTCCTATTTGTTAGTGTAATATCTCAGTATACCGATACAAGGGGCTGAGAGAGAATGTGCGGACGCTACACTATACAAACGACGATCGAAGAACTTATGACAATGTTTGATCTGGATCGCGTCGGCGACATCCACCTCACGCCGAATTACAACGTTGCTCCGACGCATTCGGTACCGGCCATCATTAATGAGGGGGGCGAGCGGCTGCTCGCTCAGTTTCATTGGGGTCTCATTCCCTTCTGGGCAAAGAACAAGAAAATCGGTTTTAAGATGATCAATGCGCGTGCTGAGACGGTCGCCTCCAAGCCGGCGTACAAAGGTTTAATCAAACGCCGGCGAGCGGTCATACCTGCAGACGGTTTTTATGAATGGATGGCAACTGAAGACGGTAAGCAACCTTATCGTTTCGTAATGAAAAGTGGGGATTCGTTTGGGTTTGCAGGGTTATGGGACGAATGGGACGGCCCTGATGGCCCCTTGCGCAGCTGCACGATCATCACCACGAAACCTAACAAGCTCGTTGAGGACGTGCACGACCGTATGCCGGTGATTCTGCCCTCGAAAGCCCTAAACGTTTGGCTCGATCCGGAAGAGGACGATGCCGAAAAGCTACAGGAACTGCTCGTGCCTTACGATGCAGACAAGATGCGGAGATACCCTGTATCAAAGAACGTCGGATCCGTTAAAAATACTGGTGCATCTTTAATTGAAGAAGTGCCGCTCAACAGCAAATAGGGGGACGTAGTCCATCTCTTACCCTTACCATTACCATGGATTGCTGAGCTAATCCAATATGTCATAGAACACCCCAGTGAATAACAGATGGGGTATATTTTTGCCCTTGATTGCGAACGCTAGTTCGTATTATGATTATTGCGAACAAACGTTCGTTTTGGAGGCGGTCATTTTGGAGACTAAGGATAATGTGGTACTGGCTATCAAAGCGCTGACTGACAAGCTTGGCTATCCACCTACAGTGCGGGAGATCGCTGACGCTTCTTTCCTCTCAGTGAGCGTTGCGCACGGTCACTTGGATCGGCTGCGGAAATGCGGAATTGTCAGTTGGTCGCCCAATAGGTCGCGTACCATACATCTCGTCAAGCGTGGTGATCGCCATGAATCTAAATAAGCATATCGGCCGGGCTGTTGAAATGATTTACGAGGACCGTAACCATAATATTACCCAACGACAAGTCACGATCCGCTCGCTTCGGGGAGACAATGTATTTGTATTTGATCACGGCATAGGGGAGCAACGGTCGTTGAAGACCGATCGCGTTCTGGCTGCTGAGCCGGTGCGACGCCATGTCTGAGCGTACGATTTTCCTTATCGATGGGCAGTCGTTCTACGCATCGATCGAGAAGGCGGCGCGACCAGAACTTCGCGATAAACCGGTGGCAGTAGGTGACCCAGCCCGCCGTAACGGTATTATCTTGGCCGCCTGTCCGATCGCCAAGGGGAAGGGCGTGACGACGGCCGAGCGCGTCGGCGAAGCACTGGCCAAGTGTCCGGACCTCGTCGTCGTTCGTCCGCGAATGGGGACGTACATCCAGATTTCGCTGCTCATGACCCGGATTTATGAGATGTATACCGACCAGGTCGAGCCCTATTCGATCGACGAGCAATTCTTGGACGTGACCGGTTCGCTTTCTAATTTCGGCCCGCCCGCCGAGGTGGCCCGCAGTATACAGCAGCAGATTCAGCTTTCAACAGGCGTTTGGTCGCGGGTGGGCATCGGTCCGACCAAGATCCTGGCTAAGACGGCCACGGACAATTTTGCCAAGAAGCGTCCAGAAGGCGTCTTCACGCTTAACCAAGAAAACATTGAGCGGGATCTCTGGCCGCTGCCAGTTCATCAAATGTTTATGGTGGGCTCTAGAATGACAAGACACTTTGTCCGTATGGGTCTCAACACCATCGGCGACGTCGCCCGTCTTGAGCTCGGCGACTTTAAGCGGAAGATGCGACGGGAGATGGGCAAGCAGAGCGACATTCAGGCTGAATATTACTGGCAGACCGCGCGCGGCATCGATCCAAGTCCCGTGGTGGCCGGTATCCGGAAGAAGTTGAAGTCTGTCGGCCACGGCAAAGCGCTGCGCGCCAATCTCTACCGCAAGCTGGAGGATATTGAGGTCGTGCTGCTCGAGCTCGTGATCGAGGTATGCCGGCGTGCCCGACGGCACGGCGTGATGGGCGATACGGTACATGTCGGTGTCTCCGAGACGGACGGTACACGATCGTCATATTTTGGGCGGCAGGTCAAGCTGCAGCAACCGACGGCACTCACGCATGAGGTGGCGGCCGCTGCGCTGAAGCTGCTCCGAGAATATTGGTCCGGCATGCCGGTCGCCAGGCTGTCCATAACGCTTGGCGGCCTCGCCGACGACTCGGTCGATCAGCTGACGTTATTCGAGGATCGCACCAAGGTGACGAGCATCGAGCGCACGACCGATCGGCTCAAGGATCGCTACGGCCCTGCGGCTGTCATGCGCGCATCGTCTATGCTGGAGAGCGGTGTCGCCCGCGAGCGGGCCGAGCAGATCGGGGGGCATTATAAATGAGCAAACTCGACGGCAACGAACGTTGGGGCTCCAAAATGTTGCTCACCGAGCACCAGGAACAATACGACGCCGAGAGGTCGGGGCCGACGGCTATAGGCGAGCCAGCGCGGGCGGCCGGGCATCCCACTACGGAAGAGATGGTCATGATCCGGGACGTCATCTTACTCCCGCACATGCTGACGATGGCCCAAAAAAGTATCGACGATAGCAAACTGTCTGGGAATTTTATGAGTCAGCTGCATATCGCTGCGACCCAGGCGATCATGGACATGATTAGCAAAGACCTATATGCTCTACGTCGCGAGCTCAGCCAACGACGCATCCGGATCCTGTCCGAGGAGCAAGTAGACTTGGTCATCTACCACCGATATGTGTGTCGGGGATACGAAGAGCGCTTCGGTATTGTACGTGAAGTCATGCGTGCGGAAATCAGCGTAAAGTTTGGCACTTACATCTCTAAAATTAAAAACATTTTGAAGAGTGGGCATGATGGAAGTAAGAAAAACAGCGAAGAATTATAATGAAGGCTCCGGACATTTCGGTGCCTTACTTTTGTGGGAGCGGCGTGGGAGCGAAACGGGAGAAAACACCATATTTCAGTACATAAAACTATATATAATAGAAGGGATTGAAAAAAGAAAAAGCCCGTTTTGACGGGCCTAGAGAAAAAACATATACTATTATATATGGGCACTACCCAGACTTAGGATCTGGCGGGCAACCGTGGGGGTTCAAGTCCCTCTACGCGCACCAACTTATTAAGTAACGCATTCCCGATGACGTCGGGAATTTTTTTATTTTTAACGCCATATATTTTTAACGAATGGATAGCTTTTCGATTCGGAGTCTCCTTCTCGGCGCGATCTGAGAACGGGGGCTTTTTGTTTTTGGAAAATTCATCGTTGGGATCGAACGGGTCTCGCGCAAGCAGGATTGGATCCGTCATCATCTGAGGAGGAACGGTCATGGGAGCAAAGGGCGTCTCTTTTTATAATTAGGAAAGCCGTTAGAAGCCAAGTAAGGAGGAATTGCTTTTTGGAACAGGCATCCCGGCCAAAGCGCCGAGACGGCAAATGGTTTTGAGCAATACTGAAAGCGCTTCAAAATGATTGATTCTTTTCAGATGGTCGATATTTTAAAATGCAGCTATCGGAGGTCTGACGCATGCAATGGAAAAAAGGGATCAGCGGCTTACTCGCAATCGTGTTGTTTGCGGCCGCGATCATTCAGGGAGCTTTTGGCGCGGCGGCAATCGCACGCGCGGAGCAAGTCGGAAACGCGGTCGTCTATGAAGCGGAAAACGGCAGCTACGGCGGAGGCGGCGCCCTGCAAAGCGCGGATCAGGCATCTGGCGGAAAAGTCATCGGCGCGCTCGTCCAAGTCGGCGCGTATACGTCCGTTCAGGTGGAAGGAGGCGAAGGGGGCACGGCCGGCGTCGTCATCCGGTATGCCAACGGCTTTGAAGACACGAAGTTTGTCAGCTTGTACGTGAACGGCGTTAAGCAGCAGCAGGTCTATTTTCCGCCTACCGGCAGCTGGGCGAACTTCGCGGAGACGGATCCGGTCATCGTCTCTCTGAACGCAGGGAACAACAATACGATCAAGCTTCAGCTGGACAGCACCGACTACCCTACGGCGGACATCGATGCCTACACGGTGACGCTGTATCCCGCGGCAACTTATGAGGCTGAAAACGGAACGTATGGCGGTCTCGGACGGATTCAGGACGCCGGACACGCTTCCGGCGGCAAAGTGGTGGGCTCGCTGATCGATGTCGGCGCCTATAGCGAAGTAACGGCCGACGGGGGCGACGGCGGCGACGCGACAGTCGTCATCCGGTATGCCAACGGCTTCTCGGATCAGAAGTTTCTAAGTCTATATGTCAACGGCGTCAAGCAGCCGCAGAAGATCTACTTCCCGGTCACGGGCGGTTGGGACAATTTCGCGGAGACGGAGCCCGTTGTCGTCAATTTGCAGGCAGGGACGGACAATAAGATCCGGGTTCAGCTCAACAGCGATGACTACGCCACTGCGGACATTGATGCGTTTATCGTCACCATGGGCGGCAAGGTGCCGCCGAAGCCGCCGACGGAGCTCGTCAAGGCGGAGCTCTCCAGCATGCGGGTGGGCAACGTCTTCCCTGACGGCGAGGAAGCGGCATTTACGCTCAAGCTCTCCGACTTTACGAATGCGGAGCAAAGCTTCCGCGTGGACGTACTGGCGAAAAACAGCGTTGGCGCTACCGTGTACGAGAACAGCGTGAGCGGCTTGCAGCTTGCGGCCAAGGGGACGCTCGAAGCAGGACCGTTCGTCATCCCGTCATCGGCACATGGCATTTATGACCTGACCGTATCCGCATCCAATTCGGACGGTTCGATTCATATCGAAAAGAAGACATCGTTCAGTCGCGTCTATCCTGTCGATGCATCGAGAGGAAACGACGATATTTTTGCCGCGAATACGCACTTCGATCAGACCTGGAGTCTCAATGAAAATCTGGAGCTGCTGGAGCTGGGCGGCTTCCAGTACATTCGGGACGGGGGCGGCTGGGGACAGGCCGAACTGGTCAAAGGCCAACTGAACTTCTTGCCCAAATGGGACGAGACGATCGACAGCGCGTTGGAGAAAGGGCTTAAGCCTTTGTTCTTGCTGGCTTACGGCAATCCTTATTACGACGGAGGCGGGCTCCCGTACACGGAAGAGGGGCTTGAAGGCTTCCGCCGCTATGTCACGTTCGTCGCCACGCACTTAAAGGGCCGCGTAAGCGAGTACGAAGTGTGGAACGAGCCGAATATCGCGTCTTTTAACCCGACTAACCGGTCGGAAGCCGACTATGCGCGGGTGCTGAAGGTGGCTTACGAGGCGCTGAAAGCGGTAGACCCTGATATTAAAGTCATGGGCACCGGCCTCGGCGGCATTGATCTGAAGTGGCTGCGAAACATGATGGACGCGGACGGAAACGGTACGAAGTATATGGACGCGATCTCCGTGCATCCTTACACGTATCCGCTCAGTCCCGAGGCCGGCAACATGATCGGTCAGATCCAAGCGCTCAAAGACCTCATGGCGGAGTATGGGGACGTCAAGCCGATTTGGATTACGGAAATTGGCTGGCCGACGCATGAAGGCCCGCGCTCCGTCACCGAGGAGACCGCGGCCGCCTATGCGATCCGGACCAACGTGCTGCTGATGGAGGAGGGCGGCATAGAGAAATACTTCTGGTACGATTTCCACAATGACGGACTCGACAAGAACGAGCCGGAGCATAACTTCGGTCTGGTCAAAAATAAAAACGACCCGAACAATCCCTACGGAGCGAAGGTCGGCTATGTCGCATACAACACCATGACCAACAAGCTGACCAAAGCACGGTTCGTAAAGTCGGCAAAGCCGGATGCGACGCTCGGCTTCTATCAATTCCGCCGGGATAGCGACGGCAAGGACGTCGTCGTGGCCTGGAATCAATTCAGCCCGCGGACGGTCGGCTTGCAGCTTGGCGCGGGTCCGTTCAAGGTGACGGACATGATGGGCAACAGCGTAGACTATCAGGTGACCGGCGGCGTCCTCACGACGACCGTATCGGATTCGCCGATCTTCATCGAGGGCGTCGTAACGAGCTTGTTGTCTGCGACACCGGGCTTTTCCGCGAAGCAGCCGGCACCTGTCGTCGCCGCGGGCGAGACGCTGACGATCGCGCTGAACCGTTCGGCATCGACCGCTTCGCTATCCGGCGAGCTGCAGGCGCAGCTGCCGCTCGGATGGAAGCTGGAAGGCGCCACGTCCTTCGGAACCGGTACCGATCCGATCTCGCTGAAGGTGAACGTGCCTGCCAACGAACGAGAGCAGAGTTTTGCCGTTCGAATCCAGGTGCAGTCGGGCGGCAGTACGGTAGGGCAGATTCAAGTGACGCCGACGGTCGTCGGACCGGTCTCCTTGAAGCTCGAGCCAAAACCGCTAAAGGCAGGCGATTGGACGAAGTGGTCGCTGCAGGCGCAGGTCTCGAATCACACAAGCGCGACGGAGCTGGAGGGCACGCTGACCGTCCTGGAGCCGGCCGAACTGGCGGGTTCCGTCAGCTTCAATGGCATCGCGCCGGGCGAGACGGGGACGGAAACGATTCCGGTCCTATCGGTGAACGCGAAGCTTAACCAAGTCAAAGTGAAAGTCGAGCTCTCCGGCGGATATACGAGCGAGTCGGTCTTTCCGATCAGCTTTCTGGCGGCGGAGAAAGTCGAGACTGCGCCGACCGTCGACGGCGTATTGACGAACGGCGAGTGGGACGGCGCGATGGAGATCGGGCTGGATCAAGCTGAACAGGTTCAAGCGATAAACGATTGGGGCGGCTTGTCGGATCTGAGCGGCAAAGCGTATCTCAAGTGGGATGACGAGCATCTGTACCTGGCCGTCGACGGTACGGACAACATCCATAGCCAAACTCGAACCGCGGACGGCATCTGGGCCGGCGACAGCATCCAATTCGCATTCGACCCGGCGAGAGCTGCGGGCATCGGTAGTATCGGGTACCACGAGATCGGCGTCGCTCTGCTGGCCGACGGATCCACGCAGGCCTGGCGCTGGACGGCGCCCGCCGGCAAGACGACCGGCAATCTGACCGGGATTGTCTCGAAGGCGGCGCGCAACGATGATACGAAGCATACCGTCTACGAGCTCGCGATTCCGTGGAGCGAGCTGGTGCAGGACGGCACGAGCATCGAGACAGGAGCGCGCTTCGGCTTCTCGCTATTGATTAACGATGACGACGGCGCGGGACGCCGCGGGTGGATCGAATACATGAGCGGGATCGGCGGCGCCAAGGATCCGAGCTACTTCGGCGACCTGGTGCTGGCGCCCGCACCGTCGACAACGCCGGAACCGTCCACGTCGCCGGAGCCGTCCACCTCGCCGCAACCGTCTACGTCGCCGGGGCCTGTCGTAACGACCCCGACGCCGACGCCGGCAGTTGAGGGAGGCAAGCTGGCCAAGCAGCCGGTTCTGGATACTGCGAGCGGCACGGCAACGGCCCGGGTGGGCACGGCCGAGCTGCAAGCGGCTTTGAAGGGGGCCGTCAAGCAAGCGGACGGTACGATCAAGACGACGATCGAGCTGCAAAAGATCGAGGGCAGCTCCCGTTACGGCGTGGAATTGCCGCCGGAAGTGATGAATGCGCTCGACAGCCGTACGGTGATCGAGATTAAAACGCCGGCCGGCACCATCCAACTGCCCGGGGACCTGTTCGCGCGCGCAGACCATGCAAAAGCGGGCAGCTATGGGCTCGTGCTCGGAGCGATCAATGCGGACGCGCTTAGTCCAAGCGCGCGCGCAATCGTGGGAGATCGCCCGATTATCGAGCTTCACGCAACGGCCGACGGTCAGCCGTTCGAATGGAAGGATACCGGCAGACCCGTAACCGTATCGTTGCCGTATGTTCCGACATCCGCGGAATCTGCGTCGGTGGAGAAGCTGGCCGCCGTCTATGTGGATGCGGCAGGCAACGCAACGCTGATGCCGAGCGCACGCTACGATGCGGCAACCGGGACTTTGATCTTCCGCACGACGCACTTTAGCGTTTACGCGGTCGCTTACGTCGACAGGACCTTTAAGGATATGGCCAATTCCTGGGCAAGGCATGCCGTCGAAGTGCTTGCGGCCAAGGGAATCGTGGACGGCACGTCGACGGATGCGTTCACACCGACGGCGAACGTAACCAGAGCCGATTTTGTCAAAATGATCATGCACGCGCTGGAGCTTCAGGCGGAGGGGAATGGCGGCTTTAAAGACGTATCCTCCGCAAGCTACTATTATGAGGCGGTAGGCGCTGCGCATGCGCTGGGAATTGTGAAGGGAACGAACGGCGATTCCTTCCGTCCGCAAGCTGCAATCACTCGCGAAGACGCTGCCGTGATCGCAGCACGGGCGCTCGAGGCTGCCGGACGCCTTCAGACGTCGTCCGCCGGCGATTCAGGGTATTTTGCGGACAGCAGCGCTATCGCAAGCTATGCTGCGCCAAGCGTGGAGGCGCTGCGCGAGCAAGGATTGCTGCAGGGAACGCCGGTCAACGGCAAGTATCTGATGAATCCCAAATCCAACCTGAGCCGACAAGAGGCGGCACAATTCATCTATCAAATTCTGAAGGCCATGAGTTAATCCCACCTGCAAGCGAAAAGCCGAACGTCGACCCGAAAGGCGACGCTCGGCTTTTTATCATGGGAAGCCCGATCAAACCGGAATAAGCAGCATGGATCGGAGTTGATCCGAATGAATGGAGCCGTCCGAGCGGCGGCCAGCAGGAGGCTGTGCATAGGGGAGACGAGGGTGAAGGCGAAGGAAGCGGGGCCGATCCGCAGTGGCGAAGGCAAGGACCGAGTAGTCTTAAAGTCCATAAGCGAGGAAACTGACCGGTAATCGCGCGAGACGGGAAGCGAGGAACGCTGAAACGGACGATCGTGCGAGACAGGAATAGAGGAGATTGAATGACGATCTCGCGAGACAGGGGCGCCTATGACGAATGGCGTCGCCAAGGTAGCTTATGGATACAATTTAAAAGGAAGAACAGAGCAGGACAAAGCAAAGCCTTGCCGCTTCAGCGCGCAGCAAGACGGCCGCGCTCCCGATCGGGAACGCGGCCGCTGACTTGCCATTTTCTATTCGAGCGTAATCTTGGAGAGGAAGTCGCTGTCGAACTTCGTTGCGGCTGCGTCGAGCAGCTTTTTGACGTCGGCGTTTTTGTCGGTCAGCACTTCTTGCATGACGTTCGTGAGCGCCGCGTAGTAATCCTGGCCGTTGTAGGACGGCTCCGTCTTGCCTTTCGCCAGCTCGTAGACACGGTCGTCGTATTTATAAACCGTCTCCGGATAAGCGTCGTATACCGCCTGCATCTTTTTGCCGTATTCGGAATCCTGCGTGTAATAGTTGGCGACGTTTGGCACCCGAATCTGATTTTTGGATTTGCGGCTCTCCAGGTCCATGCGGAGCGATTCGACGCCGCTGTCCGTGAAGTAATCGTTCGTGATGTAATCGAATGCGGCCTTCTGCACGTCCGGCGTTTCCTGCGGATTGACGATGAAGAAGTTGCCGCCCATGATGCCGACATGCTCGCCGCCGGCTTCGGCTGCAGGCATCGGCAGAACGACCAGATCGTCTTTGTTCATACCGCCGTTGTTGACAGCGTCCTCGACGGCATTGCCGAGCACGATGGCCGCGCGTCCTTGCTTAAACAGGTTGTACGTGTCGCCGTAGTTAAGCGCCCAGTTCTGCGGCAGCGCATTCGCTTCCCAGCGCAGCTTTTTCAGGAAGTCCATCGCCTTGACGCCGGCATCCGAGTTGAAGGTCGACACGACCTTGCCGCCCTCGACCTTTTGCGCTTCGCCGCCCGCTTGATACAACAGGTTCGTCCATTGCCAGCCGCCTTCGTTGCCCTTGGCCATGATGGCGAAACCTGCGATGCCCTTGGCCGGATCGGCAGTCGCCTTGGCCGCCTCGTAAAATTCGTTCCAGGTCCAGTCGGGCGATGGAATCGCCACGTTTTTTGCCTCGAACAGCTTCTTGTTCAGCGTGACGGTCATCATGTAGGCGTCCGAAGGCAGCGCATAGATCTTGCCGTCGAACGTGAACGGCTCGAGCAGGGACTTGTTGATCTGGTCCAACTGCGCGTAGCCTTCCAGGTAAGGGGTCAGATCGGCGGCCCAGCTATGCTCGACCAGCGTTCTGCCTTCGGTCGCGGCCGTCTGGAAGAAGGAAGGCGCCTGGTGGGCGGCCATCTTGACGCCGATCTCGTTCGGGTTGTACTGCCACGTATTCTTTTTAATCGTCACGTTCGGGAACTTCTCGCTGAAGCGCTTGATCTGATCGTCCGCTACGCTTACCCACACCGGATTGTCGGCCGTCGGATACTGCACGGTCAACGTCACGTCCGGCGCCTGGGTCGGTGCCGCGGAAGCGCTTGCGGACGAGGAAGCGGATGCGGAAGGCGAAGCGCCTGCCGAGTCGCTCGCGCTCGGCGATGCCTCATTATTGTTGCCGTTGCCTCCGCAAGCGGTTGCAACCAGTGCCAGTCCGAGCAGCAGCCCGGTGGCGGCGTTTGCTTTTTGATTTTTTTTCATAGTGACGCTAACCCCTTCCCCTGGATGGAAATTGTCTTGGCTCCTTAAGCATAGCGATCCGGGAATCCGCATACGATGACGAATCCACGGGGGATGATGACGGATCCACCGGATCTCCGGAAGGCGCTCAGCCTTTGACGCCGGACAAATTGAGACCGTGCATGATGTTCTTTTGGAAGATCAGAAAGAACACGAGCGGCGGAATCATCACGACGGTCAGCACGCTGAACTTGACGTTCAGCGGGATGTTGACCGATTGGGTAATGTTGCGGTAAACGACCGGCGCGATCGGCAGCTTCTCCGGCGTCGTGATGATGAGCGAAGGCCAATACCAGTCGTTCCACGTCTGGGTGAAGGCGAAGATCAGCAGCGTCGAGAAAACGGGCAGCGACATCGGCACGGCCAGCCGCAGGAAGACGCGAATCTCCGATGCGCCGTCGATGCGCGCCGCTTCGAACAGCTCTTTGTGAATGCCGTCGAAAAAGCTTTTGAGCAGCACGATGTTAAAGGCATTGGCGGCCGCGGGCAGCCACAGCGCCCAGTACGAATCGATCAGGCCGAGGCTCTGCAAATTCAGAAAGCTCGGGATCAAATACGTCGCGGAGGGAATCATCAGCGTGCTCATGAAAAACAGGGTCGTCGTCTTGCGGAGCGGGATCTTCATCTGGGACAGGCTGAAGGCCGCCAAACCCATAATCAGCAGCGGGATCGTCGCCATGCCGACATAGATCACGAGCGTGTTCAAAAACGATCTGCCAAGATCGACGTACTGGAAGCCTTCCGAATAGTTGGCGAACGTCCAGTGCTTCGGCAGGAAGGTCGGCGGAAAGACGAAGATCTCCTGCCTCGTCTTCAGCGACGAGAAGATCGTCGTTCCGAACGGATACAGCATCGTAAAGGCGATCGCCGCCAGCGCCAGAAGCATCAGTCCGTATCCGATCTTGACGGACGGCTTCCTCAGGTCATAGGAGGATAGAATGGTACGTTCGTGCGCCGCTTTGCTCATACTGCTTTGCTCCTTCCCTGGAACGAGTAAAGAAGGACGGACAACGCGGTCAACGCGACGAACATCAGCACGCCCATGGCAGCGGCCCGGCCAAAGTCGAAGCGGATAAACGCCTCGTTGGTGATCTGGTACATATAGGTCAGCGTCGTATTGTTCGGACCCCCGCCCGTCAGCGCGACATGCGTCTGGAAGCCCTGGGACGTGCCGATAAGCTGCAGGATGAACAGCAGGACGTACAGATGGCGAATGCCGGGAATCGTAATGTAGCGAATACGCTGCAAAATGCCCGCGCCGTCGATCTCCGCCGCTTCGTACAGATCCTTCGGGATGCTGACGATGCCTGCCAGATAGATCAGCGCGGCGCTGCCGAAGCCCTGCCAGGTTTCGGCCAATACGATGGAGAGCATCGCGACGCTCTTGTCGGTCAGCCACATCACTTGGTGGGCGCCGAACCAACCCAGAATTTGATTCAAGGGGCCGAGCGGGTCGTACAAATACTGCCACATGCCGTATAGGACGACGGCCGGCACGATGTTGGGCAAATAGACGATCAGGCGCATGAAGCCCTGGCACCACCTGAGCTCGGATACGGCGATCGAGACGATACTGGGCACCCAAAAGCCGATGACGACGCCGAGCAGCATGTAGAAGATCGTATTGCGCACGGCGATGCCGACGACGCTGTTGTCGAGCACGGCTTTGTAATTGTCCAATCCGACGAAATGGTTGCCCTTCACGAAATCGATCTGCATGAAGCTGTATAAGATCCCCTTGGCGATCGGCGTCCATAGGAACAGGCAGAAGACGGCGACGGCGGGCAGCAGGAACGCGATCCCCCAGAAGTGGTCCCGGAACCGCTTGGCGAGACGGTTGTAAGTCATTTGTGCGTGATTCCTCCCGATGAACAGACTGGCTATCGTATCTTTTCATTGTACGTTCGGCCGGGACGCACGCCCATGACGGCTTCTCCGAATGTGATGACGGATCCTCCACAATTCGTGATCGCGCCCGCCGGGATCGGGGCGCTGCCGCCAGCGTCCGCGCGTTCGTCCGTCTATACGATCGCCGCTATCGGTTCGCGCCGTGGCCGCCCGGCTGTCCGTCTCCGTTCTTGAGCAGCCGCGGCAGGCGGAGTTCGGCTCTCGTGCCGCCGGATTCGCGCGCTTCGTAGCGCAGGCCGTAATCCGATCCGAAGCGCAGCGTGACGCGCCGGTGGACGCTGCGGATGCCGAAGCCGCCGTCCGCGCCGGCCGTGCCCGCGAGCAGCGCTTCGATCTTGGGCAGATCGACCGGCCGGAAGCCGTTGTCCTGAACGGCGATCAGCAGATCTCCGCCGTCCAGCCGGACGAGCACTTCGACTTCGCCCTCGCCTTCCATCTTGCCTACGCCGTGCAAAATCGCATTTTCCACGAGCGGCTGGATGATTACCTTCGGCAGCATGCAATCCATCGTTTCGTCGTCCGCGCGGATCGCGTATTGAAAGGAGTGTCGGTATCGCTTGTCCTGCAGCTGCAGGTAGGCGACTGCGTGACTTAGCTCCTCGCGGACCGTGATCATTTCCTTGCCCCGGCTCAGCCCGATCCGAAGCACGGTCGACAGATCGCGCACCATCTCGGCGACCTCGGGCACCCCGCCCTGAATGCCGTACCAATAGATGGAGTCCAGGGTGTTGTAGAGCAGATGGGGGGTAATCTGGGAGTGCATGAGCATCAGCTCGGATTCCTTTTGCTTGAGCTCCATGCCGTACCGCTCCTCGATCAGCTGGTTGATGCGTCCGGTCATCGCATGGAACGAGCGGTACAGCAGGCCGATCTCGTCGCTGCGCGCCTGCTCCGCGAACTCGTCCGCGATCGGGCGGCCCGGCTCGAAGGAGCGGGCCAGCCGCGCGAGCTGCGACATCGGCCGCAGCACCGAGCGGACGAAGTAGAAGAGCACGAGCAGGACGATAAGCACGTAGCAGGCGGCCGAGACGAGAATGATCGATTGCACCGCCTGATGGCTGCCGACAAGCGACGCCAGCGGGATGTCGTAGATCAACCGATAGCCGTACGCGTCGCTGTCCTGGTACACGTACATGCTGTCGCCGGCGATGCGTACGCGCGGCAGCAGCTCCTGCCCGTCGTCTGGGAGCCGGTACTGGGTGCCTGTCGCAGCCGTCCGCCCGCTCAGCACGCGCCCTTCGGCATCCGTCAGCGTCGAGTTGGCGCCCTGGGGCAGCGCGAAGGCGTTCATCTGCTTGACGAGCGCGCCGTCGATGTCGGTCGCGACGAGCACGCCGATGAGGCGTCCGCCGCCGGTCAGATCGGAGACGCCGCGCGAATAGGAGAGCGTGAGGGAGGGGAGCTGCGCATAGCCGAAGCGGTCGATAATCTGCATGGCGGACCCGCCGCGCTTGTCCAGCGTCTGCTGCAGCCAGGGCAGCGTCCGCTGTCCTTCCGGCAGAAACACGCCGGAGTCCGAAAGGTCCGTATAGGGGGCAAAGTCGTAATCGTCCGGATTTTGGGTCAACGCAAAAAAGGAATACTGCACCTCGCCGGAGTAATTTTCCAGCAGCTTTTCCGTCTCGACGTACTGTCCCACCCGTTCGCCGGAGGTTCGCTTCGCGCGGCCGTCCCAGCTCTGGATCAGACTGGTGCGGAGCATGGCGACGAGATTCTGATCGACGGCATCCATCAGCCGGTCCATCGTGGCGAGGTTTTGCCGGTTCAGCTCGAGAAATGCCTTGCCGGTCTGCTGCTGAATCGCAAGCGACGCGCGCTCGTTCGCGTACCAGGAGATGAGCAGCATCGGGAGCACCATGAGCGCCGCCACGAACAAGATCGCCTTGCTCATCAGCCGCTGCGGCTTGCGCAGACGAATCATGCCGTATTCCTCCTCATCGTGGCGTATCGTCTCTTCGCGTGTTTCGCATTCGGACAGGCGCCGGGCGTCACGCTCTTAGGGCATTCGGACTCTCGCCGTAGTAGCGCTTGAACACTCTGCTGAAGTGCTCGGGCGATTCGTAGCCGACCGAATCGGCGATGTCGTAGCGCTTTTTTGCCGTGTTCAGCAGCAGATGCCGCGCTTCCTCCATGCGCAGCCGGGTGACGAACTCCCACACGGTCTCGCCAGTAATCTGCTTGAACAGATGGCTCAAATAGTTGGCGCTCAGATGCACGTGTCCGGCAATATCCTGAATCTTAAGCCCCTTGCTCCGATAATGAGAGCGGATAAAGGCTTGCGCACCGCGGACGACCGCGTCGTCGTGATCGCTCATCGAGTGCTTGATCAGGTCCGCCGCCTCCGTCAGGAAGTCGGCCAGACGCCGCCGCAGCTCGGGAGCGGGCATCGGAAACTGAAAATAAACGAGCGGATTGAGCGTCGTATAGCGGTCTCCGACCGTATCCTTCATCTCAAGCAGCGTCGAGTAAACGCGGTAGGCGATACTAAGCGGAATGCCCGCCGTGGCGTCTTCGCGTTCGAATACGGCCGCGATCTCGTCGACGAACGCCGCCGCACGCAGCTCGGCTTCCTCGCTGCGCTGGCCCACCTTCATCCACTCGAGCAGCTCGTCGGACCGCGCCTGCCAGTTCACCTTCAGCTGCGCGTCCTTTACGGAGAAGTCCTCCGCGTAAAAAACGCGCTGGCGCTCGTAAAGGCCATGCCACTTGAGCGCGCTCAGCGCCTCGTCGCCGCACGCCGCGAGGCTGTCGAGCCCGCGGCGCGGCGCGCTGATGCCGATGGCGCAGTCAAGCTGGAGATAGTCGCCGAGATTGGCGGCGAGCGCGTGACCGATCATGTTAAGACGGGAAGCCGTATCGGCGCGCCGGTCAGGTCCCGTCTCCTCCAGCTGCAGAATCGCCATGATCCGGCCGCCCTGTCCGTAGAAGGCGATGGCGCGCCAGTCCGACAGCGTCTCCTCCGCGATGTTGACGGCCGCGTACTTCAGCAGATTGCGGTCGCGCAGCGTGACGGGCGCCCGTCCGCCGGGTCCGCCGCGGCTCCAGCGCAGGTCGACCGCCATGACGGCGAACGCGGGTCCGACCAGCTCGACGCCGATCTGATCCATGACGAACGGGGCGTCGTCGGAATGTCCCGCGTCGCCGCCGAGCAGCTCGTTCAGCATGTACGTCCGCAGCAGCGCCATGCCGGCAAGCGAGAACCGCAGCTTGAGCGAGTCCTCGAGCAGCCGCTTGTACCGGGTATGGCGCTCGCCGAGCTCCCGCGTCACGATTTCCGTCAGTAAGTCCAGCTTGACCGGCTTGATCAGGTAATCGCGCGCGCCGAGCCGAATGCACCGCTGGGCGTATTCGAACTCGTCGTGGGCGGAGATGACGACGACGGGAATATCGGGCTGCTCGGACAGGATCGACTCCATCAGCTCGATACCGTTCATGCCGTCCATCTGAATGTCGGTGAGGACGAGATCGACGCTCTCCATTCGCAGATAATCGAGCGCCTCGTATCCGTTCAGCGCCGTGAGCACCTGCCCGATGCCGGGCTGATGGCGCTCCAGGTAGTCCTTGATGCCCTGGCAGACGATCATCTCGTCGTCGACGACCAGTATCGTATGCATCGCGTCAGCCTCCCGTCGTCAGTCGGCCCACTCCAGCGTCAGCACCCAGTCGCAGCCTCTGCCGCTGCTCGGCGCGTCGTAGCGCAGCTTGCCCGATGCGTCACGAATGCCTGCGGACGTCCGCGCGCCGGTGCGGGGATCGTACCACGAAGCCTCGACGCGCGCGGCGGGGATCGCGTCTCCGTCCGCTTCGACATAGAGGCCGCTCGGACAGTAGATATAAGCGTAGCCGTCGCCCATCGCCGCGACGCGGTAGCTCGCGCCGGTCAGGTTGGACGCCAGCAGCTCCTGGGCGGGCGCGAGCGAGAGATAAGGCCGGGACTCGATCAGGTCCTTCAGATGCCGCATCTGGCGGGCGCCCGGGCGCTCGAGCGCCGCGCGCCAATGCATGATGTAAAAGGCGCCGGGCTCGTCGAACGAGGTGGACGCATAGCAGCCGTCGCACATCGACCAGACCGAATGATGGCCGTACGTATGGCCGAAGGCGCCGGACAGCACGGCATAATAGGCGGCTCTGCGCACGTCGGCTTCGTCGAAATAGCCGTTGGCCGGATCGAAGTTGACCGGCAGATCCTCGTAGCAGGGCTCGCCGTCGAGCGTCGGCTTGACCGGCAGGCGGGCATAGTCGTCCCGCACGAGCTGCCAGTTGTCTCCGTTGATTTTGAAATGGCCCGACTGAATCATGTTGAAGTCAAGCCAGGCTTCGTCGTGGAGCTGGCGGCTCGAGGAGAACGGCGCGGTCGGGTGATAGGTGGCCAGATGGCTGCCGCCGTCGCCTTCGCGCACGCCCTCGGCCAGCGCGAGCACCGTCTGGAAGTGGCGGCGCGTGTCGAGATTGCGGTCGCCGCCGAGCACCCAGACGATGTTCGGCGTCCGTCTGTAGCGCTCGCCCAGCCAGCGGCCGTATACGCGCGCGTTGTCCGGATCGAACATCTCCGGTCCTTTGCCCCAGCCCAGGTTGATCTTATCCCCCCAGGTCGGCAGCAGCGCGACGTAGATGCCCAGCCGGGCGGCTTCGGCGATGACGGCGTCGACATGATCCCAGTATGAATAGTCGCCGTCGGTGTCCGGCCGCGTCGGATCGACGCGGCCCTCCTCGTTGGCGTGAAGCGGGCGCCGCCCGTAGCGGTTGTCCGACGTCGCGCCCTCGAATTCGGCTAGCGCGACCGCCTGCACGACGTTGAACCCCTGGGCCGCGCGCGTCTCCAAGTAATGGGTGGCCTCTTCACGGTCGAGCTTGTGGAAAAGCTCCCAGGCCGTATCCGCCAGCCAGAAAAACGGCGTGCCGTCCTCATGGACGAGGTACCGTCCGTTATCGCTGATTTTCAATCGCTGCTGGGCAGCCGATGTCCGAGAGTGGGGTGCTTGTTCTGCGCGCATAGATGCGAACCTCCGTTGCTCCGATATTGACGGTCGATGCAAAAAAAGGACGGCCGACTTCTCGTCGTCCATCCCCGTCCGTCTTGGCACATCGAGTATACCCCGGCGCCGGTTTTGTCGTATATTTCACTTCTTCTAGATTCCTTGTCTTTCTTCTACAAATCCTGTCCGCGATCACTCCTGAGGCAGCTGGCTGCGATATTCCTGCGGCGTCAGACCCGCATGCTTTTTGAAAAAGCGGGTGAAGTAGGCGGCGGCGCCGAAGCCCACGCGCGGGGCGATCTCGTGAATCCGCAGCTGGGGCTGGGCGAGCAGCGCCCGCGCCTTGTCCATGCGCATCTCGGCGATATAGTCGGACAAGTTATTGCCGGTGCTCTGCTTGTAGAGCGTCGACAGATAGGAGGGATTCAGATAGACGACGCCCGCCAGCGCCTCCAGCGACAGGTCGCTGTCCAGATGCTCCGCGATATGCTGGTTCAGCATACGGATGACGCGATGCGTCCGCTCCCCGAGCAGCGCCGTCCGTCTGGCGGCGAGCAGGCGGGCGGTGTCCTTGAGGCATTGGACCGCCTCCTCCCTGGAGGCGTGCCGGCCGAGCTCCGTCAGGCGCTCCGCAACGTCGTCGAACCCGGCGCCCTCTTCGCCCAGCCTGTCGATCTGGCCGAGCAGCAGTATCGCCGCCGCGTAGTACGCCTGGGCGAACAGGGCGTACCGGGCCGGCAGCACGGCGAAAATCTCGTCCAGCCGGGCGGCGAAGTCGTCGGCCAAGCCGGAATCGAGGGCCAGCTCGAGCTCGGCGGCCAGCGCCGGCGACAGTCCGTCGCTGCGCCCCTCGGAGGCGGCGGGATGCTTGTCGCCGCAGCCGGTCATCAGCATTTCCTGCTCGTCGCCGTAGCCCATCAGCATCATCTGCTTGACCGTACGGTAGTCGTCGGGCAGCCGCTCCCAGCCGCATGCGGTACCCGTCGTGACGAGTGAGACCGGCAGCTTGAGCAGCTGGCCGATCGTCTGCTGCACCCGGTCGAGCATGCCGTTGACGAAGATCAGCGTCTCCGCCCAAGCGCCGGTTCCCGGCTGGATCAGCCAGACGAATCGGGAGTCCCCGATCGGCAAGGCCAGCAGCGAGACCGGGCTTAAGTATTCGCCGGCGATATTTTGGATCGCGTTAATCATCAGCCGCCGATCCGACGGTCCGGCGGCTTCGTCCCAACGGTCCACGCGTCCCAGGACAAGCTGGACCGGCGCGTCCGGCGACAATGGCAGCTCCAGCTCGGTGAAACGCGCCCGGTCCCGGGCCGTCAGGGGACCGCCCGCCTCGGCCGTCCGCGCGAACCATTCGCGGCGCAGCAGCGCGAGCTCCTCCCGCATCTGCGCCTGGGCGCGCATCATGATCCGCTCGCCGCGGAGCTCCTCCTCGAGCCTCGCGATCGCGCCCCGTACTGCTGCGACGATCGCTTCGTCGCCCTCGGTCTTCAGGATGTAGTCGACGCTGCCGCCGCGCAGCGCCTGCTGTACGTTGGCTATATCGCCGTAGCCGGTCAAGAAGATCACCTTGCTGCGCGGCCAGCGGGACCGGAGCCACTCGTGCAGCTCGAGCCCGCTCATGCCGGGCATCCGGATATCGCTCAGCACGATGTCCACCCGCATGCGCCGAAGACGCTGCAGGGCTTCCTCGGCGGAGTAGGCGACGTACAGCTCCAGGCCCAGTTCTTCGCGCTCGGCGAGCATGCCGCGCAGCCCGTCGGCCGTATACGGTTCATCGTCCACGATCAGCAGTGATATCATGGGGCTCATCTCCTCGGTCAAGCTTTGGTACGACGATCTCCACCCGCAGGCCTCCGAGCGAGCTCCTTCGCAGCCGCAGACCGGCATCCGTCCCGTACTTGATTTGCAATCGGCGGTGCACGTTGATCATACCGGTGCTCTCCGTCGCATCCGGCGATCCCAGTCGGGCCTGCAGCCGTACGAGGTCTTCCTCGTCCAGACCTTCGCCGTTGTCGTCGACGGCAATCGTCACCCCGTACGCGTCCGATAGGAAAGCGACATGCAGCCTGCCGTCCCGCATCCGCGGCTCAAGCGCGTACTTGTAGGCGTTCTCGATGATCGGCTGCAGCAGGAGGCGGGGCAACGGCATCCGCTCGATATCCGGCGGCGTGTCGTCGAAGCGGACGGATATCCGGCTGCCGAAGCGCATGCTCTGAATGTCCGCGTAGGTGCGGGCATGGGCGGCTTCCCTGCCCAGCTCGACCTCGTCGGAGCCGTCGCGGGTGATGTATTGGAAGTAATCTCCGAGATGGCGGGTGAGTCTCATCACGTTGTCGTGCTCCTCCAGCTCGGCCATCCGGTAGAGAATGAAGTAAGTGTTGTACAAAAAATGAGGGTTGATCTGCGATTGCAGGTGCCGAAGCTCGGACAGCTGCAGCCGGTACTGCTGCTCGTACACCTCGTGCACGAGCACGTTCAGTCGCTTGGACATGGCGTTGAACTGTTCGTACAAGTAGCCGAATTCGTCCCTGCGCCGATAGACGACGTTCTGCTCCAGCGCGCCCTGCTCCATTCTGCGAAACGAGGTCAGCAGCGACAGAAGCGGGCGGTGTATCATCCTGTACAAGCTGTAGGCGAAGGCCAGCACGACGAGCACGGACGCCGCAGACAGGACGGCCAGCCAGCGCTTGTGCGTGCGAAGCGCGGGATTGACGTCCCGCTCCGGCGCGAGCATGGCGAGGCTGATGTCGAACAAGCGGGACTCCTGGCGGACGGCCATGTAGCGCTCGCCGCCGATCTTCGCGTCGGCGATGCCCGCTTCCGGCACCGCCGCCAGCAGCGCGGCGGGGTCGGAGACGGCAGGTCCGGACGAGCCGCCCGAGGCCGAGACGGACCAATCGCTTCGCCGGGCTGTCAGCAGCGCCGCGCCGCTGCCGCCGGCGAAGCGGGCGAGCAGCTCGGCCAGACGATCGCGCGAGATCTCCGCCGCCGCCACGAACAGCGGGCGGGCGCCGCTTGCAGCCGCCGGATATCGCAGCGTCAGGTATAGGCGCCCGTCGCGCACGGCGAGCGGCGAGGCGTCCGCCGCTGCGAGCGCCTGCAGCATGTCTTCGTCCAGCGGCGCGACGCCCCCGCGATTGGAGGAGATCGTGTGGCGCAGGTCGGGTATCGAGAGCGTCGCTTCCTCGGCGATGCCGTTCGCCCGCAGAAGGACGTCGAGCCGTTCTTTGATTCGCTGGATGGATGCGGTCCGGTCGCTGGCGGACAGCATGTCCGAAGCCAGGGCGAGCTGGATGGCATCCTCGGCGTTGACGAAGTCCTGGAGCGACATCTGGATGCTCTCGAAGTCGCCGTCAAGCATCTCCATGTACAACTCGGCGCGCGATGTGAGGGACTTGGCGATCTCCCGCTCCATGTTCGTCGAGCCGCTCCGGTTGATCTGCACGCCGATGATATACAGCGGACTGAGCACGAGCAGGAATACGAGCAGCAGACGGGGCAGCAGACGGAGGGAGGCGGTCTTCTCCGCGCGCATCAGGCGGGCGCTCCCGCCGGCCGCATACCCGTCCGGACGGGACGCAGGCGGATGGGCATGCGGGCTGCCGTGCCGCGCCGCATGCCGGAACTGAGCGAGATCATTCGCTTAGTTCGCCGACGAAGGCAAGGCGACGCGGTCGCGCGCGATGAGCCAATCGAGCGACTCGCGCACCGCCTCCAGCGACGTATACCGAGGCTCGTAGCCGAGCAGGCGCCGCGCCTTGCCGATGCTCGCGTTGGGGCTATGCGCGATATGGTCCCATACGGCGCGCGCCTCGTCCGTCGAGAGCGACGCCCGCAGCGCTTCGAACGGCACGAAGCGCAGCACGGGCTCGCAGCCGAACCAGGAAGCGACCGCCTCCGCATAGCCGCGCAGCGTGAGCGCCGCGCCCGAGACGACGTGGAAGCTGTTGCCCACCGATTCGCTTCTGCGCTGCAGCGCCTTCACGAACGACTGGGCGACATCCTCCGCGTGTACGTGATGCACCGTCTCCATCCCGAGATTCGGGAGGAGCACCTCGCCGCCCGATGCCAGCGCTTCGAAGACGCGAAGATGGAAATGTCCCGCCGGATTGAGCGGCTCCCAGCCCGGGCCGACGATATGGCCGGGATGCAGGATAGTCGCGGGAAATCCCGTCCGCCCGGATACGTCCAGCAAGTAGCGCTCCAGCTCCGCCTTGCGGATGCCGTACTCGCCGAACGGCCTGCGGGGCAGCTCCTCGGTCGCGGGCACGACCGTGCTGTGGCCATGCACCCACAGCGTGCCGCACGATAAATAATGCTGCACCTCGCCCGCGAGCGCCTCGACGATCTGCCGGCCGCTCTCCGCCGTGTAGCAGATCATGTCGACGACCGCGTCCGGCCGAAGGTCCCGAATTCGCCGGCCGAAGCTGCCGGCGGCCTCCTCGGCGCTGCGATCCGCCGCGATGCCCTCGACCTCCCGCCACGCCGGATCTGCCCGGTAAGGTTCGCGCATGCCTCTGCTGACGTTGACGACTTCATGGCCGAGACGAACCAGCTGCGGAATCATATAGCTCCCTACATGACCGCTGCCTCCGATAACGACGATACGCATGCGAATGCGCCTCCTATGCCCGTCCAGGGCGATTGATGTTGGATGAATGCCGATTGTGTTCATTCGAATAGGTTTCGATTGATTGCGCTTGATTGCGCTTGATTGCGATGCAGGCGCTTCATGATCCCGATCACGTCAGCGACGCGATTCAGCGCGGAACGGAGGACTGCTGCTGACGGGAGGCTTCGGCCGCGGCGGTCAGCCGCTCGCCGCCCATCGTCCGCCAGCGTTCGAGCCAGTCGTCGTACAGAAGAATGGATTCTCCCTGCACAATACGGGTGTAGGTCTCGACTTCCATCCGCTGCAGCAGGCCGAATAGCTCGACGTCTTCGGCGCTCCGAAAATCGCCGTGCAAGCTCGGCCGCAGCTTGTCCGCGCCGATGTAGCCGTCGATGATCGCCATCGATCCGCCTTCACCGAAGATGCGCGAATACGCCCAATCGGCGGCCGTGCCGCCCTGCCGATCGGCGAGCACATGCGCGTAGGTCGCCAGCTGCTCCCGTGTCATTCCGTCGGTGGAGCCGCCTGACAGCGCAGCCGCGACGCTGCGGCGCGTGAGCAGGTTTTTGTCGGGATCGACGAAGCCGTTGAAAGGAAAGTACTTCCATATCTCGCGCACGCCCTGATTGCTGAGGCTGTCGTATAAGGGTTGAGGCATCGCGGGATCGTCGAGCTCCGCATACAGGTTCAGCATCCGGATGAGCGCTTCCGGATGATCGGCGTTCCGGCTGGCTACATAATAGTTGGTGACGGCGGTGGCCGGCGTCTGCGCGTCCGCGGGACCGGCGGCACCCGCGATCGGGTACGCCTGCCAGTCCGCGGCCGGCTCCGCCACGCGGCTGCGATAGAGCGGATTCAGGGCGCTCCACATCGCGCCGTAGGCCATGCCCAGCCGGCCCTCGTCCGCCAGGTCGGCAACGCCCGCCTCGTCCTTGATCGCGAAGTCGGGATCGATCCGCCCCTCGCGATACAGACGCTGCAGCGCGAGCAGCGCTTCTCTCGTCGCCGGCTGCGTGCCGCCGTAGGCCAGACGTCCGTTGTCGCCAGCCACCCAGGAGAAAGGATAGGCGCCGAATCCGTTGAAAAAGCCTTCGATCGTAGCGAAGCCGTAGCCCTCGTTCGCGCCGAACAGCCCCTTGTGCAGGCCGAGTCCGTACGTATCGTCTTTTCCGTTGCCGTCGGGGTCCTTGTCGGCGAATGCCGCCGCGATCGCCAGCACGTCGTTCATCGTCGCGGGCGCCTGCAGCCCCAGCCGGCGAAGCCAATCGTCCCGGATCCAGAGCACGGGGGCATAGTCGCGTACGGACAAGCCGGCAGGCACGGCGAGCAGGCGACCGTCGAACGTGGCCGCCTGTACGCCGCCTTCCATGCCGGCGATGCGGGCCTTCGTCCGCTCGGAGCCGTAGCGCTCCACCAGCTCGCCGAGCTCGGCGAGCTGGCCGGCGGCGGCCAATTGCCGCAGCTGCGCGGCAGTCGCGGAGAAGTAGTCCGGCAGCTGGTTCGAGGCGACGGCGACGTTGAGCCGGCGGATCGTCTGCTCGGAGCCGGCCGTCCACGCGGTATGGACGACGATGCCGAGCCGTTCGCGGATGAAGCGGGTCCAGGCATTGTCGTTGATCGACTCGCCCTGCGCGAAGGTCGTCTCCCCGCCGAGATCGCGCACGACCGTCACGACGATCGGCGGGTCGTAGACCGTCCTTGCCGGCTCGGCGCCGGAAGGGTCCGAGCGCAGGCCGGCGGCAGCGTTGTTGGCAGCGAATTCTTCGGTAGCGGCAGCGGAGGCAGGTAGGCCGCCGCCGGCCGAATTTCCCGATTCCCGGCATCCGGCCAGCAGCAGCAGGACGCCGAGCGCCGCGGCATGCCGTTTCCAATCGCGCATCGTCTATTCCTCCCTCGACCCATCGTTGAAGCGCCGCGCCTCATGCCGCGAGACGCATGAAAACCCGCCGTCGCCTTCCGCGGCAAGCGTCGCGGCGACTGCTCGGTTCGCTGACTCCTAGTGTACATGCAACGCAATCGGCATACAACGGCTTGCGCCGCCTGCCCGTTCAGCCCGTAACGTTCGAGACGGCCCGTTTCCTTCCGCTTTTTTCTATTAAATATAAGCCTGCGTACGGAAACCGGAAGAGCCCGCGCGGAATTCGATTCCGGCGGGCGAGCGTGGCATGGGATGACGTCTTTAACAAGATTGATCTTTATTGTCATTATCCGAAATCGTTGCCGCCGTCAAACGTTAGCGCCGTTGAAGACAAGCGTGCCGAAATATTCGCTAAGATGAAAGTCCGGCGTCGGAACGCCGACCGGAGACCAGGCTATAAAATGCGGGACCGGCGTCTCGTCTCCGCATTTGTAGAAGTTGCCCTTAAACGTATTGCCCGTTGCTGGGGAAAATCCGGGGAACACCTCAGTCAACCAATCAAACGGAATGCGGAAGGATAGCGTCCAATAGATGCGCCCTGCATCGTCCGCGAGTCCGCGTTCGGCGACGATGGAGAAGCGTTCGGGTTCTAATCCATGCGACATGTCCCGATCTTCACGATCTACGCCAAGGCCAAGCAGCAGCGTGCCTGCTGCGTTGAATTCGAAATTCAAATATCGCGCGTCCGTCTCGGGCGCCGGCTGCAGGAAAAACTCGACGCAGCTGTCGCGGTAAACCGGCGCATTGGCGCCGGAGTGGCGGATGACGGGGGATTCCTCGTAGCATACGAATCTCCCGTGAAGCGCATCCTCCGTCCAGCAGAGCTGTGCATTCGTCTCCGGACGGTAAGGCGCGTCCCCATCCGTTTCCCACAAATAGTTGCTTATATGAGCAGGTTGAACGTCCGTCCAATCTTTCTCATCGATATTGCCGGTGTGATAGGCGATCGAATAGTGCGGGGCCAATGTCATGCTCCTCTCGTTATCTAAGCTCATAGTCAAAGTTTACCTCCAATTCGTAGTAGGAACAACGGCAAATGAAAACGCTGGCAGACACTATTGCCGACGATCCGCGCAGCGTGATATACTGTCCTCGTCGATTTGGGGCCAAGGACAAGCGATAACTCCAGACGGCAGACGATAGCGGTGCGAATCCGCTTCGTTTGCCGTGTGGAGTTTTTTTGTTGCCGAAAAACCGGAGGAGGGAAACGCGCATGCCAGGCGGAATAGAAACGAGAGCGCTATTCGACATGCATACCTGGTTGTTCGATCTGGACGGGACGCTCTACCGCGGCAGGGAACCGATGCCGGGCGCGCGGGAAGTGATGAATACGCTCAGATCCGCAGGCAAACCGATTCAGTTTGTAACCAACAATTCGAGACATACGGCAGAGGAAATCGCCCGCAAGCTGAACGGTATGGGCATTCAGGCTTCGTCCCGCGACATCGTGACGGCGACCGAGTATACGGGACGCTTCATCAGGGAGCTGCATGGCTGTCTGAAGCTGGCGGCGGCGGGGAGCGATGCGTTCGTGGCGGCGCTTCGGGAAGCCGGGCACCATGTGCTGGACTCGGGCGAAAGGGGTGCGGTGGACGCGGCGGTCATCGGGCTCGATCCGGCATTCACCTATGAAAAGCTGGAATGGCTCGCGCAGTCAGTCTCTGCGGGGGCCATGCTCATCGCCGCAAATGCGGACGCCTGTCATCCGGGAGAAGGAGGCTATCCGGTTCCGGAAACGGGTGCGCTCGCGGCAGCGGTCGAGTCAGCTTCAAAAAAGAAGGCTGCGTACGTAGGTAAGCCCGAGCCGTATTTATTCCGTTATGCGCTACAGCTTTGCGGTGGAGAGGGCGATCGTGCAGTGATGGTCGGCGACAACTACGATACCGATATCACGGGCGGCAAACGGGCTGGATTGTACACCGTATGGTTAACTCCAAATTCTGCGGATACAGAAAAGGCAGAAATACCAGCGGAAGGACGTCCTTTGGCGGATAAGGTCATACGAAGCTTGGCTGAAATTGAAAAAGAGCTGCGGCATGGAGGGGAAATACATGAGGTATGAGCACATACGTACGAACAGCGACAGGCAAACGATTATTCGAATAGAGGGATTGCCGGCGCCGATCACCCTGCTGCACGTGACAGATAGCCATATGAACGCATCCGATCTGACGGAAGGCGTAGAGACGTTGGCGGAGTCGATTCGGCTTTACAACTTCGACGCTTTGGATACGCAGAACCGATTCGACAGGGCGCTCGCTTATGCGAAGGACCTGCAGGCCGACGGCGTCGTTCTGACGGGGGATATCGTGAACGGAGCGACCGCAGGGAACTTGGCTTTTTTGGAAAAGCGACTGTCTGGTCTGCAAGCGCCCTATCTGTACACGCCAGGCAATCACGATTGGGAATATCCGGGTTTGCCTTGGGGAGAGGCGACTCGCGCCAAACAATACGCCAAGTTTGCCAGGTTCACGGAGGGAGACCCGGCCTTCCGTACGATGGAGATCGGCGGCATTCTGCTGGCCGCTGTCGACAACAGCACTTATCAAATCTCGGAAGCGCAGTTGGCCGCCTTTGAACTAGCGCTGTCGCGGGGGATGCCGACACTTCTGTTCATGCATATCCCCATTTATGTGCCTTCGCTGCTGCCCGACGTCGTTCGCGTCTGGGGATCCCCCATCATGATGGCTGCGCAGGGATGGGATGCCGATCTAAGGAGGCAATGGCAGGTCGAACCGCCTGGAGAGGCGACGCTCGCCTTTTACGAGCTGCTGCTGAACAATCCGGAAGCAAATCTGATCGGCATCTTCTGCGGTCATGTTCACTTCGCGCACGAAGACGCCTTCGGCCAAGGTTCGCGTCAGTACGTGACGGCCGCGGGCTTCGACGGTGGATATCGGGTCATTCGGCTGCTGCCTGCGAGCGAGTCGGACGATCCGAAGGAAAGGCGGCGTAACGAATGACGCTGCTGCACCGGTTGGCGCAAAGTCCGGCGATCGCCGCAGTCCGCTCCGAGGAAGCCGGCGAGCAGGCGTTGGCAAGCGGTGCCGCCAACCTGTTCGTCATGGACGGTACCGTAGACGCGGCGGTGCGTCTTGCCAAGGCTGCGAGATCGCGGGGCAAAGGCGTGTTCGTCCATCTGGACCTCGTGCGGGGACTGTCGAGCACCGACAAGGAAAGCTTGATCCTTCTGCGCGACTGGATCGGCGCGGACGGCGTCGTCACTCCTAAGGCCCACCTCATTAAAGAGGCGAAGCGAATCGGATTGTACGCGATACTGCACTTGTTCGTCATCGATTCGCGCGCGCTGTCCGCCGGCTTGTCGCTGGCGGAATCGCTTCGGCCCGATGCGGTCGAGATCATGCCCGGCGCGATCCCCAAAATAATCGGCGCCTTCGCGGACGCGCTCCCCGACATTCCCGTCGTCGCGAGCGGTTTGATCGACAATGCCGCCGAGGCTGCCGCGGCGCTGAACGCGGGAGCGACCTCCCTGTCCGTCAGCGAGCCCTCGCTCTGGGCGTTGACGCATAAAGACGTGTAAGCATGCTTGACGCCGCTCCGCTGCCCGCGGATGCGGCGTTTTTTATTTTCATGCCTATATAACGCCTGCAGCCCGCCCGGCCACGCCGTCTTCCCGCCCAAAAGTGAATAGCATTCGACCACATCCGGATAGAAGCAGCCGAGATACCATGCTATTTTTAAAGTCGATCGACCCATTTGCAACCATTCTATGACAAGAGGAGCTGGGATGATGGGAAAGAAAACGGTCTACCTGCTGGGCTGTGCCGCCTTCGTGCTGCTGTTGCTGTTCGCCGTACGCAGCGGCGAAGCGGCAGCCGCGACGTATTATGTAAGCGATTCCGCAGGGAGCGATGCGAACAGCGGCACGAGTTCGGCGGCGCCTTGGAAGACGCTCGCCAAGGTGTCCGCCGCAACGTTCAGTCCGGGGGACCAAATCCTGCTGAAGACGGGAGATACGTGGACCGGACAAACGCTGACGCTGCATGGGGAAGGCACAGCCGCCTCGCCGATCACCCTGTCCGCCTACGGGACGGGAGCCAAGCCGGTGATAGCGCCGGGTATCGTCGATGCGATCTGCATTTCGCTGAACGGTCTCGGCGGCTGGAATATCTCAGGTCTGGAGCTGCAAAACGCGATGACGGGCATTATGCTGACGTACAACGGCGTGTACGACAAGAGCCATATCGCCATCGACAACATGATCTTCCGGCATATGAACCATACGTACAATAGCGCGCCTGAAACCTACAATCACGTCTCCGCCGGCGTGGACGTGCGCGGCCTGCAGCCCTGGCCGGGCGGCGTGCCGGGAGATGCGACGGATTTTAGCATGAAACGCACGGCGCTGGACGGCTTTTCGCTGACCAACTCCAGCTTTTACGACTGCGATACGGCCAACTTCTTCGGGCGGGTCGGCATCGGCTACATGCACGAGGTGAACGCGCCGGCCATCAAAAACGTCGTCATGTCGAATCTGTATACGGAAAACGGCGGCATGTGGGGCTTCGATTTCCATTGGATCGACGGCGGGACGATGTCGAATCTGCGCGTAAACAGGTTAGGGACGGCGTACAATCCGTTCGGCGTCGGCGGCATCGTCGTTCAGGTGTGCCGAAACCTGACCTTCGACGGCGGGGAGCTGGCCGACATCCGCAGGAACACGGCCGCCTACGACGGCGTGGGCTTCGACTATGAAGGCGCCAACGATCATATTACGCTCAAAAACTATTACATTCACGACACCGACGCCGAAGGCGTATTTATTTTCAACAATGCGGGCGTCAACACCAATATGACGATGGAAAACAATACGATCGCGAACTACGCCAAAAATCCGGCCGTCGCAGACGAGAACTACGCGGTTCGTATCCTGGGCAATTCGACGGGAACGGTGCAAAACAACCAGTTTGTCAACTTCAAGCCGTCCGCGGGCACGTTTAATGCGCAGCCGGCCACGCTTACGTATACGGGCAACGCCACTTACGGCGCGCAGGATTGGGACTTTGGCGTCGCGTCCTCGACGGCCGACTACCAGCAATGGGTCATGGCCAGCGAACTGGCGGGCAACGTATCCGGCGGCATCCTGACGCTGACCTCGACGGGCGGAGATCCTTACATGATCTCGGCCGAAGGCTTAGGCTTGTCTTCCTCCAACCGCTACTTCAAGATTCGTCTGAAAAACAATACCAGCGCCACGCAAGCAGAGGTGTTCTTCAAGACGAATGCCGACACCGTCTTCACGGCGGCGAAATCCAAGACATTCGCGATCGCGCCCAACATGACAGGCTATGCGGACTACGTGGTCGATCTGGGTACCGTCAGCGGCTGGAGCGGGACGATCAAGCAGCTGCGCCTGGATCCGTTCGCCAATACCGGCACGATGAATATCGACCGGATCTCGCTTACCAATACGTCTGGCGGCATCACGGTGACGAATGCCGGATTCGAAGCGCCGGTCACCGCGAATTACACGTATGGGCCGATTACAAGCGGCTGGACGTTCGCGAACTATACGGGCGTGCAGCGCAACGGCTCCGACTTCGGCGCGCAAGCTGCGCCGGATGGCTTGCAGACGGCGTTTATCCAGCATGATGCGGCATTCGAGCAAAGCGTCTCTTTGAATGCGGGCATGCACACCGTCGGCTTCAAAGCGGCGATGCGGACGAACTTCGGAGGGCGGCAGACGTTCGATGTCTTTTTCGACAACAGAAAAATCGGCACGTTCTCTCTATCCACAGGCACCTTCGCTGCCTTTGAGACACGCGCCTTCTATTCGACAGCGGGTACGCACGTCATCAAGTTCAAAGGAGCGACGACGGGGGACAATACGGCGTTCGTCGATGGCGTCGCCGTGCAATAGCGTACAAGGGGACGAACAAGAAGAGGCTCGCAGAGGGAGAGAGAAAATTGAACAAACGCATCAGGAATGCAGCCGCAGCGACTTTGATCGGAGCAGCGGCGCTGGGCTGCTTCCTTTTTTTCACGGAACAAGAGAAAGGAAGCGATACGAGGGTGGAGACCGTGCAAGGGAAGGAGCAGGCGCAGGGGCGTGATCAAAAGGAGGAGGCATCGGCATCCCCGGCGGCGACGGGAGGAGAAGAGACGGCTTCAGAGGGTTCCGGGGGCATTGAGGAGGGAGCCGATACGGGGGCCGCATTCGGGGGAGGGCCGAAGCCGGCCGCCTTCGACGAAGCGCAGTTTGCCGATCCGGACGTCCGGTATCGCCCGCTGCTCATGATTCACGATCATCTGCACACTGGCATTATCAAGAAGCTGAGCGACCTGGGCTATGGCGGCATGGTGACCAACGTCGACTACAGCGGTTATTTGAAAAACGAGGAGTTCTGGGAGATTCTGAAGCAAAACGTCGCCTATGCAATCGACAAGCTTGGGCTGCGCGTATGGATCTACGACGAAAAAGGGTATCCGAGCGGCACGGCGGGCGGTCAAGTGCTGAGCGAGCATCCCGAGCTGGAGGCGCAAGGGCTGGCCGTCGTCGTCAAGGAGGCCGCTGCCGGCGAGAAAGTCGTCATCGAGCATCCCTATGGACATGGAGAAGTCCGGTACGCGGCCGCTTACCGGGGCACGGAGCTGAGCTTCGATGCTGCCTCGGCAGTCGATCTGCATTCTGCCGTCGACGGACAAGGAAATTTGAATTGGCAAGCGCCGGCGTCGGACCGCTGGGTCGTCTTCTACTTCGTCCAAAAGCCGTTTTACGAAGGGACGCATGCCGTCAACAACTGGTTCGAGCAGCGCCGCTACATCAATCTGCTGGAGAAAGATGCGACCGAAGCCTTTATCGACGTCACGCATAAGCAGTATTACGAACGGCTCGGGGCTTATTTCGGCAAAGGGATCGAAGCCTTCTTCACCGACGAACCGGCATTGACCGGGACGTATATCGGCACGCCGCCCCGGCAGCCGAGCGTCCTCGACGCGCCGGATCCGGCGGTGCCGCTGCTGAAGACTTTGAACTGGGGCAACAAGCTGGCCGATGAGTTCCAAAAGCGGCGCGGCTACGAACTGCTGCCCGTCCTGCCATATCTGATAGCGGGCGAGGGCAAGGAAGCGAAGCGCGTGCGCGGTGAATACTACCGGACGTTGTCCGAGCTCGTCCTGGAGAGCTACTTTGAGCCGCTCGAGGCGTATTGCGGGAATACCGGTGTCGCGTGTTCCGGTCATCTGCTGCTGGAAGAGGAGATGTACCACCAGGCCATCTACGAGGGTAACCTGATGAACATCTATCGGCATATGCAGCTGCCGGGCATCGATCTGCTCACGGCGCATCCGAAGCTGGCCAAGGAATGGGCGGCGACGACGGCCAAGCTCGCCAGCTCCGCGGCGCAGGAAGACGGCAAGCCGCATGTGATGAGCGAGATTTCCGATGCGTTCGATGGCGACAAGGCCGACTTCAAGGGGCGTCTTGCGGCGGTCGCCGTTCAGTTCGCCTTCGGCGTCGATCGGTTCAACTCTTACTATGAATACGACCGGATGAGCGAAGAGGAGAACAAGCGCTTCGCCGACTATATCGGGCGTATCGGCTATATGATGGACGCCGGCAAGACGGCGCCGCAGGTCGCGGTGTACTACCCCATTGAGAGCGTATGGGCGGAGACGCTGCCGCCGATGTCGCTCAATCCGGCGGATTATGCCGCTCGCGCCGTGAAGGTCAGCGACAGCTTCAAGCAGACCGCGCTGCGGCTTACGGAGCATCAGCTCGACTATAATTATATCGACGCGGACGGCATCGCCGACAGCCGCGCAGAAGACGGCGCATTGTCGGCGCGGGGCGGGCTAAGTTACAAGGCGCTGATCGTGCCGGAGACGACCGTCGTCGACGAAGCGCTCGCCGCCAAGCTGACCGAGCTCGCGACTGCGGGCGTGAAGCTCGTACTAATCGGAGCCGGACCGGAATATATCCGGACCGACAGCGGCCTGAAAGAGGCAGACGGTCTGTACGAACGGCTGGCCAAGTTACCGGGCGTGCAGCGCGTCGGTTCGGCGAAGGAGCTGGACGCGAAGCTCAAGACGCTGATTGCGCCCGATCTGAAGCTGGAGCGGGCGGATCCCGATCTGTTGAGCGCCATGCGTAGGGGCGAGGGTGGCATGACGTATCTGCTCGTCAATACGGCGGACGAAGCGAAGACGCTCTCCGTGCAGTTCCGTACAGCAGGCTCGCGCGCACGGCTGTGGGACCCCGACGGCGGCGAGGTGAAGCCGCTGGCCGTGTCAATGACCAGCGACGGCTACGCGAAGGCAGAGCTTGCCATTGGAGAGCGGCAGGCGCTGGTCGTGACGTTTGAAAATGAAGTTTGAAAATGAAGTTTATGAATGAAGCTCGAAGATCAATTCGAAAATCAAGCGCTTGAATGATAGGCAACAAGAGGAAAAAGGAGCTTGGACGCAAGAAAAAAGGGATGGCGGCGATCGGCCGTCATCCCTTTTATTCCGCCGCGGACCGGATGAAGTGATTGCGCTTGAAGGCGCTCGGCGTCTGCCCGGTAAGCTTGCGGAACGTGCTGGCGAACTGCGAGCTGTTGGAGAAGCCGCAATCGAGGGAGATGGCGCACATCGTCATGTCGGTAGACAGCATCAGCTTCTTGGCGTGCTCGACGCGCTTGTTGATGATAAAGCTGAGCGGCGACTCTCCCGTCTTGTCCTTGAATACGTGGCGGAAATGATCGTAGCTGTAACCGGTGATTTTAGCGAGCGACGGCAGGTCGATTTCCTGGTGGAAGTTCTCGTTGATATAGTTCTCGATATACTCCAGCAAATCGGCGAACGAACGGGACGACCGTGTCCGCTCGATCTCGATGATGAACTCGTTCAGCAGTAGCTCCAGCTTGTGCTGGTAATGCAGCCGCTGGGTCGAGAGCTCGTGCTTGAGCTTGTTGACGATCTGCATGAGGAGCGAGGAGCGGTCCGGATAGACGCCGTTTTCGAATTGTATGGAAGCGCTCTCATTTAACGAAAAGCCGATACACAACAGTTCTGTCGTCTCGTCATGCACTTCGTTGTGCGCGGTGCGGGGCCTGATCAGGCTGAAGGTGTTGGGCGCGTATCGGTATTCCGTGCCGCCGATCGTCGTGGAGCCGGTGCCGGACGTGTAGTACACGAGCTCGTAACAGTTGTGATGGTGAGCCGTAATCTCGGTGTGCGCCTTGTGGTGGTAGGTGAAGGCGAATTCAAGCTGATCGGCGAACATGCTCGTCCTCCTGACATCCCCATATATGAATGATTGCCGCAAGCCAATCTCACCAACAGTATAGTGGCAAAAGGCATTTTTGTCTGCACCGTCCGCGGGATGATCACCATTTTTCGATAATGTTCAACCACTTCCGGATAGATGGTCGTGAAGTGCTGTGTTACATTCAGGTAGGAAAGGAAAACAGCTCTCGCGAGGCTGCGCTACAAAAAGGGGAGGCTGCGTCCGAAACAGCGACGGTAGCAAGGGCGTCGGCATGACCCGGGAAAGGCCGACCGCGCGATTATGGTGAAGCGCTTCCAGAATCGGCGTTCGGTGAATTAAAGGAGGTTGCATTCATTTTGTCTACGATAGCAGGGAGCGCGCAGCGCGTCATTATCGACACCGATATCGGGGACGACATCGACGACGCGCTGGCGATATGGCTGGCCGTCAAATCGCCGGAGCTCGACATCGCCGGCATCACAACCGTATATAAGCAAACACAAAAGCGCGCGCAAATGGTATCCGCGCTGCTGCGGGCGACCGGAAGATCCGATATTCCGGTCGTGCCCGGCGCCTCGCTGCCGCTGATCAGCAGACAGATCTACGGCAAGCCGGTCGATCCCGAGGAGGCGCCGGTCCAGTATCTGGAGGAGATGCGGAGCGAGCCGGTCGACACACGTTGGACGGCAGCCGAATTTATCGTTCGGACCGCGCTCGAGGCCGAGCGGCCGATCGCGCTCGTCACGCTCGGCGCGCTGACCAACGTCGCGCTGGCGCTGCGCGTCAAGCCGGAGATCGCGGACCGCATCGGCAAGATCGTCGTCATGGGCGGCGCCTACGACATGAACGTGTCCGAATACAATTTCTCTTGCGATCCGGAGGCGGCGCAGATCGTGCTGGGCGCTGGCGTCCCGATCGTCGCCGTCGGACTCGACGTCACCTTCAAGTGCCTCTTGTCCGAACGGCAAACGGCGGCGATCCGCGATAGCGCAGATCCCGCCGCCAAGCTTGTCATGCGGATGCGGGAGCATTGGGCTTCGCCGCACATTTACCTGCACGATCCGCTCGCGGTGGCTGCCGTATATCGGGAGGATCTCGTCCGGACGGAGCGGCGGGTGGTCGACATCGAGACCGGCGGCGCCTATACGAGGGGGATGAGCATCAGCTTGTCCGGCATGAACTGGCACCGGCCGGCCGCGGATTCGCATGTGCGGGTAAGCACGGGCGTCGAGCAACAGGCTTTTATGGATCTGTACATGGAACGAATATTGGCTTTTACCCCGATAGAGGAGCGTGACGGCATTGCTTAAGTTTAAATGGCAGTCCCATACACTCATGCTGGCGGCGGCTGCGCTCGTTGCGAGCGGGTGCTCCGGCGGAGCGGGCAATTCCGAGGCGACGGCGACGGCATCGCAGACCGCGTCCGCATCGCAGACGGCGACCGGCTCGGCGACCGCTTCGCCCGAAGGGACGGACGCAGGTCCAAAGGAGATCGCAGGCGGGCGTCCCGTAACATTGACCGTCGACCTGCATGGTTGGATGCCTACGGTCAATACGGAGCCGACGGCGGAAAACCCGACGGTATTCCTTTCGACGCAAAAGATCGCCGACGCGTTCATGAAGCTCCACCCGAACGTGAAGATCGCCTGGGCGCGCACGAAGCCGGTCGGCAAGCTGCAAAACGAGATCGCGGAATGGCTGACGACCCAGATCTCCGCGGGCACCGCGCCGGCGATCACCTTTACATGGGGCAACAACTATCTGGACCGCGACTGGTACGAGCCGCTCGGCGACGCGCTGTCCACGCCGGACGAATACGTGGCGGGCAACGCGAAGTGGAGCGACCTGTTCCCCGACTATCTGATGAAGCACCGTTCGCTTGTCGATAACAGCAAGCAGCCGGTCGCCGTACCGATCGTTCTGTACTCGGGACCGGCTACAGGCTACTACTATAACAAGGATCTGTTCGAGTCGCTCGGCATCAGTCCCCCCAAGGACTGGGAGGAGATGTTCGCGGACGCCAAGATTCTGAAGGAAAAAGGCTATGTGCCGTTCGCCCAGTGGGGCAACTTCAAGCAGATCGAGCTCGGCCAGTGGAACCAGCAATTCAGCGTCGGTCCGTTTTTTGCGGCGGCGCTCATGGACAAGACCGACTACGACAAGGACGGCCAGGTCGACACGCTCGAGACGCTGCGCGCGACGAAGGCGGGATTGTTCAATGCGGCGGAGCACGATTACGCACAGGAGATGTACCGGCAACTGAAGCGTATGTACACGGAACTGCTGCCCGCAGGCTGGCAGAACACGGATTTCTCGCAGCCCTGGAACGACGGCAAGGTCGCCATGCGCGAGGAAGGGCTGTGGGCGCTCCAGGCGGAGAACGGCAACAAGCAGCGCAAGTTCAACTACGGCGTCATTCCCGCGCCGCCCATTACGAAGTCGACTTCGCCGGACGTCGCCGACGTGCAATACACCGAGAAGGGACCGTACCAGCCCGATCCGGACCTGTCGCTCAACATCCTGAAGCCGATCGTCAAGAACAATCCGGATCTGAAGGAAGCGGCGGTCGCCTTCCTCAAATATTTGACCGTCCCAGAGAACATCTCGATGATGGTATTGGAGCAAGGCGCCTCGCTCGGCGCGGTCAAGGGCTCGGAGATTCCGCCGCTGCTCGACGACTGGATGAACAACGCGTTCCCGATCATGCCGAAGGCCAGCTGGCCGAACGCCTTCACCGACGAGCAGGGCATCGCGCTCAACAAGCAGTTCGAGATGTGGGTGAAAGGCGAGACGGACGACGCCAAGTTTTTCGCGAAGAGCAACGAGATCCAGCAGAAGAGCGCGGACGACTATATCAAAAAAATGAACATCGATACGACCGGCTGGTAAGCGACGGGAGTCGGGGCGGCAGGCGATCGGCTTGCCCTCCCGCGTACCGTCCCGGGCCCCCTGCCGGCGTGGAATGGAGAGCGGCATGAGAAGAAAATGGACTATCGCGGCGATTGTAGCGGCTATCGTCGCCCTGCTCGCCGGTTATGATGGATACCGCGCCACGCAGTACCGCATCGCGCTGCTCTCGATGGACCCGCAGCAGGCGCCGGCGGACGGCCAATCGCCCGTCGCGCTGCGCTTTAAGGTCACGGACGGCGACGGCCGGCCCATGAAGGGACATTCGCTCTACGCGCTGCCGAGGGGCGGAGGCATCCTGTCCGCCAGCCGCGTCGTGACCGACGATGCGGGCGAGGCGACTTACACCTACTATCCGTACAAAGCTTCCGATTTGCAGCCGGCCAAAGACGTGCAGATCAAGGTCATCGACGAGTCGAACTCGGTTTTTATCGAGATCAACGCCAAGACGACCGTGACCGTGCCGCTCGTGCAGCCGGAACGGTCGGCCAAGAGCAATCACAGTCTGGACGACATTTTCGGCGAGTGACCGACAAGCTTCAAGCAGGAAAGGAATGACACGCGATGGCAACAGGCCCTACGCTTTGGGCGAGAATCTGGAGCAGCCGCAAAGCTTATCTGTTTTTGTCCCCGCTGTTTCTGGGGTTGATTCTGTTCTGCTATTACCCGCCGGTCAGCGGCATTTACCACTCCTTTTTCGACTGGGACAGCGTGGGCAAGGCCGTCTACGTTGGTTTGGACAACTACAGGGAGCTGTTCAAGGACCGCGTGTTCCTCGATTCGATCCCGACGGCGTTTCTCATTCTCGTGCCGCGTCTCATCATCGGCATCGTCGTGCCGCTGATCGCAGCCGAGATGATCTTTAACGTGAGACAAAAAAGATTGCAGTCGGCGTACCGGGTGCTTGTGCTGCTGCCGATCGTGGCGCCGGGCGTCGTCGGACTGCTGATCTGGAAAAACATATACGATCCGACGAACGGCCTGCTCGTCTCGCTGCTGCGCGGAACGGGGCTGATCGCGCCGGACCGGGTGATCGACTGGCTCGGCAGCGCCGATCTGATCATTCCGAGCATCATCTTCATGGGCTTTCCCTGGATCGGGGGGACCAGCGTGCTGATCTACATGGCCGGTCTGATGAACATCTCCAGCGAAGTGATCGAGTCCTCGGAGCTGGACGGCGCGGGGCTGCTGCGGCGCATCTGGCATATCGATCTGCCGCATCTGATGGGCCAGGTCCGCTTCTTTCTGATCTTCGGCATCATCGGAGGCTTGCAGGACTTCGGCATTCAGATCGTCCTGACGTCGGGCGGGCCGGGCTACAGCACCTATGTCCCCGCCTACTACATGTACATCGAAGCCTTTACCGCCGGCCGGATGGGCTACGCGACGACGATCGGCACGGTCATGTTCGCCGGGATCTTCCTCCTGAGCTTGGTCGCGTACCGCGGCATGAAGACGGAGACGAATTAATGGAACGGGGAGAAGAGGCATGACTCAATACAGACGGCTGCCGCAATGGTTCTTGAACGCCGCGCTCGTCGCGCTGCTAGCCATGCTGCTGTATCCGCTCGGCTTCACGCTGTGGGGCGCGTTCAAGTCGGACGTGGCGTTCACCGCGACCCGGTGGTATCCGACGCTGCCGCTTCGCGTCGGCAACGTGTCCAGCGCGTTCGGCAGCATCTGGCGCTATTTGCTCAACACGGTGTTCGTAGCGGGTGTGGGTACGGCGGGCATGCTGCTGATTGCATCGCTGTCGGCTTTTACGTTTGCGCGCATGAAGTTTTTCGGCAAGGAATGGCTGTATATGCTCGTCCTGGCCCTCATGATGATACCGGGGGCGCTTACGCTCGTGCCGGGCTACATGCTCTACAAGACGTTTGGCCTGCTCAACTCCTACTGGGCGCTCATTCTGCCGCTTGTCACGGGCGGTCCGATCTTCGGTATTTTCCTGCTGCGATCATTTTTCGAGAGCATTCCGAAGGATTACTTCGAGGCGGCCCAGATGGACGGCGCGCACGACTTCAAGCTTTACTACCGCATCGCGCTGCCGCTCTGCATCCCGATTATGGGAACGCTTGCGATCATGCAGATCGTCGGCGCCTGGAACGAGTATCTATGGCCGATGATCACGATCGCCGACCACGAGAAGCTCACGATCGCGGCAGGCCTGCTCATCAGCTTCACCGGACAGTACTCGTCCAACATGCCGGTGACGTTCGGCGGCTATCTGGTCGCGTCGGTGCCGCTCATCCTGCTGTTCACGTTTACGAACCGCTATTACGTGCAGGGTCTGCTGTCGACCGCGATCAAGCTGTAGGCGTCGGCTAGGTTTAACGTTCAGGCGGTTAACGTTTAGGTATGCTTAACGTTTAGGTATGCTTAACGTTCGGGCGCTTAACGTTCGGGCGCTTAACGAATAAATCTAGTGGCCGGCAAAGTCCGACGCCCTTTGGGGCTGCGGGTTTTTTTGGCACTTAAAAAAGTATGCATGTGCGGCCTGTTTCTAAAAAACGGCCTGGCTATCCATACCGGCTCGGGAGGCAGCGATTTGCGGACAGGCAGGCGCGCGTTTGGTGCAGCGGAGTCTATTGAAAGCTTGGCGGGTTGAAAAGCCTGCATATATACATGTATTCTCTACCGCCCAGCTACACTTGATGAAATACCTGCAAATGTGCAGGCATTTTCGAAGCGCACGCCGGAAAACCGGCCGATGGCGAAAAATACCTGCGTTTTCGCATCTTTTACGCTCAAGGGGTCGATATGGGCAAAAAAAGATGTATATTTGCAGGCTTTTCCGCGAAGGAAGGACGAGGGCCGGGATGGAACCAACCTACCGGAACGGTAGTGGGATAAGCCGGCGGTAGGCGAGTTGCGAGAACGGCAGTCGGATGAGCCATCGTTGGCCGCTTGCGCGCAAATTAGCGGATCAGCGACCGTTATGCGTTATGCGCGAATCGAGATGCCGACCGTCGGGACGATATCTTCAAACTTCCCTGATTATTCTTCTTGGCTTGCCGGTCTGCCGTGCCCGCGCCAAGGCGTGTATAATAGACGGCATGCGGTTCAAGGAGGGTGAGTCAGGCAGTGAGCAACAAAATATCCGGCGACAAGCCGGGCGGAAAATACCGGGTCATGCTGCGCGGCTATTTGCTGCCCGAATGGCGGGCGCTGATCGGGCTCGGCGCGCTGCTGCTGTCGTCGATCGCCTTGCAGCTCGTCAATCCGCAAATTATTCGATACTTTATCGATACGGCGCAAGGACAAGGCAGTCTGACGCCGCTCTATTACGCCGGAGGACTATTCATCGGTTTCTCCCTGCTGCAGCAAGGGGTGTCCGTCGCGGCGTCCTACTTCAGCGAGAATCTCGGCTGGAAGACGACCAACAAGCTGCGCGTCGATCTGGCGGCGCATTGCCTTTCGCTCGACATGTCGTTTCACAAGAAGCATACGTCGGGTTCGCTGATCGAACGCGTGGACGGAGACGTCAACGCGCTCGCGCAATTTTTCTCCAGCTTTATGATCAATCTCGCGGGCAACGGGCTGCTGACGCTCGGAATCCTCATTTTGCTGTTCCGCGAGAACTTCTGGATCGGCATCGTGATGGCCGTCTTCGTCGGCGGCAGCATCTGGGCGATCCAGCGCATCCGGGCGTTCGCGGTCCCCGTCTGGACGCGGTGGCGGCAGGCCAACGCCGAATATTACGGCTTTATCGGCGAGCAGCTCGAGGGCACCGAAGATACGCGCGCCAACGGTGCCGTAGGCTTTGCGATGAGCCGCTTCTACGACATGACCCGCCGGATGCTGCCCATGCGCGTGAGGGCGTTTTTAGGCTACTTTCTCATGTGGAGCACGACGATTCTCGTATTTGCGCTCGGCAACGCGGCGGCCTTCGTCGTCTGCGCGATATTGTGGAAGCGGGGCGAGCTGACGATCGGATCGGCGTATCTCGTATTCTACTATACGGAGCTGCTGGCGAAGCCGATCGAGAAGATTCGGACCCAGCTTGAGGACCTGCAAAAAGCCGACGCCAGCATGGTTCGAGTCGGCGAACTGCTCGCGACGCAATCTGCGGTTCAGGACGGTCCCGGCGCATCGCTGCCCGCCGGTCCTGCCTCTGTCGAGCTGCGGGGCGTGACATTCGCCTACGAAGAAGACGGCGAGCCTACTCTCCACGATGTGAATCTGAAGCTCGAGCGCGGCCGCACGCTAGGCTTGCTGGGGCGTACGGGCAGCGGCAAGACGACGATCGCGCGCCTGCTGCTCCGCTTCTACGATCCGCAGCAGGGCGCCGTGACGCTGTCCGGCACGGATCTGCGCGAATTCAAGCTCGGCGAGGTGCGCGGCTACGTGGCGATGGTGACGCAAAATATCGAAATACTAGCGGGCACGGTCAGGGACAACCTGACGCTATTCGACGATCGCATCCCCGATCGTCGAATTATGGACGTACTGTCCGAGCTGGGACTGGACGGATGGTTCGCTGGCATGCCGGACGGATTGGATACGTACTTGTCGTCGGGTGGCGCGGGCTTGTCTGCCGGCGAGGGGCAGCTGCTCGCGTTTGCGCGCGTATTCCTTACCGATCCGCGGCTCGTCATCCTGGACGAGGCTTCGTCGCGGCTGGACCCGCTGACGGAAAGCCGGATCGAGGCGGCCGTAGACCGGCTGCTGCAAGATCGGACCTGCATCATCATCGCGCACCGGCTGGCGACGATCCAGCGGGCGGACGATATCGCAATCCTGGAGCGGGGCAGGGTCGTCGAATACGGCAGGCGCGCGTCGCTCGCCGGAGATTCCGATTCCCGCTTCAGCCGGATGCTGGCCGTCGGCATGGAGGAGGTGCTCGTATGAAGACAAGCGGATTTTTCTGGCGGATGCTCGGGTACCGGCCGGGCTTGTACCTGCTGAACCTGCTGGCATGGACGCTGATCCACATGGCGCCGCTGCTGCCGGGGCTGCTGACCAAAGCCTTCTTCGATCATCTGGAAGGCACGCACCCTTTTCCCTACGGTGCCGGCGCGATCGCCGCGCTTCTCGTCGCCGCGGCGCTGGCGCGCATCGCGCTGATTTATTGCGGGTTTCTGACGGACGTCGCGTTCCGCTATCGCATCTCCAGCCTGCTAAGGCGCAACCTGCTGGCTCACGTCCTGCGGGCACCCGGCGCGCGCGCGATTCCCGGCTCGCCCGGCGAAGCAATCAGCAACTTCAGGGACGACGTCGAGCAGGCCGAGGAGGCCACGAGCTGGTCGGTCGACACGCTCGGTCTTGTCGGATTCGTGGTCGCGGCCAGCTGGATCTTGCTCTCAATCGACGCGCAGCTGACCGTGCTCGTCTTCGTGCCGCTTATTCTCGTCGTCACGGCCGCCCAGATCGCCACGACGCGCATCCGCAAGTATCGTGCGGCTAGCCGGGAGTCGACCGCCCAGGTGACGGGCGCGATCAGCGAGATGTTCGGCAGCGTGCTGGCCATCCAGGTAGCCGGCGCGGAGAAGCGGGTCGTCGACCGGTTCGCGCGGCTGGGCGAGAGCAGACGGCAGTCGATGATCAGGGACAAGCTGCTGACCGAGACGCTGTCGTCTGTATTCAACAACTCCGTGAACCTCGGAACCGGCATCATTTTGCTGCTGGCGGGTATCAAGATGAGAGGCGGCGAATTTACGATCGGCGACTTCTCGCTGTTCGTCTATTATTTGACCTTCGTGACCCAGCTGATCTCCAACGTCGGCAACTTCATGACCTATTACAAGCAGATGGACGTCAGCTTCGGCAGGCTCAAGGAGATGCTGCGCGGCGCGTCGCCTGCGCTGCTCGTGCGGAAGGCTTATATCGGTCTCGGTAAAAAGGAAGGGCGAAGAGGCGCGTACGACGAGAAGGGGCGGAAGAAGGAAGCGGCGCAGCATGAGGACGATGAGACGCTCGTGCCGGTCGTCCGGGCCGAGCCGCTGCGCGAGCTCGCCGTGTCCGGCTTGACCTACCGGTATCCGGAGACGGGAAGGGGCATCGTAGATATCGATCTGACGCTGCCCCGAGGATCCTTTACCGTCATTACCGGCATGGTCGGCTCGGGCAAGACGACGCTGCTGCGCGCGCTGCTCGGACTGCTGCCGGCAGAGAGCGGCACGATCCGGTGGAACGGCGAGCCGGTCGCGAAGCCCGCCGACTTTTTCGTGCCGCCGCAGAGCGCCTATACCGCCCAGATACCAAGGCTGTACAGCGCTACCTTGCGGGACAACATCCTGCTCGGCGCGCCGTCGACGCCGGAGGAGCTTGCGGGCGCGCTGCATGCCGCCGTGCTGGAGGAGGACATCGCCGGGCTCAGAGACGGGCTGGAGACGATGGTGGGGCCGCGGGGCGTGAAGCTGTCCGGCGGCCAGGCGCAGCGTACCGCGGCGGCGCGCATGCTCGCGCGGGACGCGCAGCTGTACGTCTTCGACGACTTGTCCTCCGCGCTCGACGTGGACACGGAGAGGCAGCTATGGGAGCGCCTGTTCAAGGCGAAGGGCAGCGCGACCTGCCTTGTCGTCTCCCACCGCAAGGCCGCCCTGGCGCGAGCTGACCGGATCGTGCTGCTGAGCGACGGACGGATCGAGGCGCAGGGCACGGCGACGGAGCTGCTCGCTTCGAGCGAGAGCTTCCGCAAGCTCTGGCAAGGGGAGAGCGCGGAGGAAATCGGGGAAAAGTAAAAGAAGCGAGGAGGCAGAAAGGGAATGGAGAACAAAGAGCGTTTTACCGATCGCGTGGAAACGTACGTGAAGTACAGGCCGAGTTATCCGGCGGCCGCCATCGATTACTTGTACGGGGAAGTCGGCCTCGGGCGCGATTCCGCGGTCGCCGACATCGGCGCGGGCACGGGGATTTTTTCGCGGCTGCTGCTAGAGCGGGGGACGCCGGTCACGGCCGTCGAGCCCAACCGGGCGATGCGCGAGGAAGCGGAGCGGGCGCTGCAGGGGTATTCGGGCTTTAAAGCGGTGAACGGCGCGGCGGAGCAGACGGGGCTGCCGGACGCTTCGGCGGACTTTATCGTTTCCGCCCAGGCGTTCCACTGGTTCGACCAGGCCGCGGCGAAGCGGGAGTTCCATCGGCTGCTGCGGCCCGAAGGGAAGGCGGCGCTGATCTGGAATACGCGGCTCACGAGCGGCTTGCCGTTCCTGGAGGCGTACGAGGCGCTGCTTCTGCGTCTGGGTACCGATTATGCGACGGTGAACCATCGCAATATTACGCCGGAGCAGTTGGCCGCCTTCTTCGTGCCGGGCACGAAGCGCGAGGCGCGGTTCCCCAACCGGCAGCTGTTTGACTTCGACGGCCTGAGCGGGCGGCTGCGCTCCTCCTCGTATACCCCAGTGCCGGGCGACCCGAACTACGAGCCGATGATGCGCGAGCTGCGCGACATCTTCGACCGTTATCAGCAGGACGGCCGCGTATCCTTCGATTATGAGACGGAGATCTATACGGGCTCCGTATAGGCCTTGTACGGTCGAACGCTGCCATGGACGAGCCGGGGAAGTTCCCGGCCGTTCATCGGCAGCTCGCACGGCAGATCGTACGGCAGATCGCACGGCAGATCGCACGGCAGATCGCACGGCAGATCGCACGACAGCTCGCAGCCAAATCAGGCTCCGAACCGCTTCCGAAAAGTAATTTCATCTTTTTTAAATTACCGCTTGCAATTCTCTAGGGGATTTGCTAATATAAAAAAGTCGCTTTTGGGGGAAAACATTAACGAAGAAAACGACGACATTCGCCCTAGGACTGACCATCATACGCGGAAATAGCTCAGTGGTAGAGCATCTCGTTGCCAACGAGAAGGTCGCGGGTTCGAATCCCGTTTTCCGCTCCATCATATGCGCCCTTAGCTCAGCTGGATAGAGCGTCAGACTACGAATCTGAAGGCCGGGAGTTCGAATCTCTCAGGGCGCGCCACTTTTCTTCATACTGTCGGGACGTAGCTCAGCTTGGTAGAGCACCTGGTTTGGGACCAGGGGGTCGCATGTTCGAATCGTGTCGTCCCGACCACTTTTTTTTGCGGGTGTAGTTCAATGGTAGAACCTCAGCCTTCCAAGCTGATGGCGTGGGTTCGATTCCCATCACCCGCTCCAAAAAAACCATTTGCAAGCATCGGCCTTGCCATCAAGGCTTTTTATTTTGACTACATATGCGGAAATAGCTCAGTGGTAGAGCATCTCGTTGCCAACGAGAAGGTCGCGGGTTCGAATCCCGTTTTCCGCTCCATAACGAATTTCGCATCCGCCATCATGGCGGATTTTTTGTTTTGATGATTGGTCCCCATCCAGATGCAGCCCTGGAGCCAGACTTTACGCCGTGGTCCCGCCTGCCGCAAGAAGTCTCAACCAGAAACAAAAAAGCCCCGTCGTAACCTCGCTTGCCACATGAAGTCTCAACCGGAAACAAAAAAGCCCCGTTGCAACCTCGCCTGCCGCAAGAAGTCTCAACCAGAAACAAAGTAGCCTCGTCACAACCTCGCCTGCCGCAAGAAGTCTCAACCAGAAACAAAGTAGCCCCGTCGCAACCTCGCCGGCCGCAAGAAGTCTCAATCGGAAACAAAATGACTGCCTTGCTGCTTGCTTAGCCGCAAGAGACGAAGCGCCAAAATCCGCGCACCGCCTCTATATGGTAAAGCGGCACCCTCAATAAATTCGCTCGATCGTGAAGTTCGGGAAGTCCCCGCGGAAAATGCCGTAGTTGTATTCGAGCGGCGTGTTGTCTGTCAAATAAGTGATCGTCTGCACCTCGAAGCAGGGCGAGCCTTCAGGGATGTTGAGCAGCTTCGCGGCTTGCTTGTCCGCGAGCACGGGCTTCAGCTTTTCGACGGAACGGTGGATCTGCAGGTGGTAGCGGCTTTGGATGAGCGAGAATAAAGAGCCTTCATCATGATTGAGCGCAAGGCCCGGTGCCAGACTCCAGGGAATGTAAGAGGTCTCGTAGATCAAAGGCTCGTTGTCGGCGTAGCGAAGGCGCACGAGCTTCGTCACCGGCGATTCGAGGGGAATGCCGAGCACGCCGGCGAGCGGAGAGTCCGCAGGCACGACGACGGCTTCGAGCACCTTGTTGCTGGGCTTTTTGCCCTGCGCGCTGATATCCTCGGAAAAGCTGCGCGTCGCGAGCAGCTGCAGCTCCTTGCGCTTGACGAACGTCCCGCTCCCTTGGATCCGCTCGAGAATGCCTTCCCTCTCCAGCTCCTGGAGTGCGTATCGTACGGTCGTGCGGCTCACTTGATACTGATCGCACAGCTCCGACTCTGTTGGCAATCGATCCCCTACCTTGTACTCCTCGGATTGAATTTGAAGCAGCAGCTTCTCCTTCAGCATCGCGTAAAGGGGATTATGTTGTTTCTTTGTCATTACAAATTACCTCCACTAAGTGCAACTGCCAACATTCATCATTATAAATGTATTCGTCATATTTGTGAATCGAATCCTGTCATCCGTGTATTTTCGCTATTTTTTTGTTGATTTCATTGTAAAGATAACGCTTGCTTTCAGCTCAAACTGTCCAATGCACACAAAAATATTTTAGATGATTGACAAAGGTAATAACAAATAATAACATGTACTTAATTCATTATTACCATTGAGGGATGAGGGGATAACGAAGGTACGAATTAACTGACTGAGCAAAGGTTGGAAGAACATCCGATGTTTGCTTGCGCAGCGCTTGGCGGATGCCGCAGCGTGCACGATCAGGAGGGGCGCTCCAGCGGACAGTACAGCTACGGGAAAAAGAAAGCGTTTACCAGAATCAGGTATGTAAACGGTATCATCCACAATGAGTTTCCTATAGGGAGGTCGTACGTTTTGCTAAACAAACATTCCTGGCCCAAGTGGGCCGCACCGGTCCTCTTATCCGCAGCGATGCTGTCGGCCTGCGGCGTGACGCCGACGGCCAAATCGGACGCGTCGCAATCCGCTTCGTCGTCGGCATCCGCCGGCGCTACGGCGGAGATGGATTGGTCCAAGCTTGGAGACGGCTCGCAGAAGGGCAAGAAAATTACCGTACTGATGGTCGACACCGACGGACGCGTCGCCGAGATGGCTAAAAAGTTTACCGAAGAGACCGGCATCGAAGTGAACTTCATGGGCGTCGATTACAACTCGCTCTTCGGCAAGATCACGACGGCCTCGCTGTCCAGCTCCTCCGACATCGACATCATCGAGATGGATACGATCTGGGGCGGCCAGTTTTACGAAGGCAAGATCGCGGCGGACCTGACGAACGTCATGCCCAAGGAGACCCTCGCGAACTACACGCAGTCCTCGGTCGATTCGGTCATCTACAACGGCCACGTGCTCGCCATTCCTTATTACTCCAGCAGCAAGCATCTGTACTGGAACAAGAAGCTGCTCGCCGATGCAGGCTACGACGCGCCGCCGAAGACCTGGGACGAATTCCGCGAGATGTCCAAGAAGCTGACCAAAAACGGCGTCTACGGCTCGGCCTGGTCATGGAAGCAGGCGGAGTCGCTCAACATCGACTTCGACACGATCGTCGCGGCGTTCGGCGGCCAACTGCTGGACGACCAAGGCAAGCTGCACGTCAATTCCGATGAAGCCGTAAAGGCGCTCACGTATATGACGGACCTGCTGCACGTCGACAAGACGGTCGATCCTTCCAGCCTCCAATGGACGGAAGACGACGTGAAGAACGCCTTCTCCGCCGGCAAGATCGCCATGATGATCAATTGGGAAGGCATGTATCCGGACCTGAACAACGCGGATATGTCGCAGGTAGTCGGTCAGACCGACGTCGGCCTGATCCCGGGCGAAGGAAGCGTCGTGTCCACCGCCGTATCCGGCTCCGAAGGCATCGGCATCATGCAGAGCAGCAAGAACAAGCAGGCCGCGCTGGAGTTCGTCAAGTGGATCGGGGAAAAGGGCTTCCAGCTCGACAACTTCAAGGAGATGGGCATCTATCCGTCGCTGAAAAGCCTGTACGAAGATCCCGACATGATCGCAGCCGATTCGACGAAGACGCTGAATCAGATCGTCGAGCAGTTCCAATACGGCTCCAATCGCCCGAACGCGCCGGGCTACGTCGAGTGGGCCGACATTCAATCCAACGAGATTTACAGCGCGCTCGTGAAAAACAAAACGCCGCAGCAGGCGCTGGACGACGCGGCTACCAAGATCGACCAAGCGATACAGCGCGCGGCCAAATAGCAAGGAGGAGCAGGAGTGGCTGAGCCGAACGCGGCACCCAAGAGAAAACGAGCGAAATACACGCCCGCCATGCGACAAGACGCGCTGCTGGCCTATGTGCTGCTGGTGCCGACCATTTACATTCTGTTCCGAATCTTTATCGTACCGATCTTTCAATCGTCGGTATGGAGTCTCTACAAGTACAACCTGATGGACGGTTCTGATCCGAAGCCCGTGGGCTTGGGCAACTATGCAGACATCTTCAAGCTGCAAGACTTCTGGACGTCGATGGGGAACACCGTGTACTTCACGGTTTTCTCCGTCGCGGCCGAGCTTGCGATCGGTTTCTTCGCCGCGCTGCTGCTGAACCACGCGTTCAAGGGCCGGTTGATGTTCAGGGGCATGATCATGATCCCGTGGGCGATGCTGACGCTCGTCAGCGGCCTGCTGTGGAACTGGATCTACCAGCCGGGCTACGGCGCGCTGACGGTCGTGCTGCACAACCTGCATCTGCTGCCGGAATCGTCCAACCCGCTCTGGCTGTCCAGCTCGACGAAGGTCGTCACGTTCTCGGCCATCGCGGACATTTGGAAGATGACGCCGTTCATGACGCTGCTGCTGCTGGCGGGGCTGCAGAGCATTCCGCATTCGCTGTACGAAGCGGCCGTGATCGACGGGGCGGGCTTCTGGAAAAAGCTTCGGCATATTACCGTGCCGCAGCTGCTGCCTACGGCGATCGTCGCGGTCATCCTGCGGATTATCGGCGCATACCGGGTGTACGACATCCTCACGGTATTTACGGGCGACGCCAAAACCTCGACCTCGTACCTTACTTACAACTATGCCTTCCGTTACTTCTATCTTGGCAAGGCGTCGGCGATGGCATGGGTATCCACGCTGCTGATCCTGATCCTCGTCATCGTCTACATGGTGCTGCTCAAGCGCAACCAAGATTCCCACCTTTAAGGAGCCGAGCAACGTATGGAATCGACTAACCACGGCGCCGGCGTCCGGCGCTGGTTCACCAGGCCGCGCGACGGCGATCTGATGCCGCCGTTCTATCTGTGGCTCGGCATCGTATTGCTGACGCTGTTCACGCTGGGACCCTTCGTCTATCTGCTGACCAGCTCGCTCAGCCTGACCCGCGATCTGCTGTCGGGACATTTGCTGCCGCACGCGCCTACCTGGATCAACTACCGGCATCTGCTGGCAGGTCCGGTCGGCAGCGACTTTTTCCACGCGCTTCGCAACAGCTTCACCGTGAGTGCGCTCACGACGGTGCTGACGATCGTCGTCGGTACGCTGGGCGGCTACGCGCTGGCCAGACTCAAGTTTCCGCTGCGCGTCACGCTGCTGTTCATCATTCTGGCGATGCAGCTGCTGCCCTCGATCAGCATCATCGTCCCGCTGTACGTCATGATGCGGGACGGCATCGACTTCAGCATTCCGTTCACCGGCATCGGCTGGCATACGCAGCCGCTGCTCGATACGAACGCGGCGCTCATCGCCGCCAATCTGTCCTTCTCCCTGCCGTATGCGGCCTGGCTGCTGTCGGGCTACCTGCAGGGCGTGTCCAGAGAGCTCGAGGAGGCCGCGTATATCGACGGCTGCGGCAAGCTCGGCACGATGACGCGCATTCTCGTGCCGCTCGCGATGCCCGGCATCGCGGCGACCGCGATCTTCACGTTCCTCAACTGCTGGGACGAATTTATCTACGCCAATGCATTCACCCAGACCGTCGCTTCCAAAACGCTGCCGATCGTCGTACGGGAATTCATCGGCAAGCACAGCATCGATTGGGGCCTCATGACGGCAGGCGGCATCGTCGCCTCGCTGCCGCCGGTGATCATCTCGCTCGTGCTATACCGTTATATCGTGAGCGGCCTGTCGGCCGGCGGCGTCAAGGAATAAAGCGGCGAGGGTCCCATGTCTTACCACGCAAGTCAGCAAGATGAAGGAGCGTAATCGTATGACCAGACAACATCTGAAGGTGGCCGTCATCGGAGGCGGATCCTCCTACACACCTGAATTGATCGACGGCATTTTGCGGTATCACGACGAATTCCCGGTCCGGGAGCTCGTGCTGTCGGACATCGCCGCCGGCGCGGAAAAGCTGGCGATCGTAGCGGATCTGGCCCGCCGCATGATTGAGCGCAGCGGCAAGGAGATCGCGCTGCGCACGACGCTCGACCGCCGGGAGGCGATCGCCGGGGCGGACTTCGTCACGACGCAGCTGAGAGTCGGCATGCTCGAGGCAAGATCGCTCGACGAGAAAATCCCGCTGTCGCACGGCCTGATCGGCCAGGAGACGACGGGGGCCGGCGGTTTCGCCAAGGCGCTGCGGACCGTCCCGGTTATCCTGGACATCTGCCGGGACATGGAGGAGCTGGCGCCGGAAGCTTTTCTCGTCAACTTCACCAATCCGGCGGGGCTCGTCACGGAGGCGGTGCTGAAGCATTCGCGCATTAAGACCGTCGGGCTGTGCAATCTCCCGATCGACACCAAGATGCAGATCGCGGCGCTGTACGGCGTGGAGCCGGAGCGGGTGTTCATCGAGATGGCGGGCATCAACCATTTGCACTGGACGACACGCGTGCTGCTGGACGGCGAGGACGTCACGGATGCGTTCCTGAAAACGCTCGGCTCGGGCAAAGGGCTGACGGTGAAAAACGTACCCGACCTGGAGTGGGACGCGGCGTTCATATCCTCGCTCGGCGCGCTGCCGTGCTCGTATCATCGCTACTATTATATGAAGAACGAAATGCTGGCCGAGCTGGCGTCCGACTTCGAACGCACGGGCAGGACCCGCGCCGATGAGGTCAAGTCGGTGGAAGCCGAGTTGTTCGACATCTACCGCCGCCCCGAGGTGACGGAGAAGCCGAAGCAGCTGGAGAAGAGGGGCGGCGCCTACTACTCGGAGGCCGCGGTGCGGCTCATGAAGTCGATCTACACGGACAAGGGCGACATCCAGGTCGTCAACGTGAGAAACGGCGGCATCGTCTCCTGCCTGCCCGACGACGCCTCGATCGAGGTCAACTGCGTCATCAAGGCGGACGGCGCGCATCCGCTGCAGCTGACGGCGCCGCTGTCTCCGCAAATTCGCGGGCTGCTGCAGCTCATCAAGTCGTATGAGGAGCTGACGATCGAGGCAGCCGTGCACGGCGACCGCCATGCCGCGCTGCAAGCGCTCACGGTTCATCCGCTCGTCGGCGACGCGGCGCTGGCGAAGGCGGTGCTCGCCGACATTCTGGAGGCGAACGCGGCTTATCTGCCGCAGTTCGCGGCGCTGGTGCCTTGAGGCCGGCCGTGAATGCGGCGGACGCGACGGACTTGATGGACGCGGCGGATGCGGAAGCCGGACGGCTCGTGCACGGCGTGCAAGTCGTGGTACTGCCGTCCGCGGCCGAAGCGGAGCAACATGTCGCAGGCCTGTTCGCGGAGCAGCTGCGGCGCAAGCCGGACAGCGTGCTCGGGCTGGCGACCGGAGGGACGCCGGTCGGCGTCTACCGGGCGCTGGTCGCGGCGCATCGCCTGGGCGAAGCGGACTTCGGCAGGGCGCGAACCTTTAACCTGGACGAATATGCGGGCGTGCCGCCGTCGCATCCGCAGAGCTATGCGGCTTATATGAGAACGCATCTGTTCGACCGGGTCAACCTGTCGCCGGACCGGACGCACTTGCCGGAAGGCGACGCCGCGAATGCCGAAGACGCCTGCAGGCTATACGACGCGCTGTATCGCTATTACGGTCCCGCGGATCTTCAACTGCTCGGCATCGGGCTGAACGGCCATATCGGCTTCAACGAGCCGGGGTTCGCTTCCGCGCCGGGCGGCACGCACGTCGTACGTCTGGACGAATCGACCCGTCAAGCCAATGCGCGATTTTTCGGCGAAGACGAGCAGGTGCCCGAATACGCGCTGACGATGAGCGCAGGGCGAATCCTGCAAGCCAGATCGATCGTGCTGCTCGCCACGGGCGCGGCCAAGGCGGCAATCGTCGCCCGGGCGCTCGAAGGGCCGATCGGCACGGATTGTCCGGCGTCGCTGCTGCAGCTGCATCCGGACGCGACGGTCGTGCTTGATCTCGAGGCTGCCGGCGCGCTGGCGCCTGAGAGGGGCTGATCGGCCGGCGGCGCGGCGTCGGAGCGAGCGGGGGAGCAAGGCAAGCGAGCAATGCAAGGGGTTCGAAGCATCAGACTAGTCCAAACGATCAACCGAGGAGGCTCTCAAATGGGCAAAAGGTGGAAGCAAGGAGCAGTGTCGCTGCTGTCGGCATCGGCGCTGATGGCGCTCGGACAAGGCGCGTATGCCGCGACGTCCGCGGAGACGATTCCGGCCTGGGCGTCGGCCGAGATTCAGACATGGCAGGAGCTCGGGCTGCTGAAAGGCGATCAGAACGGACTCGTCCGTCCGAACGGAGCCGTAACGCGCGCTGAACTGGCCGCGATGCTGAACCGCATATACGGATATGAAGCGGGCGGCGCGGCATCGTTCGCGGACGTGCCGGCGCAGGCCTGGTATGCGGCCGATATCGCGAAGGTTGCGGCGGCAGGCATTATGCAGGGCGATGCCGCAGGCAACGCGACGCCGCTGGCCAACGTGACCCGCGAGCAAGCGGCCGTCATGCTGGGCCGGGCGCTGCACCTAAGCGCGGCAACGTCCGCCGGCGCATTCGCCGACGAAGGACAGATCGCCGCCTGGGCGAAGGACGCGGTGCATGCGCTGCAGGAAGCCGGCTACATATCGGGAACGCCTGCGGGCGATTTCCAGCCCAAGAAGAGCCTGACGCGCGCCGAAGCGGTCAAGATGCTGAACGGGGCGATGGGGACGCTGATCGCCGACGGAGCCGCGCACGACGGCGTGAATGGCGGCAATCTGACCGTCAACAAAGCGGGTTCGACGCTGACGGGCTTGAACCTGACGGGCAGCCTATATATCGCGCCGGGCGTCGGCGACGGCGAAGTGACGATCGAAAGTTCGAACGTCGGCGGCACGATTTACGTGCTCGGCGGCGGCGCGCATACGGTCGTGCTGAAAAATACGAAGGCGGCGCGCCTTGTCGTGGACAAGGCATCGGGCGAGATCCGGGTCAAGCTCGAGGGCGACACGAACATCGCTAACGTCGAGTTCGCGTCGGGCGGCGAGTTGGACAACGGTTCTACCCAGCCTGTCGGCGTCGTCGTGATCAAGGCAAAGCCTACTGACACGGTTCACTGGAAGGGCGATGCGAAGGAGCTGACATTCGCATCGGGCCTGACGTTCGAGGGCGCTGCTGGACACATCTCGAAGTTCACGGCAGCCTCCGGCTTGAAGAACGCGAAGATCGCGCTGGCATCCGATTTTGACCTGGATACGCTCACGGCCGACGGCCCTGTACAAGTAACGGGCGAAGGCAAGATCGCGACGGCGGTCATCAACGCGGAAGGCGTCGAGCTGTCGAAGGCGCCGGGCGTGCTGACGCTGAACGCGAAGAGCGCTACGGTCGCCGGCGAGACGAAAACGAGCGGCGGCACGGTCAGCACTGGCAATAACAGCGGCGGCGGCGTAATCGACCTGAGCACGAAGCTGTACAGCTACGAGGAAGCGTCCTCCAAGTTGGGCAGCACGACGGCAGAAGTGCAGGTCAAGCAGTATATCGCGTTCCTGCAGGACCCGACCTACAAGCCAAGCGTAGCCAACTCGGCGACCAAGGTGCCGGATCTGACGAATGCGACGACTTACGTCAATTCTTCCTTTGACGTCAAGCCTTCGATCTTCGCCTCGCTCCGGGGCGTCAACACTTCGGTGCTGGACGCGTCGCGTACGTGGCTGTGGCTCGGAACGAACGACGGCGTAACGCGCGTCCGCCTTACAGACAACGATATGAAGTCTTATACGCTGGCAAGCGGCGATCTAAAGGACGATAAAGTGCTTCTCTTGATCTCGGACGGCAGAACGGGCGTTTACGCAATCACCGCGACCGGCGTATCCCACATCCAACAATAAGGAAGGTGCCCCATGGCGAACAACAAACTCAGCAAATGGGCGACCGGCGCGCTGACCGCGACGCTGGCCGCCGCAATCGCCGTTCCGGCCGCAAGCGCGAACGTCGCGCTTCCCGGCGCGAAGTTCACGCCGGTCCAGCTCCAAGCCGCGGCGACCAAGAACGTTGCTTACTACAAAACGGGCGACGCCTCCATCCCGGCAGATCTCGCATGGACGACCGACACCGACATTCCGTTTCTGCCCGGCGCCGTGACCGGCGACGTCACCGCCGCGTTCAAGGACAAGAACAACGTCTATTGGATCGGCACCAAGACCGGCTTGCAGCGCGTTGACTTCACGGAATCGGACGCGCGTGACATCGTTCAGTACTTCGCGGGTCCGCGTTATCTGTATGGCGGAGACGACAATGTGCTGGCGCTGGCTTCCGACAGCGACGGCGGCGTATGGGCCAAGACCGCGAGCGGCGTCACGCACATCACGATGCCCAAGATGACGCTGCTGGAGCGGACAGCCGTCTACGAGAAGCTTGTTAAGGCCGTCAACGATCGCCGCGGCATGGCTTCGGGCGCCTCGTTCACTTTCTCGGACGGCGCTAACACGAGCATCGATTACAACTCCGCAACCGGAACCTTTACGGGTTCGCCTGCGACCAGCGACAATGACGGCTTGTGGACGACGATGTACGCGATCGGCGAGATTTTCCGCTACCGTACGCTGAAGGACGAGGCGGGCTCGAGCCCGACGACGCAGCAGAAGGCGGATATCGCGGCCGCAAAAGCCGATGCGCTGCGCGCCTCCAAAGCAGTTCTGCTGCTGGACTATGTGTCCGGCCGCGGCAACGGATTTCCCGCTCGCTCCTACATGTTGGTCGACGAAGGGCTCGCCAAAACGACGGACGGCACCGACTACGGCTTCCAGAGCCAAAACGGTCTTTGGTTCCATACGATCGTCGGCGACAACGCCGTCAATCCGAACGCCATCATTCCGAGCATGCAGCAGGCCGGCAAGACGCCGATCGGCTACGGCCTCGTGCGGGTCACCAAGGACGCGGAGAGCAAGAAGGGCGACACGCTGTTCCCTTCCGGCGGCTCGGACGTCATGAATTACAACGGCTTCGGTCTGAGCCAAGAGGCGATCGACGCGCTCAACGCGACTCGTCCGGCAGGACAAAAGCTGGGTATCGACATCAAGACCTCCGTCGCTGAAAATGTCTATCAGGTGCTGCCTGTCATCACCGCGAAGACGAACAATGCAAACGCCGCGGAGGACAAAACGACGACGGCTTCCAACAAGCCGCTGTTCCAGCTGACCGTGCCGGTATATGAGAAGATTCCGAAGTTCTTCAACGATCTGTTCCCGGCCAGCGCCATCGGCAGCGACGGTTATATCGACCAGAATCAGATCGTCTACAAAGCCGACACTTCTTCGGATGAAGTCGACGGCCACTACGCGCTCTTTTTCACCGCTTATCAATATCTGGTAGACGATACGTCCGATCCCGAACTGGCCGAGTTCAAGCGCCTGACCGCAGAGGCGGCCGACCGGATGACGAACCTGATTCTGAAGGACGACCACTACTACATCGAAGACGCGACGGGCAAGTCGACCCAATGGTCGAGATGGCTGTCCAAGTACTTTAACGACAGCTTGTCCGTCATGGAGAAGCAGGCGTTGTGGACGCAGCACATCGGCGTGGACGAGAACGGCGACGACGCGTTGTCCTACGGTTACGAGGACGGTCCGCTCAACGCGCTCGAGATCATGTCCATGCTGAAGACGGCAATTACCGTGACCGCAGAAGCGTATCCGCAGGATCAGGCCAAGTTTAAGGCAGCTTACGATCTGGTGTACGACGGCGATTACAGCAAGGAAGAGCCGTTCGTCAACGGCAAGGGCTTCATCAACATGGCGCTGGACTATCAAGAGCGCAGGCTAGTGCGTCAGGCGAACAATGCTTACGGCATCAACGACAATAATCCCGTTACGTATGAGAAGCCGGGCTACACGGGCGACCGCGAAGACGATTCCAACATCAACGGGACGCTGCACGGCGATTGGACCCAGTACATCAACTACTCGGACGAGGAGCTTGGTTGGTTCCCGGTCTACGAATTGATATTGCAGGAACAGGATCCGGTCCGCAAAGCGCAGATCGTAGCGGCTTACGACCAATGGTACGCAAACGAGAAGCGCGAGGAAAATCCGTTCTACACGTTCCTGTACCAAATGGCGCATCCGGAGGATACGAGCGTCGACCTCGCGTCGGCCGTCCGCTTCCTGTACCGCATGCCGCTGTACCGCATCGAGTTCGCCGCTCAATACGACCGTCAGGACGTCCTCTACATCGAGCCGGGCGACCGCGACAAGTACAAGCAAACGAACTACGCGCTCGCGCCTGACGAACGCAAGATCATCAAGAACAACAACAATCCGTTCGCTCAACTCGACGCGGCGTATACCGTCAATCCGAATTACGATTACAACCACGGCAACATGGACACGTCCGCGGTCTTCACCCTTCCTTACTGGATGGGCCGTTATTTCGGCATCATCAAGGAAGCGAAGTAAACCGTTCGGTTAGGCCAAAACAAGCTTTAAAAGGAGCTGTCCCGGAGGTCATGAAAATGACTGCGGGGCGGCTCTTTTTCTTTTATTTGTCTCATAGCCAGACCGCCATCAATACGAAATAAAACGTTTGGGTTACTTCCATTTGACGCTTGAACGTTATATTCGGTGGTATACTGGAGTCCATTAAAGGGAGGTCTCCATATGTTGGGTCAAATCTTTACGGGCTTGGTCGCGCTGGAGCATGTCTACATTCTGATCCTGGAAATGTTTCTCTGGACGACGCCGCGGGCGATGAAGTCGTTCGGCACGACGCCCGAGACGGCTGCGACGACAAAATCGCTGGCCGCCAACCAGGGGCTGTATAACGGATTTCTGGCGGCCGGTTTATGCTGGGGACTGCTGCACCCGAACGGGCAGACGGGGCAGCAGATCGAAGTGTTTTTTCTGGCGTGCGTGCTGATCGCAGCTCTATTCGGCGGCTTGACGGCCAAGCGGTCGATTCTGCTCGTGCAGGGGCTGCCGGCTTTGATCGCGCTGGCGCTGGTGCTGTGGTCGTAGCGTCAAATCGCTGCCGCGAAACGCGTTAATCGTAGACGCGGTGCCAGACGCCGGCGAACTCGGGCACGATGGGCGAGCCGCTCGCCGCGATCTTGTCCCCCGTCTCGTCGCCGAAGAAGAAGCGGGACAGGCCTTCGGCTTCGGCAGCGTCCGCGAACGTGTAGTCGAACGGGAAGCATTCGTGGGCGAAGCCATGGACGCGCTCGAGCGCATCATAATAGGAAAGCAAGAAATCGGGCGGGTTCGGCGTCGCAAAGCCGGTGCCCATCGTTTCGAAGATCACGACGGTACCGCCGGGCCGCAGCACGCGGCGAATCTCGTTCAGTACGGCGGCGAGCGCGGAACCGTCAGGGTCCACATCTGAAGATGCCGAATAGGCGATGCTCCAGCCCGAGACGACGAGGTCTACGCTGGTGTCTTCGGCAGGAATGTGCAGGTGCGTGCCGACGGCCGTGCGCCAGTTGCCCGCGCCGGACGCCGTCAGCCTGGACGCGGCCACCTCGAGCATGGCGGGCGACAGATCGACCGCCAGCACGCTGCGGGCCAGGGCGGCGAGCGGCACCGTCAGCCGGCCGCTGCCGGCGCCGAGGTCGACGACGTCGAGTCCGGCCAGCGGCCGAATCGCGTCGATGCGAGAGCCGAGCAATGGCTGGGCGGCGATCAACCGGTCGTATTGATCCGCCTGGCTGCGATAGATCTCGTCGTGATCCGGCTCGGACGAGGGCGAGGAAGAGGAAGATGAGGATGAAGAAGTCATAGCGCTAGCCTCCAGGATTACATAATAGGTATATATTACACGCGGTGGGATCCTTCTGGATAGAGGCGTCCGGCAGTTGCGGCGGCGACCGCGAGACCGGCTTGCTTTTATAGTCCGGTGAATGCAAGGAGCCGCATCCGGCGCGGCTTCTTTTATTCGTACGAAGGCCTCGCGGCCCGATTCTCGGCTAACCCGATGCGGGTACATTATTTTTGAGGGCCCGAGCCGAGGGGCAGATTTTATAGATCATTTGTAGTATGATGTTTAGAAGATTGTTTAGTGTCGAAAGTCATGATTTTGAGGTGAATGGGATGACAGAAATGGCCACGGCAAGCCGCTCTTCGACCAACCATTTGCTGCGCCGGGACGTGCGTTTCCTGGGCAACATTCTGGGCGAAGTGCTGGTGCACCAGGGCGGCCGAGAGCTGCTCGACCACGTAGAGAAGATCCGGGAGACGAGCAAGGCGCTGCGCGCCGAATTCGTGCCCGAGCTTTACGAGGAATTCGTCAATACGATTACGGGATTGGAGCCGGGCGTTCGCCATCAGGTAATCCGCGCGTTCGCGATTTATTTCCAGCTCGTCAATATCGCCGAACAGAACCACCGCATCCGCCGCAAGCGCGACTACGAGCGCTCCGCGGGCGAGGCGGTGCAGCCGGGCTCCATCGAGAGCGCGATCTTGGAGCTTAAGGACAAGAACCTGCCGCTGAACGAGGTGCAGGAGCTGCTGTCCGGCATCTCGCTCGAGCTGGTCATGACCGCGCACCCGACCGAAGCGATGCGCCGGGCCGTGCTCGACGTGCACAAGCGCATTGCCAACGAGATGATGGAGCTGGACAATCCGTCCCTCACCTACCGCGAGCGCGAGCGCCTGCGGGAGCAGCTGCGCAACGAGGTGCTCACCCTCTGGCAGACCGACGAGCTGCGCGACCGCAAGCCGACGGTCATCGACGAAGTGCGCAACGGCATGTACTTTTTCCACGAGACGCTCTTCAACGTGCTGCCCGACGTCTATGACGAGCTGGAGCGCTGTCTGGCCAAGTACTATCCGGAGCAAAAGTGGCATGTCCCGACTTACCTCCGCTTCGGTACCTGGATCGGCGGCGACCGCGACGGCAACCCGTCCGTGACGGCCGACATTACCTGGCGCACGCTTAACATGCAGCGCAATCTGGTCATCCACAAGTACGAGACGCTTCTGAAGGCTCTTATGCGCAAAATGAGCTTCAGCACGACCATCGTGAAGGTGAACCCCGAGCTGCTCGAATCGATCGAGCTGGAGCGCGAGGCAGTCGAGCTGCGCACGGTGGAGCGTTGGACCAACGACCATGAGCCTTACCGCATCAAGATCACGTACATGATCCAGAAGCTGCAGAACATGCGCGAAGAGAAATTCAAGGGAACTTCCCAGCGTTATCATCAAGTGTCGGAGTTTATCGCGGACCTGCAGCTGATCGACCGCAGCCTGCGCCATCATTATGCGGACTTCGTCGCCGATACGCATCTCAAAAAATTGATCCGCCAGGTCGAGCTGTTCGGCTTCTATCTGGCTGCTCTGGATGTGCGTCAGCACTCCCAGGAGCACGAGAACGCGATGACCGAGGTGCTGGCGAAGGCGGGCGTCACGGACAAGTACAACGAGCTCGGCGAGGAAGAAAAGATCGAGCTGCTGCACGGTCTGCTGTCGGATTCCCGGCCGCTACTGCACGCCACGGCTTCCTTAAGCGAAGGCGCCAAGGAGTGCCTGGAGGTATACCGGACGATCCATCGCGCGCAAGAGGAGTTCGGCGAGGGCTGCATCACGACGTACCTGATCAGCATGACCCGCGGGGCGAGCGATCTGCTTGAGGTCATGGTGTTCGCGAAGGAAGCGGGCCTCGTGCGCCGCACGCCGGAGGGCAAGCTCGTCAGCTCGATTCAGTCGGCTCCGCTCTTTGAGACGATCGACGACCTGCACGCCGCGCCGGAGATTATGAAGACTCTGTTCGACCTGCCCGTGTACCGCGAAGCTGTCGCAGCGCGCGGCGACATGCACGAGATCATGCTCGGCTACTCCGACAGCAACAAGGACGGCGGCATGGTCACGGCGAACTGGGAGCTGCGCGTCGCGCTGAACAAGATCACCGAGACGGCGGGCGACTACGGCGTCAAGCTGAAGTTCTTCCACGGACGCGGCGGCGCGCTCGGTCGCGGCGGCATGCCGCTGAACCGCAGCATTCTCGCCCAACCGCCGCACACGATCGGCGCCGGCATCAAGATCACGGAGCAAGGCGAAGTGCTGACGTCCCGTTATTCGATGGAAGGCATCGCGTACCGCAGCCTCGAGCAGGCGACGAGCGCGCTGGTGAAGGCCGCGTATCTGGCGAAGCATCCTACGCTCGACCAGACGGCCGACGCGCATTGGGAGGAGATCCTCCCGTCCATCTCGGAGACGGCGCAGACCAAGTACCAGGACCTGATCTTCCGCGATCCGGGCTTCATGACCTTCTTCAAGGAATCGACGCCGCTGTCCGAGGTCGGCGAGCTCAACATCGGCTCACGTCCGTCCAAGCGCAAGAACAGCGAGCGCTTCGAGGATCTGCGCGCGATTCCGTGGGTGTTCGCCTGGACGCAGAGCCGTTACCTGCTGCCTGCGTGGTATGCGGCCGGCACCGCGTTCGAGAAATACGTCGACGGCGATCCCGCCAAGCTTGAGACGCTGCGCCGGATGTACCGCGACTACTCGTTCTTTGCGACGCTCGTCGACAATCTGCAGATGGCGCTGGCCAAGGCGGATCTGCTGATCGCGCAGCAATACGCGGATATGATCAAGGACGACGAGATCCGCACGCGGATTTTCACCCTCGTTCAAGAGGAGTACGACCTTACCAAGCGCATCCTGCTTGAGATTACCGGTCAGGAAGAGATTCTGGACAACGTACCGGTCATCCAGGAGTCGATCCGCCTGCGCAATCCGTACGTCGATCCCCTCAGCTACCTCCAGGTTCAACTGCTGAGCGAGCTCAGACAGCACCGGGAACAGGGCGAGGACGACACGGAGCTGCTTCGCGAGGTGCTGCTCACGATCAACGGCATTGCCGCCGGCCTCCGCAATACGGGCTGATCGGCAGATATATAAGAAGCGGGCCCGGGCGTATGCCCGGGTTCTTTTATTTTATTTTGGCAGATAAGAAATTTTAAATTGGGCGGCAATTTGCGGAAAGGCAAGCGCGTTTTTGGCGTAACGGGACTTACGGATGCTGGGACGGGCTCCCAAATAACTGCAATTGTACATGTATTCTCTGCCGACTCACGCTGCTTGATAAAATACCTGAAAATTCTCCTAGGCCCCCTAATCAAATTGGAGTCCCTCCCTACAATGTTTTAAACTAGGGATAAGGGAGATGAGCGGGATGGGAAAAAGGTTAAAGGAAGAAACACGGCTTAGAATTGTTAAGGAAGCAT